>NZ_JBITDL010000003.1:0-385953 GCF_044454225.1 Streptomyces sp. NPDC051563
GGGGGGCCCCGCGCGGGGGCCCCCCCACTTGTTACTCGCCGCCCCCCCCCCCCCCCCTCCGGCCCCCCCCCCACCCCCCCCCCCGGGGGGGGGCGCCCCCCCCCCCCCCCCCCCCCCCCCTTCGGCATATCCGCTTGAGTTCGTATCCGGCGGGTCGCCGGACCGACGGAGACCGCCTGAAACGGGAGATCGGGGGTGCCACTCGTGCGGATCGGACTGCTCACGGAAGGTGGTTATCCGTATGCCACGGGGGAAGCGAGGCTGTGGTGCGACCGGCTCGTGCGCGGGCTTCCCCAGCACGAGTTCGAGCTCTACGCCCTGAGCCGCAGCGCCGAGCAGGAGGAGCGCGGCCACGTGCCGCTGCCCGTCCACGTCACCCGGGTGCGGACCGCCCCGCTGTGGGCACCGGCCGACGACGGGCGCAGCTACCGGCGGCGCGAGCGGCGCCGCTTCGCCGCCGCCTTCACCGAACTGGTCCGCGGGATCTGCGGAGCCGACCCCGCCCGGTTCGCGGACGGGCTGTACGGGCTCGCCGGGCTCGCCTCGGAACAGGGCGGGCTGTACGCGGCACTGCGCTCGGAGACGGCCGTACGGGCGGTGGAGTCCGCCTGCCGCGCCCCCGAGGCGAGCCGGGCCGTACAGCGGGCACAGGTCGCGGACCTGCTGGAGTTCGTGGACGAACTGGAGCGGATGCTGCGGCCGTTGTCCCTGGACTGGTACGAGGACCTGCGCGAGGTCGACGTCTGCCACGCCGCCGCGGGCGGGGTGGCGGCCCTCCCCGGCCTCCTGGCCAAACGCTTCTTCGGAGTGCCGCTCCTGGTCACCGAGTACGGGGTCCAGCTCCGGGCCCACTACCTGGAGACCTCCGCCCGGGACGAGCGGCCGGCCGTACGGGCCCTGCTCGCGGCCTTCCACACCCGGCTGGCCGGCGAGATCTACGCCCAGGCCGACCTGCTCACCCCCGGCAACGCGCACGCCCGGCGCTGGCAGGAACGCTGCGGAGCCTCCCGCGAGCGGCTGCGCACGGTCTACCCCGGGATGGAGGCGGACCGATTCGCCGCGGTGGGCGAGGACCCCGCGTGCGGGGACCCGCACACCCTCATCTGGGTCGGCCGGGTGGACCCCGCCAAGGACCTGATCGCCCTGCTGCACGCCTTCGCCGAGGTGCGCAAGGCCGAACCGCGCGCCCGGCTGCGGATCTTCGCGACCGCGGTGGGCAGCGCGGGCTCCGCGAGCGCGGGATCCGCGACCGAGGCCGGGGCGGGGAACCACGCGGTTGGGCACGGCTACCTCGCCGACTGCCGCTCGCTCGCCGCGCAGCTCTTCCCCGACGAGGCCGCCGACGCCCACGCGGTCGGGGAGAACCCGGTCACCTTCGAGGAGATCGGCGGACCCGACGTGCCCTCCCCGGCCCGCGCGTACGGCTCCGGGCGGGTGGTGGTGCTCTCCTCCGTCATCGAGGGCTTCCCCATCACCCTGGCCGAGGCGATGTTCTGCGGCCGGGCCACCGTGTCCACCGACGTCGGAGCCGTGGTCGAGGTGATCGGCGGGACCGGGCTCGTGGTGCCGCCGCGCAATCCGCGCGCACTCGCCGAGGCCTGCATCACGCTGCTGCAGGACCCCGAGCGGGCCCAGCGGCTCGGGTCGGCCGCCCGGGCGCGGGCCCTCGAACTCTTCACCGTCGAGCAGAACGTCGCCGCCTTCCAGCAGTCCTACCTGCACCTCCTGGCCCACGGCCCGGCCCGTCCCGACGGCACCGGGGTGCCCTTCGAGCAGCCGCCCGAGGCCCGCGTGCCGGGCCACTGGGCCACCCCCACCTGGGCCGCCCCGCACACCGAATCCGGTGTCCCGTCCGCCGTGCGGGCCGGGCACCCCGCCGGTTCGGAGGCCTCCGCATGACCGTGCCGCTGGACGAAGCCGTCCCCCCGCTGGACCCGCCCCCGCCGCGCAGGGCCCGCTCCGCCGGGGACCCCGTCAAGGCGCTGCTCCACCGCCACCGGGAGCTCTGCGAGCACGCCGTGGACCCGCTGGAGATCGCCGCCGGGCTGGAGGCGCACGGCATCACCGACCGCACCGCCGCCCGGTTCCGCCACCGGGACGTCTTCTCCCTCGCGGAGGAGCTCTACGCCCGGAGCTCCCGCGACGCCGCCCAGCCCGCCCCGCCGGCCGGCATCCCGGTCCACGCCAAGGCGGTACGGGGCTTCGGCTACGCGCTGCTGCCCGGGGCCCTCGCCCTCGGCGCGGCCGCCGCCGGTGTGCCCTGGGCCGGAGCCCTGGCGGTGCTCGTCACCGTGGCCGCGCTCGGCCGGCCCGGCCGGGCCGCCGGGGGCCGGTTCCCCGCCGCCGCGTACCTGCTGGCCGCCGCCGCCGTCGGCTGGGCCGTCCACCGCCACGGGACCCCGCTCGGGGCCGCCCTGGCCGTGGCCGTCGCTCCCGGACACCTGGCCGGCTCCGTCTTCGCCGCCCTCGCCCGGCGCAGGCTCGCCGGGAGCCGGGCCCTGGAGGACTTCGCCGACGGGGTGCGACCGCTGCTGATCGGCACGCTCGCGCTGTACGCAGCGGCCGCCGCGGGGGCGGCCGCGCTGACCGGGACCCCCCTGGCGGTGGCCGTACCGCTCGCGGTGCTGCTCCTGCTGACCCGGCTGCTGCTCCGCCACGGAGCCCCGCGCGGAGCCCTCGCCGCGGCGCTGGCCCTCGTACTCGCCCTGCTCCCGGTCCCGGCGGCGCCGTTCGCCGCCGCCGCGGGAGTCCTCGTACCCGCCGTCCTCGCACTGTCGCGGGCCTCCGCGCACGCGCAGCGGCCCTGAACCCTTCGGAAGCACACGCCGAAGCGCCGTACCCCCCACCCCGATCCACCCACCCAGCAAGGAGAAACAGGACATGACCGGCCAGCCAACCAACCAAGGGGCCGCGCGATGAGGGTGTTGCTGATCGGAGCCAACGGATACCTCGGGCGTTACGTCGCGGACCGGCTGCTCGCCGACCCCGCGGTCCAGCTCACCGCGCTCGGCCGCGGGGACGACGCCGACGTCCGCTTCGACCTCGCCACCGGCAGCCCCGGTGCGCTCACCCGGTTCCTCGACGCCGTACACCCGGGCGTCGTCATCAACTGCGCGGGAGCCACCCGGGGCGGCGCCCGCGAGCTCACCCGGCACAACACCGTCGCCGTCGCCACCATCTGCGAATCGCTGCGCCGCAGCGGCTGTGGTGCCCGGCTCGTCCAGCTCGGCTGCGCCGCCGAGTACGGGCCCAGCCAGCCCGGGTCCTCCACGGCCGAGGACGCCGTGCCCAGACCTGGAGGGCCGTACGGAGTCAGCAAACTGGCCGCCACCGAGCTGGTCCTCGGCTCCGGGCTGGACGCGGTCGTCCTGCGGGTCTTCTCGCCCGTCGGCCCCGGCACCCCCGCGGGATCCCCCCTCGGCCGGCTGGCCGAGGCCATGCGGCGCGCCATGCAGTCCGGGGACGGCGAGCTCAAGCTCAGCGGGCTCGGCGTCCAGCGCGACTTCGTCGACGTACGGGACGTGGCGCGGGCGGTGCACGCCGCCTCGCTGTCGGCGGCCCAGGGCGTCGTCAACATCGGCACCGGCCGGGCGGTCCGGCTGCGCGACGCGGCCGCCGTGCTGGCACGGGTCGCCGGGTACGGAGGCTCGCTGCACGAGGTCGACGTACCGCAGCACGCCCAGCACCCGCAGGCCCACGGGCATCCCGGCCGGCCCGCCGGGCTCGCCGCCATCGGCTCCCCGCGCTCCGAGGCCACGGCCGAGCAGATCGCCGCCGCGACGGCCCAGCCCCCGTACCCCTACCCGGACGGCTGCGGAGCCTGGCAGCAGGCGGACGTCCGTACCGCCCGCGACCGGCTCGGCTGGCGGCCGCGGATCAACCTGGAGGAGTCCCTCGCGGACATCTGGATGGAGGCGGCGTGCCGCATCTGACCACCCCGCCGGCCGCCGGCCAGGCGGCCACCGAGGCGGGCCGGCTGGGATTGGGGGTCCCCGGGTACGCGCACCCGCTGCTGGCACCGGTGGAATGGGGAGAGCTGACCCGGCCCGGCACCCCGCTGCACTGGGCCGTCCTGAACGTCACGGACGGCCCGGGCGGCCGGCCCGACCCGCACTGCACGGAGGCGGCCGCGAAACTCCGCAGCGCGGGTGGCTCGGTCCTCGGTCATCTCGCGATGCGAGACGGGGAACGGTCGTTCGGGGAGCTCGTCTCCGACGCCCACCGCTTCCGGGACTGGTACGCGACCGACGGCTTCTACCTCGCGGACGCCCCCGCCGGGAAGGCGGAACTGGCCGCCGTGCGCCGGGTCGCGGACACCCTGCGGGGGCTCGGCGAGGGCCTGCGGATCGTCCTCGGACACGGCACCCACCCCTACGAGGGGTACACGGAGACCGCCGACCAGCTGGTCACCTTCTCCGGAACCTGGGCCGACTACCGGTGGTCGCAGGTGGCGGAGTGGACGGCGGACCATCCGCCCGAGACCTTCTGCCACCTCGTGCACGGAGTCCCGCGCACGCACCTGGAGGAGGCGCTGCGGATCGCCCGCTGGCAGGGCGCGGGGACCATCTGGTTCACCGACCGGCGCGGGGCCGGGGACCGGGACCCCTGGGCGTCGATGCCCGGGTACTGGGACGAAATCGTCTCGCGGATTGGGACGGGTGTCTTGGAATGAAAGAGGGCGTGGCAGTGTTACGGGATAGAACAACCTACAAAAGCTCCCCGCTTCCGCGGGGATGACCCTGGAGTCCCCGTGTCGCTGCCACCCCTGGTCGAGCCAGCAGCTGAGCTCACCGTTGACGAGGTCCGCCGGTACTCGCGTCACCTGATCATCCCCGATGTCGGGATGGACGGCCAGAAGCGCCTGAAGAACGCCAAGGTGCTCGCCGTGGGCGCGGGCGGCCTCGGCTCTCCCGCCCTCATGTACCTGGCCGCGGCCGGCGTCGGCACGCTGGGCATCGTGGAGTTCGACGAGGTCGACGAGTCGAACCTGCAGCGCCAGATCATCCACAGCCAGGCGGACATCGGCCGTTCCAAGGCCGAGTCGGCCCGCGACAGCGTGCTGGGCATCAACCCGTACGTCAACGTGGTCCTTCACGAGGAGCGGCTCGAAGCCGACAACGTGATGGAGATCTTCAGCCAGTACGACCTCATCGTCGACGGCACGGACAACTTCGCCACGCGCTACCTCGTCAACGACGCCTGCGTGCTGCTGAACAAGCCGTACGTCTGGGGCTCGATCTACCGCTTCGACGGCCAGGCCTCGGTCTTCTGGTCCGAGCACGGCCCGTGCTACCGCTGCCTCTACCCGGAGCCGCCCCCGCCGGGCATGGTCCCGAGCTGCGCCGAGGGCGGCGTGCTGGGCGTGCTCTGCGCGTCCATCGGGTCCATCCAGGTCACCGAGGCCATCAAGGTCCTCACCGGCGTCGGCGAGTCGCTGGTCGGCCGCCTGATGATCTACGACGCCCTGGAGATGCAGTACCGCCAGGTCAAGGTCCGCAAGGACCCCGACTGCGCGGTCTGCGGTCCGAACGCGACCGTCACCGAGCTCATCGACTACGAGGCCTTCTGCGGCGTCGTGTCGGAGGAGGCCCAGGAGGCCGCGCTCGGCTCCACGATCACTCCCAAGCAGCTCAAGGAGTGGATCGACAACGACGAGCCGATCGAGATCATCGACGTCCGCGAGATCAACGAGTACGAGATCGTCTCGATCCCCGGTGCGAAGCTGATCCCCAAGGGCGAGTTCCTGATGGGCACCGCCCTGGCGGACCTGCCGCAGGACAAGCGCATCGTCTTGCACTGCAAGACGGGTGTCCGCAGTGCGGAAGTCCTCGCGGTCCTGAAGTCCGCGGGCTTCGCGGACGCGGTCCACGTCGGCGGCGGAGTCATCGGCTGGGTCCACCAGATCGAGCCCGAGAAGCCGGTCTACTAGCAGCCGGTCTACTCGTAGGCGGTTCACTGGCCGTCGCCCGGAGGGGCCGTACTTCGCTCGCGCGAGGTGCGGTCCCTCCGGCGTGCCGGGGCCGGGGTTAAACGGGCGAGCTCGGGGGCGGGGAGGCCGACGCCGTGCAGACCGTGCCCGCGGCGGGCACCTTCCCGTCGAGCAGGTAGGTGTTGACGGCCTGCTGCACGCAGGGGTCGCCGCTGTTGTAGGCGCCGTGTCCCTCGCCCTTGAAGGTGAGTTCCACGCCGACGCCGGGGCCGAGCCGCTCCACCATCTTGCGGGCGCCCTCGTACGGGGTCGCCGGGTCACCGGTGTTGCCGATCACCAGGATGGGAGCCGAGCCGGGGGCGGAGACGTCCGGGGTGTTCCAGACGCCGGCCACGGGCCAGTCGGTGCAGCTCATCATGGCCCAGCCGAGGAAGTCCCCGAAGACGGGCGAGGCGGCACGGAACTCCGGCAGCTTCGCCTTGGTCTGCGCCAGCGTGTAGCGGTCCTTGGAGTCGGCGCAGCTGATGGCGGTGTTGGCCGATCCGATGTTGCTGTAAGTGCCCTTGGGATCGCGGCCGTTGAGCGCGTCCGACATGGCGAGCAGCAGTTGCCCCTGGCCGCCCTCGGCCTCGTCGAGGCCCTGTTCCAGCAGGGGCCAGGCCTCCTTGGAGTACAGGGCGAAGGCGATGCCGTTGGTCGCGGCGTCGTCCGTGAGGAGCCGGTCGCCGGAGCCGGGGATGGGCTTGGCCGCCAGCTCCTTCTGGAGCTTGATGATGTTCGCCTCGATCTCCTTGGCGGTGCTGCCCTGGAGCTGGCAGGAGTCGCCGCGGTTCACGCAGTCCTGGGCGAAGTTGCCGAGCGCGAGCTGGAAGCCCTTGGCCTGGCCGAGGGCGCCCTCCTCGGAGTTCTTGGTCGGGTCGACCACGGCGTCGAAGACGGCCCGGCCGACGTTCTTGGGGAAGAGGTGGGCGTAGACCCCGCCGAGCTCGGTTCCGTAGGAGATGCCGAAGTAGTTCAGCTTCTCGTCGCCGAGGGCCTGGCGGAGCCGGTCCAGGTCCCGGGCCGCGTTCTCGGTGCCGACGTGGGGCAGCACCTTGCCCGACCTCTTCTCGCAGGCCTCCTTGTACTTCTTGGAGGTGGCGAGGAACTGCTTCTCCTCCTCCGGAGTCGAGGGGCTGGAGTCGGCGGCGTAGTAGGCGTCGAGCCCCTTGTCGTCCTCGCACAGCACGGGCGCGCTGCGGCCCACCCCGCGCGGATCGAAGCTGACCAGGTCGTAGCGCTCGCGCAGGGCCCCGTAGTCCTTCGCCGCGCCGGGCAGGGTGCTGATGCCGGAGCCGCCGGGGCCGCCGAAGTTGAAGACGAGCGAACCGATCCGCTTGTTCTTGTCCCGGGCCTTCGCCCGGATCAGGGCCAGCGGGATCGTCTCCCCTTCCGGCTGGGCGTAGTCGAGGGGCACGTCGAGGACGGCGCACTGCCAGTCCTTGCCGGGGACCTGCCCGACTCCCTCGGCGGGGGAGGGGGCCTGGCACTCGCCCCACTCGGGCTTCTTGATGCCCTGCGCGGCCCCGTCCTTGCCCCTCTTCTCCTTGCCTCCGCCGTCGGAACAGGCGCTGGTGGCGAGCAGGGCGGCGGCGGCGGCAGCGGCAGCGGCGACCCGCAGGGCGTGTGTCGGCATGTCTTCATCCTGGGCGCGCCGCGCGCACCCCGCCCCCGCGCTGACCCATTCGGGGCACGTGGGGGCGGGGTGCGCGCGAGCGGTCAGTGGGCGGCCGTGGCGGCGGGGATGTCGACGCCGGCGGCCCGGCGGGCCGGCCAGAGGGAGGCGAGCAGGGCGCCGGCCATGGCGAGCAGCACCCCGAGGGCCAGCTGGCCCCAGGGGATGACCAGTGCGTATCCGGCGACGCTCTCCTGGAGGGTGTTGCCGAGGGCCCAGCCCGTGAAGACCCCCATGACGGTGCCGATGGTCGCGCCGAGGGCGCCGACGAGCAGGGCCTCGATGCGGATCATCCGGGTCACTCCGGTGCGGTCCAGGCCGAGGGCGCGGAGCGTGCCGATCTCCTTGCGGCGTTCGAGCACGGACATCGCGAGGGTGTTGGCGATGCCCAGGGCCGCGATCACCAGAGCCATGCTGAGCATCGCGTAGAAGATGTCGAGCTGGTCGCCGATGCCGCTGGTGTCCTCCGCCCGGATGGCCTCCTTGTCGAGGACGGACAGGGCGGGGTTGTCGCCGAGTGCCTGGACGACGCTCGCGAGCTGGGCCCGGCCGGGTCCGCCCGCGGTGGCCACGACGATCGCGTCGGTGTTCGGGGCGGGGTCGAAGCGGGCGACCAGGGAGTCGGGTGCGGTGATGCTGGGCAGCACCTTGCTCTGCTCGTCCGCGTGGTAGATCGCGCCGATGGTGATCTCGCCCTGCTGGTCCAGCCGCTTCACGGGGAGGCTCTGGCCGACCTTCCAGCCGTTGGCCCGGGCCTTGTAGTCGGCGACGGCGACCTTGCCCTGGCCGAGGCTGTCGAGGGAGCCCGCGGTCACCTCGTAGCGCACGAGGCGGCCGATGGCGGCGGGGTCGACGCCGGTCAGGACGGAGGGGACGCCGCCGATCCGGTACTCGGTGGACTGGTTGAGGGGGCTGAAGGTGGCGCCGGACAGGTTCTTGAGGGGCTCGGCGGTGGCGGGGGTCAGCCGCTGGCCGCCCGAGGGGGCCTGCACCAGGTAGTCGCCGGTGATGTCCCGGGTGGTCGCGCCGTCGAGGTACTGGGTGGCGGAGGCGCCGAGGACCGACAGGCCCGAGGCGAGGGCGAGGGCGATGGCGAGCGCCGAGGCGGTGGCGCCGGTACGCCGCGGGTCGCGCACGGTGTTGCGGGCGGCGAGGTCGCCGTGCACCGGGCTGAAGCGGAGCAGCAGCGGGCGGAGCAGGGCGGTGAACGGCTGGGCCAGGAGGGGGATGAGGGCGAGCGCGCCGGTCAGGGTGAGGGCCGCGCCGAGGGCGATGACGGTCCGGGCGTCCTGGGTGTCCGACGCGGTGAGGGCTCCGTACAGGGCCGTGGCCAGGCCGGTGAGCAGCAGGGCGGCGCCGATCCCGGTGCGCAGGGAGCCGACCCGGGCGGGGGCGGCGGGTTCGGCAGCGCCGAGCGCGGCGACGGGCGGGATGGCCATGGCCCGCCGGACGGGCACCCAGGCGGCGATCACGGGCAGGGCGGTGCCGACCAGCAGCGCGATGACCACCGTGGAGGGGAGCAGGGTCAGCGGGGCGTCCGGGCGGGCGGCGGAGGAGAAGACGCTCTGGAGCAGGGCGGCGACCCCGGTGCCGGCCACGATGCCGCCCACGGAGGCGATCAGGCCGACGAGGACGGACTCGGTGAGCAGGATCCGGCGGACCTGCTTGCGGGTGGCGCCGACGGCCCGCATCAGGGCCAGCTCCCGGGTGCGGCGGGAGACCAGCATGGTGAAGGTGTTGGAGATCAGGAAGGTGGCCACGAACAGGGCGACCGCGGCGAAGCCCACCATGATCTGGCTCATGGTGTCGCTGCCGGTGGAGGCGAGGTTGGCGTGGAGCCGGGCGAGCTGGGCGCCGGTGACCGCGGTGGAGTCCTTGGGGATCACGGCTTCGACCCGGTCGAGGAGCTGCGTCGCGGGTGTGCCGGGGGCGGCCGTGATCTCGATGTCCGTGTAATGGCCGGGCTGGAGGAACAACTGCTGGGCGGTGGCGTCGGCGAAGAGCACGAGGCTGCCGCCGGGGGTCAGTTTGGAGACGTCGGTACGGAAGATGCCGCTGAGCCGGTAGGACCCGGCGCCGGTGCTCGTACCGATGCGCACGGTGTCCCCGACGCGGTAGCCGCCCTTGGCGGCGGAGGCCTGGTCGAGGGCGACGGTTTTGCCGTCGCCCGGGCCGGATCCCTCCGTGAACGCGTAGGCCGGGTCCCTTCCGTCCTTGGCCGGGGCGAAGTTGCCGCCCTTGCGGAAGTCGGCGCTGCCCAGCAGCCGGCCCTCGCGGTCGGCGACGGCGGCGAAGCCGCTGACCCGGCCCGCGGCGGCGGCGACGCCGGGGACCTCGGCCAGGGAGGCCGCGGTGCGCGCGTCGAGGGTGCCGGGCGGGCCGCCGGGCACGCCGTTGGGCGAGACGTTGAGGGAGATGCGGTCGTAGCCGGCACTCGCCCGGTCGGTGTTGGCCTGCTTCTGGCTGTCGCCGTAGACGAGGCTGCCGGTGACGAAGGTGACGCCGAGCATGACCGCGAACACGGTCATCAGCAGGCGGGCCTTGTGCGCGAGCACGTTGCGCAGGGCGGTACGGAACATGGGATGCGGATCCTGGGAGGCGGGCCCGGGTGAGCGGGCGGGCGGCTGGTGCGGTGCGGGAGCGCGGCGGGGTCAGCTCGTGCGGAAGCGGGCGTCGAACGCCTTCATCCGGTCCAGGACCCGCTCCGCGGTGGGCTGCTGCATCTCGTCGACCAGGCGCCCGTCGGCGAGGAAGACCACGCGGTCGGCGTAGGCGGCGGCGACCGGATCGTGGGTGACCATGACCACGGTCTGGCCCAGCTCGCGCACCGAGTCGCGCAGGAACCCCAGGACCTCGGCCCCGGCGCGGGAGTCGAGGTTTCCGGTGGGCTCGTCGCCGAAGATGATCGCGGGGCGCGAGACCAGGGCCCGGGCCACCGCCACGCGCTGCTGCTGCCCGCCGGAGAGCTGCCCGGGACGGTGCCCGAGCCGGTCGGCGAGCCCGGTCATCGACACCACGTGGTCCAGCCACTGGCTGTCGGGCTTGCGGCCGGCGATGGTCAGCGGCAGCGTGATGTTCTCCAGCGCGGTCAGCGTCGGCAGCAGGTTGAACGCCTGGAAGATGAAGCCGATCCGGTCGCGGCGCAGCCGGGTGAGCTGCTCGTCGTTCAGGGAGCCCAGCTCGGTGGTGCCGATGCGGACGGAGCCGGAGGAGAAGGAGTCGAGCCCGGCGGCGCAGTGCATCAGGGTGGACTTGCCGCAGCCGGAGGGGCCCATGATCGCGGTGAACTCGCCCTCGCGGAAGGAGATGTCGACCCCGTCCAGGGCGACGACCCGGGTGTCTCCGCTGCCGTAGACCTTCGAGAGGCCGGTGGCGGCGGCCGCGATGCCGGTCGGCGCGTGGTGCGGGTGCGGGGCAAGGGGGGCGGTCACGGGGACTCCTCTTCGGGCGCGGGAAGCTGCACTTCGAAGGGTGTCCGGGGGAGGTATCGGGGCTCGGGCCGCGGAGTATCGGCGACCGCTCCCGTGTGTATCGGTCCTGTAGCTGACGAGCCGTCGGGCCGTCGGGCCGTCGACCCGTCGACCCGTCGAGCCGACGAGCCGCCCGGCCCTCAGCCCGGCAAGTGCAGCGTGGCGACCGCGCCGCCGTCCGGGGCGTTGGTGAAGCGGAGTTCGGCGCCGAGCACCCCGGCCTGGCCCACGGCGATGGTCAGGCCCAGGCCGTGGCCCGTACCGCGCTCCGCCGCGCCCGTCTGGAAGCGGCGCGGGCCGTCGTGCAGCAGGTGCGCGGGGAATCCCGGGCCGTGGTCCCGTACGACGACCGTACGGTCCTCGACGGTGACCCGCACCGGACCCTTCCCGTGCCGGTGGGCGTTGACGACGAGGTTGCCGACGATCCGTTCGAGGCGGCGCGGGTCGGTCTCCACGCTGTCGGCAGGCCGGGCGTCTACCTCGGTGTCGAGGCCGGTGCGCGCCACGGCCTCGGCGACGACCGCGCCGAGCGGGACCCGGGCGTGGACCGGCAGTTCGGCGCCCGCGTCCAGCCGGGAGATCTCCAGGAGGTCCTCGACCAGCCCGCGCAGATCGCGCACCCGGGACCGGAGCAGATCCTCAGTCTCGCCGGGCGCCAGCAGATCCGCGGTGGCCAGCAGACCGCCGACGGGCGTGCGCAGCTCGTGCGCCACGTCCGCGGTGAACCGGCGCTCGTCGGCCAGGCGGCGGCTGAGGGTGTCGGCCATGAGGTCGACGGTCGCGGCGATGTCGGACACCTCGTCGCCGCCCTTGGTGGGTCCGGTCCGGGCGTCCAGGTCCCCGCGGGAGATGCGGCTCGCGGTCTCGGAGACCCGCCGCAGCCGGCGGGCGAGCACCCCGGCCCCGAAGCCCGCCAGCGGGGTGACGACCGTGAGGGCGATCAGCGAGGCCACCGCCATGGTCAGGTCGAGCCGGTACAGCTCGCGGAACTCGTTGTGGATGGTGACCTGGACGGCCAGCACCGGGGTGCCCGGTCCGCCGACCCGCTGGGCGCCCCAGACGGTGGGGTCCGTGCTCCCGGGGCTGTTCCCGCCGTACGACACGTGCGGGTCGTCGTCGGTGGGCCTGGTCAGTGCGTAGGGCAGGTCGGCCGGGTCGAGGCGGGCATCGCTGGTGAGGGCCCCGGACCGGCGGTAGACGTCCGTGGCCGAGACCACGTCGTCGCGGGCCTGCCGTTCGGCCCGGTGCCGGATGTCGTGCTTGGTCCACACGTGCACCAGCAGGCCCACCACCAGCGCGACCAGGCAGGCCGTGGCCCCGGCCAGTGCGGCGATCTTCCAGCTCAGGGGAACCCGGGGCTGCTGCGGCCGATCGAAGGCGGGCACCGCGCTCAACGCCTGAGCTTGTAGCCGAAACCGCGGACCGTTTCGATCCGGTCCCGGCCGAGCTTGCCGCGCAGCCGCTGCACGCACAGGTCCACGACCCGGCTGTCGCCGTCCCAGCCGTAGTCCCAGACGTTGCGCAGGAGGGTGTGCCGCTCCAGCACGATCCCCGGGTGCGCGGCGAACTCCAGCAGCAGCTTCAGTTCGGTCGGGGTCAGCGCCACCGGGGTGCCGCCGACGGCCACGTCGAGGCCGCCGGTGTGGATGGTCAGGTCCCCGAAGGCCAGCAGTTCGCCCTCGGACGGTCCGGCCGCCTCGGCCGCGCCCCGTCCGGCTCCTGCCGGGGCGGGGGCGGGGGCGTAGGTGGCCCGGCGCAGCAGCGAGCGGATGCGGGCCACGAGCACGTTGGTGTCCACCGGCTTGACCACGTAGTCGTCCGCGCCGGCCTCCAGACCGGCGACGATGTCCAGCCCGTCGCCGCGCGCCGACATCATCAGGACCGGTACCAGGCTGGTCTCCCGGACCTTGCGGCACAGGCCGATCCCGTCGAGGCCGGGCAGCATCACGTCGAGGATCAGCAGGTCGAAGTCCTCGTCGCGGAAGTTCTCCAGTCCCGTGAGCCCGTCGGCGGCGGCCCGCACCGTGTATCCGTAGCGCTCCAGGGAGACGGTGAACGAGCGGCGCATCAGCTCGTCGTCCTCCACCAGCAGCACGCGCACGGATCGCGGAGCGGCAGGAGCCGGGGTGGGGGTGGACACGGGGACGACTCCTGTTCGGCGGACGGGGCGGGGCGGGTACCTGAAGGGAACGATAGGGCCGCGGAAGCCGTGATTCCCTTCATCACGGCCCCGCGGGCCGATCGGATGGCGAATCAAGCGCTCCCCGATACCCGCCCGATACGAAGGGCCGGGCGGCTCGCTACGGCTGCGTCAGGATCTGCTTCGCCGCCGCGCGCCCCGTGGCGACGCAGGCGGCCACGCCCACGCCCTCGTACGCGGCTCCGCACAGGGCGATGCCCGGGAGCTTGCCGGCGGCCTCGCGGATGCGGGCGACGCGCTCGCGGTGCCCGACGCCGTACTGGGGCAGGCCCCGGTCCCAGCGGGTGACGCGGGTGGCCAGGGGTTCGCCCATGGGGCCCACCGCGTGGTGGAGCTCGGCGATCGCCGAGCGGACCAGGTGGCGGTCGGGGCGGCCGAGCAGCTCGTCCTCGCCGATGCGGCCGATGGAGGCGCGCAGCACGAAGGTCTCGGGGGCCGAGTCGTGCAGCCAGGACCACTTGTTGGAGAGGAAGGAGGCGGCCTTGAGGGTGTGGCCGTCGACCGGCGGGACCAGGAAGCCGTTGCCCTGGGGGAGGAAGTGGGCCTGGGCGCGGGAGAAGGCCATGGTGATGACGGCCGTCGAGGCGTGCGGGATCGAGGAGAGCTCGGCCTCGGCGATCGGGGAGTGCGGGCGCAGCAGCTCCGCGGCCGCGAAGGCGGGGAGGGCGAGGACGACCGCGTCGGCCTCCATCGTGAGTGCGCCGTCGCCGGTCATGGCCTGGACGCGCCAGCGGCCGTCGGCGACCCGCTGGAGCGAGCGGGCCGTGGTCCCGGTGAGGATGCGGGCTCCGCAGGCCTCCGCGACGGCCGCCGGGAAGCGCCCGGTGCCGCCGACGACGCCCTGGACGGCCACGGCCCCCGAGCGGGGGGCGCCCGCCGCGCGCATCCGGCGCAGGGCCGGGAGGAGCGGGGTGCCCTGTTCGGCGAGGGCCGCGATCCGGGGCATGGCCGCGCGCAGCGAGAGCCGCTCGGCGAGGCCGGCGTAGACCCCGCCCAGCATGGGTTCGATGAGCCGGTCCACGGCCTCCTGGCCGAAGCGGCCGGCCAGGTACTCGGTGACCGAGCAGTCCTCGGTGAGCGGGGTGGCCGGGAGGGTCTCCTCGGCGGCGACCCGCTGCACGCCCTCGGGGGAGAGGAGCCCGGTGCCGATCAGCGCGGAGGGGTCGGTGGGGACGCCCATGACGTGTCCGGCGGGCAGCGGGCGCAGGGCGCCGTTGGTCCAGATGGTGGTGGGGGCCTTCGCGGGGTCGCAGAGGGCCTCGCCGAGTCCGACGGCGGCGGCCAGTTCCACGGCCTCCGGGCGCAGGGCCATGAGGGATTCCGCGCCCTCGTCGACGGTGATGCCGGCGATGGTGCCGGTCCGGAGCTTCCCGCCGACCTTGGCGTGGCTCTCCAGGACGGTCACATCGGCCTGGCCGCGCAACTGCCATGCGGCGGCCAGACCGCTGATACCGCCACCGATGACGATCACTGAACGCATTGTGTTCTCCCGTGGCCGGAGCCGTGGTCGATATGTTCCCCTATGGAACTTATGGGAACGGGGTGGGTCAGCGCCTCATGCTTTCGGCCAAAGCCCTGAGGTCCTCCTGGTACGGGAAGCTGCCGGGCTCGTAGGCGCAGTACGGATCCGCCTCCAGCACGTCGCGCGTGAAGCCGTACGCCCGCGAGCGCGATCCGCCGCACACCGTCTTGAACTCGCACGCCCCGCACTTCCCGCGCAGCAGCGAGGGGTCGCGGAGCTTGGTGAACAGCACCGAGCCCCGGTAGATGTCGGTCAGCGGGTGGTTCTTCACGTTGCCCGCGGACAGCGGCAGGAAGCCGCTGGGGTGCACCTCGCCGGTGTGCGAGATGAAGACGAAGCCGCGCCCCGAGGAGACGTCCATGGGCGGCCGGCGCACGGCCCGCCGCTCCCCGTCGAAGACCCCCAGCTCGCGGGCGCGGGCCGTCAGGCGCTCGTGGAGCGGGCCCAGGACGGGCTTCTCGCCGCGCGCGTCCAGCACGGTGCGCTGGAGCACGACCCGCCGGAAGTGGTGGCCCTCCGTGGTCTTGGTGGCCATCACCGCCCCGCAGTCGTACAGGAAGTGCAGGACGTCCTCGATCTCGTCGGCGGTCAGCGAGTCCAGCTGTTCCCCGCGCCCGGTCGGGACCAGCACGAAGCCCGACCACAGCATCGCGCCCTCGCGCTTGACCAGCGCCGCGATGTCGGCCAGGTCCTCCAGGCTGTCGCGGGTGACCGTGGTGTTGATCTGCACCTTGAGCCCGAGCTCCCGGGCCGCCCGCCAGCCCTCCAGCGTCCAGTCGTACACCCCGGGCACCCCGCGGAAGGCGTCGTGCCGCTCGGCCGTCGAACCGTCCAGGGAGAGCGAGAGCGCGATGGCCCCCGCTTCCCGCACCGCTACGAGGTTCTCCCGGGTCAGCGTCGGCGTACCCGAAGGGGACACCGCGACGCGCAGGCCGAGCGAGGTTCCGTACGCGATCAGGTCGGTGAGGTCGGCGCGCTGGAAGGGGTCCCCGCCGGTGATCACGAAGAGCGGGCTGGGCTTGCCGAAGGCGGCGATCTGGTCCATCACCCGGCGGGCGTCCGCCCCGTCGAGCTCCCCGGGGTGGCGCAGGGTCTGCGCCTCGGCCCGGCAGTGCAGACAGGCCAGCGGGCAGGCCCGGGTGGCCTCCCAGATGACGATGAAGGGCCGGTCGGAGACCGCGTGGCGGGGGCTGCGCACGACGGAGTGGGCGGGGCGGGCGTGCCCGGGGCCGGGGCGGCCGTGCGCTAGGCCAGAGCGGCCGTTCGCGGGGCCGGGGCGGGGGTCCGCGGGACCGGTTCGGGGCGTCACGAGACCCGCTCCCAGCCGCGCTTGCTCGGGCGGTCGGCGAGCTGCTCCGGGTCCCGCTTGCGGTAGACCACGTACGGCCGGAACAGGTACTTCACCGGGACGGAGAAGGCGTGCACCAGCCGCGAGTACGGGATCAGCGCGAACAGCGTGAAGCCGAACAGGATGTGCAGCTTGAAGGCGAGCGGGGCGCCCGCCATCAGGTGGTAGTCCGGGGTGAAGGTGAACAGGCTGCGGAACCACAGCGAGATGCCGTCGCGGTAGTTGTAGTCGTTCGTCATCCCGGTCGAGTTGAGGAGGGTGGCCGTGAGGCCCAGCACCATCGCGCCGAGCAGGAACGTGTACATCAGGTGGTCGCTGCGCAGCGTCGCGCGGCGCACGGCCGGCACCTTGAAGCGGCGGTAGACCAGGATCCCGATGCCGGCGGCGGCCGCGACGCCCGCCACCGTGCCGGTGGAGACCGCCATCAGGTGGTAGGCGTGGTCGCTCAGGCCCACCGCGTCGGTCCAGCTCTTCGGGACGAGCAGGCCGACCACGTGGCCCAGGACCACGAAGAGCATGCCGAAGTGGAAGAGCGGCGAGCCGATGCGCAGCAGCCGCGACTCGTGCAGCTGCGAGGAGTGCGTGGTCCAGCCGAACTTGTCGAACCGGGCCCGCCAGACCGTGCCCGCGATCAGCAGGGCGATCGAGACGTACGGCAGTACGCCCCACAGGAGGAGGTCCATCAGGCGGGCATCCTTTCGGAGACGGCGGCAGCGGCCGGGGAAGCCGTCGTGGGCCAGGGGAGGTCGGTCGGGACCGCGCCCGGGAAGTCGGCCGGCATGTCGAGGCCCGGCCCGAACGGTTCGAGCGCCGAGCCCGCGCCCACCAGCTCCTGCGGCGGCCCGTTCTTCGCGAGGGCCTTCGCCTCCGCCTTGGTCTCGGGGGAGGGCCCGGGCAGCGTCGCGCAGACGGCCTCCAGGACCCGGGCGTACGGGGATCCGGACTCGGTGAGCGCGAGGCGCAGCAGCTCCAGCCCGGCCCGGTGCTCCTGGAGCAGCCGGGTGCCGGCCTCCTCCTCGCGGGCGGCGAACTCCAGAGCCACCGGCAGGAAGTCGGGCAGCTCCTCGCCCGCGAACTCCAGCCCGAAGTCCCGGTAGATCCGCTTCAGCCGGACCAGGGACAGCCCGCGCCGGCGGGTGTCCCCGTCGACCCACCAGGTGAGGTAGAGGCAGCGCCGGTTGCGGGTGTCGAAGGTCGAGGTGTACTGGGAGCACAGCTCGATCGGGGTCTGCGGTTCGGCCTCGTCGAGGAACGCGCCGAGCAGTGCGGCCGGTTCGGCGGTCGCCCCGGCGAGGGCCGCACGGAGCCGCGGGAGTTCGTCGTGGAAGTAGTCGCCGGGGTACTGCAAGACGCAGCCCGCGACCAGGCGTACCAGTGCATCGCCCCTCATCGGGTGCCGGATCACGAACGCCTCCTGGTATCCCCGAGGTTGAGCATCACCCGGGGTTCGGGCAGCGCACCGACGGGGCAGCCCTGGCCGGCTTCGTCCAGCGGGTGGGAATCGGCCAGCGCGTCGGCGTCGGCGCGGGCGGCGCTGGGGACCACGAAGCGGTCCTCGATCTTGGCGATGGCGAGGAGGCGGAACATGTCCTCCATCTCCTGCCCGGACAGTCCGACGGCCCGCGCGATCGACTCGTCCCGCTCCTCGCCCAGGTTGACGCGGCGCATGTAGGCGCGCATCGCGGCCATCCGGCGCAGCACCGCCTCCACGGGCACGGTGTCGCCGGCGGTCAGGACCGCGGCGAGGTACTCGACGGGGATGCGCATCGCGTCGATGGCCCCGAACAGGTTCCCGGCGTCCTCGCCGTCGCTGCCGGTGGCGGCGACCGCCTCGACGACGGGAGAGAGCGGCGGGATGTACCAGACCATCGGCATCGTCCGGTACTCCGGGTGGAGCGGCAGGGCGACCTGGTAGGTGGCGATCAGGTCGTAGACCGGGGAGTTGCGGGCCGCGTCGAGCCACTCGTCGGTGATGCCGGCCGCGCGGGCGGCGGCGATCACGGCCGGGTCCGCGGGGTCCAGGAAGCACTCCACCTGGGAGGGGTACAGATCGTGCTCGTCCTCGACCGCGGCGGCCTCGGCCACCTTGTCGGCGTCGTAGAGCATCACGCCGAGGTAGCGCATCCGGCCCACGCAGGTCTCCGAGCACACCGTCGGCATGCCGACCTCGATGCGCGGGAAGCAGAACGTGCACTTCTCGGCCTTGCCGGTCTGGTGGTTGAAGTACACCTTCTTGTACGGGCATCCGGTCACGCACATCCGCCAGCCGCGGCACTGGTCCTGGTCGACCAGGACGATGCCGTCCTCCTCGCGCTTGTACATCGCGCCCGAGGGACAGGAGGAGACGCACGCGGGGTTGAGGCAGTGCTCGCAGATGCGCGGGAGGTAGAACATGAAGCTCTGCTCGAACTCGAAGCGGATCTTCTCGCCGACCTCGTCGCGGATCTTCTCGATGATCGGGTCCTGCGGGGCGTGCGTGGGCGCGCCGCCGAGGTTGTCGTCCCAGTTCGGACCCCATTCGATCTTGTCGATGGGCTCGCCGGTGAGCTGGGAGACGGGCCGGGCGGTGGGCATGTCGTCGCCCGCCGGAGCCTCGGTGAGGTTCTTGTACTCGTAGGTCCAGGGCTGGTAGTAGTCGTCGATCTCCGGCAGGTCCGGGTTCGCGAAGATCTTGCCCAGCTTGGCGAGGCGGCCGCCCGCCTTGAGGCGGAGCTTGCCGGAGCGGGTGCGCTCCCAGCCGCCCTTCCACTTCTCCTGGTCCTCCCAGCGGCGCGGGTAGCCCTGGCCGGGGAGGGTTTCGACGTTGTTGAACCAGACGTACTCGGTGCCCTGCCGGTTGGTCCACGCCTGCTTGCAGGTGACCGAGCAGGTGTGGCAGCCGATGCACTTGTCGAGGTTCATGACCATCGCGACCTGTGCCATCACGCGCATGTTGTTAGAACTCCACCTTCTGGTCGCGGCGGCGGATGACCGTCACCTCGTCGCGCTGGTTGCCGGTCGGGCCGAGGTAGTTGAAGGCCCAGGTGAGCTGGGCGTAACCGCCGATGAGGTGGGTGGGCTTGAGCATCACCCGGGTGAGCGAGTTGTGGATGCCGCCGCGGCGGCCGGTCTTCTCCGTCTTGGGGACGCCGACCGTGCGCTCCTGCGCGTGGTTCATGTAGACCGTGCCGGGCGGCATCTTGTGGGAGACGATCGCGCGGGCGGTGATCACGCCGTTGCGGTTGACCGCCTCGATCCAGTCGTTGTCCGCGACGCCGATCGCCTCGGCGTCCTGCGGGGACATCCACACCGTCTGGCCGCCGCGGCCCAGGGTCATCATGTAGAGGTTGTCCTGGTACTGGCTGTGGATCGCCCACTTGTTGTGGGGGGTCAGGTACCGGACCGCCACCGACTTGGTCTTCTCGTCGACCGTGCCGAGCTCGGGCTCCCCGTACAGGGTGTGCATGTTCAGCGGCGGCTTGTAGACGGGGAGGGACTCCCCGACCTCGTGCAGCCAGTCGTGGTCGATGAAGAAGTGCTGGCGGCCGGTGAGGGTGTGCCATGGCTTGAGGTGCTCGGTGTTGATCGTGAAGGCCGTGTACCGGCGCCCGCCGGACTCCGAACCCGACCACTCGGGCGAGGTGATCACCGGGACCGGGCGGGCCTGGGTGTCGGCGAAGGTGATCCGCTTGCCCTCGGCCTCGGCGGCCAGGTGGGCCATGTGCGTGCCGACCTTCTTCTCCAGGGTCTCGAACCCCTGCGTGGCCAGGCGGCCGTTGCTGGTGCCGGAGAGGGAGAGGATCGCCTCGCAGGCCTGCTGGGCGGTCTCCAGGCGCGGGCGGCCGTCGGCGACTCCGCCGCGGACCGTACCGTTCTTCGCACCGAGGTAGGAGATCTCCTCGGCCACGTCGAAGGTGACGGCCTTCGTGGTCACGCCCAGCTCGTCGACGAGCGGCCCGAGCGCGGCGAACTTCTCGCCGACCGCCCCGTAATCCCGCTCCACGACCGCCAGGTTGTACATGGTCCGGCCCGGTACGGGCTCGCACTCGCCCTTCGACCAGTCCAGCGCGACCCCGCCGGGCTGGGCCATCTCGCCGCCCGGGGTGTCGTGCTGGAGGGCGGTGGCGACCAGGTCCTTGCGCACGCCCAGGTGGGTCTTCGCGAGCTCGCCGAAGCGCTCGGCCAGCCCCTTGAAGGCGTCGTAGTCGGAGCGGGCCTGCCACGGCGGGTCCACGGCCGGGGTGAAGGCGTGCAGGAAGGGGTGCATGTCCGTGGAGGACAGGTCGTGCTTCTCGTACCAGGTGGCCGCCGGGAGCACCACGTCGGAGAGCAGCGTCGTCGACGTCATCCGGAAGTCCATGGACATGAGCAGGTCGAGCTTGCCCTCCACGTCCTCCTCCCGGTACGTCACGTCCTTCGGGGTGCAGCGCGGCCCGTCCTCGGGCAGGTTGGAGTGGGTGCCCAGGAGGTGCTTGAGGAAGTACTCGTTGCCCTTGGAGCTGGAGCCCAGCAGGTTGGCCCGCCACACGTTCAGCACGCGCGGCCAGTTGTGCGGGGCGTCCGGGTCCTCGCCGGCGAAGCCGAGCTCGCCGCTCCTCAGCTGCCGGACGGTCTCCGCGATCGGGTCCTCGGCCTCGCCCAGCTCCAGCGGGTTGCGGTCGAAGGTCGGGTACGAGGGCATCCAGCCCATCCGGGCGCTCGCCGCCAGGCAGTCCGAGCCGGTCATGCCCTCGAAGGCCCCGGTGGCCAGCGGGGAGGCCAGCGCCTCGGCCGGCAGGGTGTCGTAACGCCACTGGTCGGTGTGCAGGTAGAACCAGGCCGCGCCGATCATCTGGCGCGGCGGGCGCGACCAGTCGGAGGCGGCGGCCAGCGTCGCCCAGCCGGTGACCGGACGGCACTTCTCCTGGCCGACGTAGTGGCCCCAGCCGCCGCCGTTGCGGCCCTGGCAGCCGGTGAGGGTGAGCAGGGCCAGGAAGGAGCGGTAGATGGTCTCCGAGTGGAACCAGTGGTTCGTGCCCGCGCCCATCAGGATCATGCAGCGGCCGTTCGACTGCTCGGCGGTCTGCGCGAACTCCCGTGCCACGCGCGCCGCCTGGGCCGCCGGGACGGAGGTCAGCGACTCCTGCCAGCCGGGGGTGCCCGGGGCGCTCGCGTCCTCGTAGCCGGTGGGCCACACGCCGGGCAGGCCCTCGCGGCCGACCCCGTACTGGGCAAGCATCAGGTCGAAGACGGTCGTGACGAGCCGCTCGCCGTCGGCGGTCGCGAGCCGCCGTACCGGAACGCCGCGGCGGATCGTGCCGCCCCGCTCGTCGTCCTCGAAGCGCGGGAGGACGATCTCCGCGCTCTCGTCGGCGGTGCCGTGGAGCGTCAGCCGCGGGACGGTGTCCCCGAGGTCGAGGTTCCACTCGGGCTTCTCGTTCTTGCCCCAGCGGTGGCCGAGCGAGCCGTTCGGCACGACGGCCTCGCCGGTCGCGTCGTCGACCAGCACGGTCTTCCACCGCGCGTTCTCCGTCTCCCGGCCGAGGTCGGCCGCGGTGACGAACTTCCCCGGAACCAGGCCTTGCTCGGTCTCCTTGAGGGACACCAGGAACGGCAGGTCCGTGTACTGGCGGACGTAATCCGTGAAGAAAGGGGTCTGCTTGTCGACGAAGAATTCCTTGAGGATGACGTGGCCCATCGCGAGGGCCAGCGCACCGTCCGTACCGGGGTGCGGGTGCATCCATTCGTCGGCGAATTTGGTGTTGTCCGCGTAATCCGGGGAAACGGTGACGACCTTCTGGCCGCGGTAACGGGCCTCGGCCATCCAGTGGGCGTCCGGGGTACGGGTGACGGGGACGTTCGAGCCCCACATCATCAGGTACGCGGCGTCCCACCAGTCGCCCGACTCGGGGACGTCCGTCTGGTCCCCGAACACCTGCGGGGAGGCGACCGGGAGATCGGCGTACCAGTCGTAGAAGGACAGCATCGGCGCGCCGATGAGCGAGTGGAAGCGGGCGCCGGCCGCGTGCGAGGCCATCGACATCGCCGGGATCGGCGAGAAGCCCGCCACCCGGTCCGGCCCGTGCTCCTTGATCGTGTGCACGTGCGCGGCGGCGACGATCTCCGTCGCCTCCTCCCACGTCGCCCGCACCAGGCCGCCCTTGCCGCGGGCCTGCTGGTACGAGCGCCGGCGGACCGGGTCGGACTGGATGTCGGCCCAGGCCTCGACCGGGTCGCCGAGACGCGCCTTGGCCTCGCGGTACATCTCCAGCAGGGTGCCGCGCACGTACGGGTAGCGCACCCGGGTGGGGGAGTAGGAGTACCAGGAGAACGAGGCGCCGCGCGGGCAGCCGCGGGGCTCGTACTCGGGGCTGTCGGGGCCCACGGAGGGGTAGTCGGTGGACTGGGTCTCCCAGGTGATGATCCCGTCCTTGACGTAGACCTTCCACCGGCAGGAGCCGGTGCAGTTCACGCCGTGGGTGGAGTACACGACCTTGTCGTGGCTCCACCGGTCCCGGTAGAAGGCCTCCGCGGCGCGGCCGCCGGTGTGGTGGACGGTCCGCAGGTCCTCCGAGACCTCGGCGGTCCGGAAGAAACTGCCCGCCTTGATCAGCGATTCGACGGCGTCCTGGTGTCGGTCGCGTACGTCGCGTCCGTCGCGTTCTTCGCGTGCGTGGCGCTCGTGCAAGGCGACCCTCCAGGCCGGAATAAAAGGCGGTGCGGGGTCTGGGCAAGATGACCCAGGCACGACGCTACGCCCGGCGCGGAGGCGAATCCGATGACAAAGGTCCCGTACGGGGGTGACCTAATCCCGGTCTTTCACAGGCCGAGTGGATGCCACGCTGGAGAGGTCAACTCCATTGTGGAGACGGAAAATTACGAGTCCGAATACCAGTTATCCGGATATCGACGAGCGGAAGGCTTCGCCGAGGTGTCCCGGAACAGGGGAAGGAAAGCGGCCTGGATTCCGGACCAGCACGGGGCGTGGGCGATGCTTACGGTGCCCTTCCTCGCGGGCACGTTCCTCTCGCCGCGGCCCGGGGCGCAGCACGCCCTGCTGCTGACGGCCTGGCTCCTCGGCTACGCCGCGGTCTTCCACGCCCAGCAGTGGCTGCGCCTGCGCCGGGTCGCCGCGCGGCGCCCGCAGGTGGCCCGGCGGCACGTCCGCCCGGCGCTCGTCCTCGGTGCGGCGACCGCCCTGGCGGGGATCCCGCTCGCGGTGCTCCACCCCTGGCTGCTGCTCGCGGGCGCGGTGGCGGCGCCCTTCGTGGCCGTGAACTCCTGGTTCGCGCGCACCAACCGCGAGCGGGCTCTGGTCAACGGGCTGGTCGCGGTGGCCCCGGCGTGCGGCATGCTGCCGGTGGCCGCCCGGCTGGGCGGCGGAGGACTGCCGTGGGCGCCCGCCGCCGCCTGCCTGCTGTACTTCGCGGGCACGGTCCCGTACGTGAAGACGATGATCAGGGAACGCAACTCCCTTACGTACTACCGCGGTTCGGTGACCTACCACGCGGTGGCCGGCGCCCTGGCGGCCTGCCTCTCCCCGTGGCTGGCCCTGCCCTTCGCGGCCTACCTGGCCCGGGCCGCCGCGCTCCCCGGCCGCGGGCTCAAGGTGGCGGTGGTCGGAGCGGTCGAGATCGTGGGCTCGGCGGCCCTGCTGGCTTCGCTGCTGCTGGTCTTCTAGTGCCTCAGGGAAGTGGGCCGGGGCCGCTTCAGAGGGGCAGCGAGCGGAACTCGTCCAGGACGGCGAACCCGGTGCTGTCGTAGAGGCTCATCGCCACCTCGTTGCCGCCGAAGACGTTGAACATCATCGCCTCGTCGCCGCCCTGCCGGGTGGCCCACTCGCCGACGGCCATCGCGGCCCGCCCGTAGCCCTTGCCGCGGTGCTCCTCGTAGACCTCCAGCGAGAAGCCGAAGGTGACGCCCGGCAGGAAGCCGTGGTTCACCCAGCCCGTGCCGATCACCTGCCCCTGCGCCTCCATCGCGTAGAAGGCGTGCCCGGGGGTGCGGTAGCCCTGCGGGAGGGACCGGGCGAAGTCCTCGTCGGACTTGGCCTTGGCCTGCTCCGCGGTCAGGGCTCCGGCGCGGACGATGTCCGCGATGTACGCGGCCTCCTCGCCCGCGTACCAGCCGGGGTACTCCTCCTCGGTGAGCGGGCGGACGCCGAGGCCCGGCGGCAGCTCCGGCCGCTCGGCGGCGGTGCGCATCCGGTTCTGGCCCCGTACGGGGTAGTCGGCGAAGACCGCGTGCGCGGGCCCGGCGGCGCCGCTGAGCCGGACCTCCACCCGTTCCGCGCCCCGTCCGGCGCACCAGCGCTCGGCCCATGCGCGGGCCGCCGCCGCGGCCGGACCCGGCTCCGCCGTCAGATCGTGGATCCGGCCCACGGTGGCCCCGTTGTCCTGGGACACCCCGACCGCGATCCAGCCGGCGCCGTCCGCGGCCACCGTCCAGTCGTCGGCGCCCTTCAGCGCCCGCTCCAGCAGGGCCCGGGCGAGGGGCTCCGAACAGCCCGCGGCCCGGTACCCGGCGAGGACCCGCTCCTCGAAGCCGGCCCGCCACTCGCTCCGGTCGGTGACCACCTGTATCGCGTTCATCCGGTCACCCTAGGCGGGGCTGCCGACAGGACTCCAGGGGATTTGGAGCCGCCGGGGGAGGCGGACCGTCCGGAGTATGCGGACCGCCCGGAGTATGCGGACCGCCGGGGGATTCAGATCGCTTCCTTGCGGGTCAGGAAGTTGAAGGAGATCCATCCCGGCAGCACCGGCAGCCAGAAGGTCACCACGCGGAACAGCAGCACCGCCGAGAACGCCACCTGGCCGTCCAGCCCCGCCGCGACCAGGCCCAGGGTCAGGGCGCCCTCCACCGCTCCGATGCCGCCCGGCGTCGGCGCGGCCGAACCCAGGGCGTTGCCGGCCAGGAAGACCACCGCGATGCTCGCGTAGCTGATGTCCTCGCCGCCGCCGAAGGCACGGATCGAGGCGTCCAGGCACATCACGAAGCAGCCCGTCAGCAGCAGCATCCCGCCGATGCCGGTCAGCAGCTTCTGCGGCCGCTGGAGCACGTCCAGCATGCGCGGGACCACTCCCGCGAACAGGGCCCGCACCCGGGTGGCCACGAACTTGCGCAGGAAGGGCACGGCCGTGACCACCAGCACCAGCACGGCCACCGTCAGCAGACCCGCGATGACCGTCCTCGACGGGGTCATCTCGGGGGTCTTCTCGGTGCCCGTCAGATAGCCGAAGGACAGCAGCAGCAGGATGTGGCTCGCCAGCCCGAACAGCTGCGAGGCGCCCACACTGGCCACCGCCAGCCCCGGCCGGATGCCGGCCCGCTGGAGGAAGCGGGTGTTCAGCGCGACCCCGCCGACCGCCGCCGGAGCCACCAGCTTCACGAAGGAACCGGCGACCTGGGCCAGTACGGTCCGCAGGAACGGCACCCGCTCGGGCACGAAGCCCAGCAGGCTCATCGCCGCCGCGAAATAGGTGAGCGCCGAGAAGGCGAGCGCCACCCCGACCCAGCCCCACTGCGCATCGCCGATCGTGGTGGCGAAGTCGACGTGCGCGATCTGCGTGACCAGGAAGTACGCGCCGAACGCACCGGCGATGAACGACACGAGCGTGCGCGGCCGGATCCGCTCCAGCCGGGCCGGCTCCACCGGCGCCTGCGGACGGATCAGCAGCACCTGCTGGCGGATCTGGCTCAGCAGATCCTCCTCGCGGGCCCCGTCGAGCGCGTCGTCCAGGGCCTTCTTCTCGGCCTTCTTCTCGACCTTGCCGATGGCCGAGCGCGCCGAGGACGAGGCGGAGTCCGCCCCGCGCGCGGCCTTCGCCGCCCGCGAGGACTCCAGTACGGCCTCCCGCTCCCGGTCCGCCCGCTCCCGCGCCTGCTTGCGCAGCGTGGCCCGGGTGGAGCGGCTCAGCGCGATCGGCTGGAGCAGCGGCAGACAGTCCGCCACCGCGTCCGGGCCGAGCACCGACACCGCCGAGGCCACCGAACGCTCGGCGCCGACCCGCAGGCCGAGGGTGGTGAGCAGCTGCGCGATGTCCATGCGCAGCACGAGGTCGCCGGCCGCGATCTCGCCGCCGCGCAGATCGGTCAGGGTGATGGTGCCCGCCGGGGCGCCGTCGCTGCCGCTGCCGGAACGATCCACCACGAGGGCGTCCCCGGTGAGCCGCCGGTGCGCGATCCGCCGCGACTGCAGGGCCCGTACCTGCTGCCAGGCGTTGCGGCTCAGCTCGTCGGTGATCTCCTCGTCGGCCAGCGAGTCCAGGCTCCGGCCGCCCAGGTGCTCGTAGACGAGCATCACGGCGTCCGGACCCAGCTCGGAGGTGGCGATGAGCTTGGGCGCGTTGGCGCCGGCCGCGATGGCCGCGTACGCGAGCAGCGCCTCCTGCTCCAGCGCCTGGCGCAGCGACTGCAGACTGCGCCGGGTGGTGATCCCGCGCAGCGTGAGGCGGCGCCAGACCCGGTAGTAGAAGCCCTGGGCCTGCTGCTCCCGGTCCACGACGGTGACGTCGAGCGGCGGGCCGTCCTCCAGGGTGACGTGGTAGCGCCGCCCGCGGTCGCTGACCTCGGTGCTGTCGCCGCCTTCCGGGGACTCGGCGCGCATCGCGCTGACCGGCTGGAAGCCGACCCGGCGCAGGCCCGCGAGGAGGTTCTGCCCGGTGGGGCGGACGTTCGGCGAGCCGACCGCGTACAGGGTTCCGTACGCGACGCTCCAGCCGATCAGCACGGTCAGGATGATCGAGAAGGGGGTGGTGTAGCCGCCGACCAGCATCGCGAAGGCGTCCAGCAGCAGGACCACCCACAGCGCGACGCGCCAGCGCGGGCGCCGGGTCATCCCGACGGCGGTCATGTACGCGATCACGGGCGCGAGGTAGCCGTGCACCGGATCGGTGAGGGCCCCGCCGGCCCCGGTGGGGCGGGTGAGGGCTTCCTGGATGGTCTCGGGGGCGCCCTGGGAGACCCACAGGTCCGTGGCGAGGGTCACCCCGTGCGCGAGGACGGCGGCGAGCACGCCGTCGGCGATGCGCAGCCCGTCGCGCTTGATCAGCCGCTCGATGGCGAAGGCCACCGGGACGAGGAGCACGGCGATGCTCGACACCAGACCGGCGACCTTGATCAGCACGTCGGGCGCCTGCCCGGTGCCGTTGCTGATGTCGGCCTCCAGACCCGCGGTGGTGCCGTGGGCGAAGGCGGCGATGCCGAGGACGACGGCGATGCCGAGGACCCCGACGAGGAGGCGTACGAGGTCGGAGGGGCGGTGCACGCGGGCGGCGAGCAGCGGCTCGTCGACCTCCACCTGGTCGGCGGCCGTCGGGGTGTGACCGTGCGGGGCCTCGACGTCGTCGGGGGCCGGGGCGGGGGCCGGCTTCTGCACCGGTGGCGGTGCCGGCGCCGGTGGCGGTGCCGCTTCAGCGTCCGCGTCCGCGTTCGCTTCCGCTTCCGGAGACAGGGGCAAGGGCAAGCCGGCGTGCATATCGTCCTCGCGACCCGGTGGCGGGGCTTCGTCTGAGCGCGCGCCGTCGTTCGTCGCCGCGCCGTCCGGAGGACTCACACCCTGCTCCCTTCCCGTCACTTCCGTCTCTTCTTGATCACGTATCACGCGTCACCGCCCGGAAGATGGTGGCACGGACCGGCGGCCGCGGGGGGCAGCAGGGTGCGAGCCGGTCCGGAACACGGGCCTCCACGCGCTTGCCGCTCCCCTGTCGGTCCGGTGCGGCACCATGGGCCGAATGAGCGAAGAGCTGCCCGCGTACGCGGAGCGGGTGCTGGAGGCGGCCGAGCGGATTCCGCCCGGCCGGGTGATGACGTACGGCGATGTCGCGGAGTGGCTCGGGGAGGGCGGCCCCCGCCAAGTGGGCCGCGTCATGGCCCTGTACGGGGGAGCCGTGCCCTGGTGGCGGGTGGTGCGGGCCGACGGCCGCCCGCTGCCCGGCAGCGAGCTGCGGGCGCTGGAGAACTACCGCGCGGAGGCCACCCCGCTGCGTCTGACCGGCGACGGCGAACCGCGGCTCGATATGCGGCGGGCGCGCTGGGACGGGGACGGCGCGGACGCAGCGCGGGACGAAGGTCACATGTGACAGCTTCGGCCATGCGAGGCCCGCACGGGTGGTCGAAGGGACGTGCGAAGCCCCGTACGGGGGACGCGTGGGACCGGATGGCAGTGAGGTCGGCAGTACCGGGGAAACTGCGCCCGCCGCGCGCAGTGCCGTAGCGTTGCCTCTTCGGCTTCGGCGCAGGCCGCCGTTTCGGCCGGGGCTCCGGCTCCGGCCGGGGCTCAGGCTCCGGCTTGGGCCAGGGCTCAGGCTTCGGCCGCGGCCACCGCCCGGGCCGTCACCACAGCAGCAACCGCTGCGGCAGCGACCGCCGCAACGGCAGACCCACCAGGACCGGCACCCCACGTGAACACCTCTTCCTCCGACGGCCACCGCACCGAGCGGCGGCGTGCGCGGACCCCGGACGCGTACCGCCTGGTGCGTACCGGTGCGGAGCGGGTGGATCCTCCTGTGCTGGACGCAGCGCAGCGCGCGGTGGTTGAGCACACCGGCGGTCCGCTGCTGGTCCTGGCCGGACCGGGCACCGGAAAGACGACCACGCTGGTCGAGGCGGTCGCGGCCCGCGTGGAGTCCGGGACCGACCCCGCACGCGTCCTGATCCTCACCTTCAGCCGCAAGGCCGCGGTCGAACTGCGCGACCGCACCGCCCTGCGGCTCGGCGGGGCGCGCGCCCCGCAGGCCACCACCTTCCACTCCTTCTGCTACGGACTGGTCCGCTCCCACCAGGACACCGAACTCTTCGCGGACCCGCTGCGCCTCCTCTCCGGCCCGGAGCAGGACGTCATGGTCCGCACCCTCCTCGAAGGCCAGCGCCGGATCCGCTCGATCCGCTGGCCGGACGACCTGCGGGCCGCGCTGACCACGCGCGGCTTCGCGGACGAGGTCCGCGCGGTGCTCGCCCGCGCCCGCGAACTGGGCCTGGGCCCCGGAGCCCTCTCCGACTTCGCGACCCGCCTGGGCCGGCCGGACTGGAAGGCGGCGGCGGCCTTCCTCGCCGAGTACCTCGACGTCCTGGACCTCCAGGGCACCCTGGACTACGCGGAACTCCTCCACCGCGCCGTCCTCCTGGCGGAACGCACCCCCTCGCTCTCGTCCCTGTACGACGTGATCTACGTGGACGAGTACCAGGACACCGACGCCTCCCAGCTGCGCCTGCTGCGCGCCCTGGCCGGACCCGCCGGCAGGCTGACCGCCTTCGGCGACCCCGACCAGTCGATCTACGCCTTCCGCGGCGCGGACATCAACAACATCCTCGACTTCGAGACCTCCTTCCCCGGAGCCGAGGTCCGCGCCCTCACCACCTCCCGCCGCTCCTCCTCGGCCCTCCTGGCCGCCACCCGCCACCTCACCACCCGCATGGCGCTGCCGCGCCTGCCCTCGGCGGCGGTACGGGCCCACCGCGCGCTCGCCTCGACCCGCGAGGGCGGCCGCGTCGAGGTGTTCACCTACCCCACCGCCGGCGCGGAACTGGACAACATCGCCGACATCCTGCGCCGGGCCCACCTGGAAGAGGGCGTGCCCTGGCAGGACATGGCCGTCCTGGTCCGCGCGGGCGGCCGCACCCTCCCGCAGATGCGCCGCGCCCTGATCGCAGCGGGAGTCCCGGCCGAAACCGACGGCACGGACTCCCCCCTCCGCCACGAGCCGGCCATATCCCCCCTCCTCACAGCCCTCCGCACCCTCGCCGAATCCGCCCTCCCCCCACCCACCGCCTCCCCGGCACCCGCACCCGCCTCCGCTGCCGCCGCGGCTGAAGCCGAGGCCACGTCCGGCGCCCCCACGGTCGGTCCCGCCGCCACGGGTGCCACTCCCGCCGCTGCAGGCGGCACCGAGCCGTCCGGCCCGGCCGTGCCTGCCTCCGCCGCTGACCCGGGCGGGGCCGAGGCCGTGTCGGGCGCCGCAGGCGCCGATGTGGGCGAGCCTGCTCGCAGCTCTGGGGTGGGCGGGCGGGGTGCTTTCCCCGGCGCGGACGTCGGTACGGGCGAGCTTGCTCGCAACTTTGGGGCGGGTGGGCGGGACACCTCACCCGCCGCCGGAGCCGGCACCGGTACGTCCGGCTCCGCCGACACCCAGGACGCGGTACGGGCCGGGCTGTCCGACGGGGTCGGGGAGGCGTCGGGCGCCGCAGGCGCCGGTGTGGGCGAGTCTGCTCACAACTTTGGGGCGGGTGGGCGGGACACCTCACCCGCCGCCGGAGACGGCACCGGTACGTCCGGCTCCGCCGACACCCAGGACGCGGTACGGGCCGGGCTGCCCGACGGGGTCGGGGAGGCATCGGGCGCCGCAGGCGCCGGTGCGGGCGAGCTTGCTCGCAACTTTGGGGCGGGTGGGCGGGGTGCTTCCCCCGCTACGGCGCCGTCCGGCTCCGCCGACACCCCGGACGCGGCACCGGCCGGGCCGTCCGACGGAGTCGGCGGTGCATCCGGCGCCGCAGGCGCCGGGACGGGCGGGGCTGCCCCGTCGGGAAGGGCCGCCGCAGGCGACACCGCCGGGGACGGGTGGATCGGGGTCGAGGCCGCGCTCGTGCTGCTGGCCTCGCCGCTCGGCGGGATGGACGCCGCCGACCTGCGCCGCCTCGGCCGCGCGCTGCGCGACGAGGAGCGGGCCGCGGGGGTCAAGACCCCCGCCCCCTCCGACGTGCTGCTCGCCAGAGCCCTCGCGGAGCCCGAGCGGCTCGTCGCCCACGACCCCGCCTACGCCCGCGGAGCACAACGCCTCGGCCTGCTGCTGCGCAAGGCCCGCGAGCTCCTCGCGGGTGGCGGCACCGCCGAGGAGGTCCTGTGGACCCTCTGGGACGGCACCCCCTGGCCACAGCGGCTGGAACGCAACGCCCGCCGCGGCGGCCCCGCCGGCCGCAACGCCGACCGCGACCTCGACGCCGTCTGCGCGCTCTTCGAGACCGCCGCCCGCGCGGAGGAACGTACCGGCGGCCGCGGCGCCCTGAACTTCCTCGAACAGCTCGAGGCCGAGGACATCGCCGGAGACACCCTCACCCCCCGCGCCGTCCGCCGCGAAGCCGTCCGCCTCATGACCGCGCACCGCTCCAAGGGCCTGGAGTGGGGACTCGTCGTCGTCGCGGGCGTCCAGGAAGGGCTCTGGCCCGACTTGCGCCGCCGCGGCTCCCTCCTCGAAGCCGACCGCATCGGCCGCGACGGCCTCGCCGAACCCCTCACCCCGGGCGCGCTCCTCGCCGAGGAGCGCCGGCTCTTCTACGTAGCCGCCACCCGCGCCCGCGAGCGCCTCGTCGTCACCGCGGTCAAGGCCCCCGCCGAGGACGGCGACCAGCCCTCCCGCCTCCTCACCGAGCTCGGCGTCCCCGTCAAGGACGTCACCGGCCGCCCCCGCCGCCCGCTCGCCGTCCCCGCGCTCGTCGCGGAACTCCGCGCCACCACCGTCGACCCCGACGCCTCGCCCGCCCTGCGCGACGCCGCCGCCCGGCGCCTCGCCCGGCTCGCCGTGCTCACCGACGACGAGGACCGCCCGCTGGTCCCGGCCGCGAACCCGCAGCGCTGGTGGGGGCTGTACGAGCCCACCCGCAGCAGCGTCCCGCTCCGCGACCGCGACCACCCCGTCGCCCTGTCCGGCTCCGCCCTGGAGCAGCTCGCCAACACCTGTTCCCTCCAGTGGTTCCTGGGCCGCGAGGTCAAGGCCGACGCCCCCTCCACCGCAGCCCAGGGCTTCGGCAACGTCGTCCACGTCCTCGCCGACGAGGTCGCCTCCGGCCGCACCCCCGCCGACCTCGCCGTCCTCATGGAACGCCTCGATTCCGTCTGGGATTCGCTCGCCTTCGACGCCCCCTGGAAGTCCCGCCAGGAGAAGGACAACGCCCGCGCCGCCCTGGAGCGCTTCCTGCGCTGGCACACCACCGACCGCGGGGGCCGGGAGACCGTGGCCACCGAGCACGACTTCGACGTCACCCTCGAAGCGGGGGAGTATGCCGTCCGGGTGCGCGGTTCCATGGACCGGGTCGAGGCGGACGCGCAGGGCCGCGCGTACGTCGTCGACTTCAAGACCGGCAAGTCCGCGCCGACCGCCAAGGAGGTCGAACGCCACCCGCAGCTCGCCGTGTACCAGCTCGCCGTGCGCGAGGGCGCCGTCGACGAGGTCTTCGACGGCCTGCGGCCCGCGCCGGGCGGTGCCGAACTCGTCCAGCTGCGCCAGGGCGCCGCCCAGCGCGACGGCGGCGACACGGTGCCCAAGATCCAGGCGCAGCAGGCTCTGGAGGGGGGCGCCCCCGGTGCCTGGGTCGGCGACCTGCTCGCCACCGCCGCCGGCCGGGTCCTCGACGAGCGCTTCGCCCCCGCCCTGGGCAAGCACTGCGACCACTGCTCCTTCCGCGCCTCGTGCAGCGCCCGCCCGGAGGGCCGCCAGACGGTGGAGTAGGCCGCGCGACCCACGCCGGAGCGGCAGCCGAGCACCCGGGCACGCCGGTGCGGCGGAGGTCCCCGGCCCCGGGTACGCCGGTGCGGCTGGGTGGGCCCTGCGGGGCAAGGTCCCCTACCCGCCCTTCGCCCGTTCCCCGGGCTTTGCCCGGACCCGTTGCCGGGTGCGGCGCCGTTGCCGGGGGCCAGCCCCCGGGCCCCCGCTCCTCAAACGCCGGAGGGGCTGATTGTGGCCGGCGTTCGGCTGGATGTGCGCGGGGCGGGCTGGTTTGCCGCGGAGCGGCACAATCCAGCCTCGCCGGCGTTTGAGGAGCGGGGTCTGGGGCGGAGCCCCAGGGGGTCCGGGCGCAGCCCGGGACCTCTCCCAGCCCGTCCGGCGCTTGAGGACCGGGCTCCGGGTAGCGCCCGGGGACACCCCAGCCTCGCCGGCGTTTGAGGCGCGGGTCCGGGCGGAGCCCGGGGAACGGTGGAAGGGCGGGTAGGGGACTCCGCCCCGCAGGGCAACCCCGCATGGCCGGTGCCACCACCCGAGCTCCCCCCCCGCCGGAGGCCAGCGCGGCGGGGACTGTCGGTGCGGGCGGCTAGCCTTTTCAGGTGCCCGCACGTCCGTCAGCCCACCAGGGCCCCGCCCACCAGGGCCCCACGCCCCAGCGCCCACAGGTCCTGACCGATCCCGAGCAGCTCAAGGAGCTCCTGGGGATCCCCTTCACGCCCGAGCAGATGGCCTGCATCACCGCCCCGCCCGCCCCGCAGGTCATCGTGGCGGGCGCCGGCTCCGGCAAGACCACCGTCATGGCCGCCCGCGTGGTCTGGCTGGTCGGCACCGGCGCGGTCGCACCCGAGCAGGTCCTCGGTCTGACCTTCACGAACAAGGCCGCGGGCGAGCTCGCCGAGCGGGTACGGACCGCCCTCGCACGGGCCGGGATCAGCGACCCGGACCCCTCCCCGGCCGAGGCCGACTCCGCGGGCGGCGAGCCGCGCATCTCCACGTACCACGCCTTCGCCGGACAGCTCCTCAAGGACCACGGCCTGCGCATCGGTCTGGAGCCCAGCGCCCGGCTGCTCGCCGATGCCACCCGCTTCCAGCTCGCCGCCCGGGTGCTCCGCGAGGCCCCGGGCCCGTACCCCGCCCTGACCAAATCGGTTCCCGACCTGGTCAGCGACCTCCTCGCGCAGGACGGAGAGCTCTCCGAGCACCTCGTACCCCCCGAGCGGCTGCGCGCGTACGACACGGAGCTCCTCTCCGCCCTCGCGGACGTGAAGCTGAGCAACGAAGACCTGCGCAAGGTCCCCGAGGCGGTCCGCGGCCGCCTCGAACTCCTCGAGCTGACCGAGCGCTACCGCGCGGCCAAGCGCTCCCGCGACCTCCTCGACTTCGGCGACCAGATAGCCCTCTCCGCCCGGCTCGCCACCACCCGCCCCGAGGTCGGAGCCCTGCTGCGCGAGGAGTTCCGCGTGGTGCTGCTCGACGAGTACCAGGACACCTCGGTCGCCCAGCGGCTCCTGCTCTCCGGGCTGTTCGGCGGGGGGACCGGCCACGCCGTGACCGCCGTCGGCGACCCCTGCCAGGCCATCTACGGCTGGCGCGGCGCCTCCGTGGCGAACCTCGACGATTTCCCCGAGCACTTCCCCTACGCCGACGGCAGCCCCGCCACCCGGTTCTCCCTCAGCGAGAACCGGCGCAGCGGCGGCCGCCTCCTGGACCTGGCCAACGAGCTCGCCGCCCCGCTGCGCGCCCTGCACGAGGGCGTCGAGGCCCTGCGCCCCGCCCCGGGCGCGGAGCGCGACGGCTCGGTCCGGTGCGCCCTGCTGGAGACCCACGCGCAGGAGCTCGACTGGATCGCGGACTCCGTCGCCCACCTGGTCCGCACCGGTACGGAGCCGCGCGAGATCGCCGTCCTGTGCCGTTCGGGCGGCGACTTCGCACGGATCCAGGCGGTCCTGGTCGAACGCGACGTGCCCGTCGAGGTCGTCGGCCTGTCCGGCCTCCTCCACCTCCCCGAGGTCGCGGACCTCGTCGCCGTTTGCGAGGTCCTCCAGGACCCGGGCGCCAATGCCGCGCTCGTCCGGCTGCTCATCGGGCCGCGCTGGCGCATCGGCGCCCGCGACCTGGCCCTGCTGGGCCGCCGCGCCCGCACCCTGATCTCCCGCTCCTCCCACTCGTCCTCCTCGGACGACGACCGCCTCGCGGCGGCCGTGGAGGGCGTGGACCCGGCGGAGATCGTGTCGCTGGCCGACGCCCTCGAAACCTTCCTGGACGGCGCGGGCCAGTCCGCCCCCGACCGGCTGCCCTTCTCCGCGGCCGCCCGGGTCCGCTTCGCACACCTCGCCCAGGAACTGCGCGACCTGCGGCGTTCCCTCTCCGACCCGCTGATGGACGTACTGCACCGGGTCCTGGCGACGACCGGCCTCGACGTTGAGCTGGCCTCGTCCCCGCACGCGCTGGCGGCCCGCCGCCGGGAGACCCTGTCGAGCTTCATGGACGTGGCGGCCGGCTTCGCCTCCCTGGACGGGGAGGCCTCCCTCCTCGCCTTCCTCGGCTTCCTGCGCACGGCGGCCCAGTACGAGAAGGGCCTGGACCACGCACTTCCCGGCGGCGAGAACACGGTCAAGGTCCTGACGGCCCACAAGTCCAAGGGCCTGGAATGGGACGTGGTGGTGGTCCCCGACCTCTCCGCCGGCTCCTTCCCGAAGGAGAAGGCCCCGGAGGCCTGGACCTCGTACGCGAAGGTCCTCCCGTACGCCCTGCGCGGGGACGCGCCGACCCTCCCGCCCACCCCGGAATGGACCTCGCCGGGCCTGCGCTCCTTCAAGTCGGCCCTCAAGTCCCACAAGGCCGTCGAGGAACTCCGCCTCGGTTACGTCACCTTCACCCGCCCGCGCTCCCTCCTCCTGGCCTCCGGCCACTGGTGGGGCCCGACGCAGAAGAAGCCGCGCGGCCCGTCCGCGTTCCTGACCGCCCTGTACGAGCACTGCGCCGCGGGCCACGGCGAGATCGAAGCCTGGGCCGACGCCCCGGAGCCCGACGCCGAAAACCCGTCCCTGTCCACGGACACCACCCCGGACCACTCCTGGCCCCTCCCCCTGGACCCCGCCTCCCTCGCCCTCCGCCGCGAGGCCGCCACCCTGGTCGAGTCCTACCTCCACCCACCCCGCCCGACCCCACCGGAGCCGGACCCCTACCTCTGGCCCCCCCACTGCGAAGACCCCGCCTACGACGAGGAACCCCCCTACCCGGCCCCGACACCCACCCCCTGGCCGCCGCACCCCGCGACCGCCTCCGCGACCACGCCCACCGCGCAGCGGGCAGGTGCCGATGGGTCGGCGACGGCGGCCACCCTGGACCCGGACCGGGCGGATGCCTCCGCGTCCGCCTCGCAGCGGGCAGGCGCCGACGTGTCGGCGACGGCGGCCTCCCCGGACCCGGGGGACGCCTCCGCGACCACGCCCACCCCGCAGCGGGCAGGCGCCGACGGGTCGGCAACCGCCGCCACCCCGGACCCGACGGATACCTCCGCGTCCGCGGCCACTCCGCAGCGGGCAGGTGCCGACGAGTCGGCAACCGCCGCCACCCCGGGGCCGTACCCGGCGGATGGCTCGGCGTCTGCGGCCACTTCGCGCTGGGCAGGTGCCGACGTGTCGGCGACGGCCGCCACCCCGGACCCGGACCGGGCGGATGCCTCTGAAGGCACCCTGGGGCCGGACCCGGCGGATACCCCAGCGTCTGCGGCCACCCCGTGGCCGACAGGGCCCGACGGGCCCGCGGCGATGGACGGCCCGTGGCCGGACCCGGTGGACGGACCGGCCGGCGCGGACGGCCGGCCGCAGGCCCGGACGGGTCCGGGCGTGCCCGGACGGGCCGTGCCCGCCGCAGGCGGAGGCCCGCAGGGGGCCCGGGGCGCAGCCCCGGTTTCGGGAAGGGGCGGGGTGGGGGAAGAAGAAGCCCCCCCACCCCCCGACGACCTGTGGCCGGACGACGGGGACCAAGCCTGGGCCGCGCCCGGCGCCGGCAGCCAGGACCTGTGGCCGGAGGACGGTTCCGGCGCCTGGGCCGACTCCACCCCCCGGCCGCGCCCCACCGCGCCCGCGGGCAACGAGGACCTGTGGCCCGAGTTCGAGGACGGGGACCGCGCCACCCCCCGGCCGCGCCCCAGCGCGCTCGGCGGTGACGAGGACCTGTGGCCCGAGGACGGCCCCGCCGCCGGACGGCAGACGGCCCGCCTCACCCCCGAGGAGGCCCGGGCCATCGCCTCCTGGGACCGTGACCTCGACGCCCTGGAGGGTGAGCTCCGCCGCGCCCGCGAGGCGGTCCGCGACGTGGAGCTCCCGTCCGCGCTGTCCGCCAGCCAGCTGCTCCGCCTCGCCTCCGACGAGCAGGGCTTCGTACGCGACCTCGCCCGCCCCATGCCCAAGCCCCCGCAGCCCGCCGCCCGCCAGGGCACCCGGTTCCACGCCTGGGTCGAGTCCCGGTTCGAGGAGCTCCCGCTGCCCCACCTCGACGTCCTCGACCCCCTCACCGACCTCCCCGGGGCCCAGCCCCCCGGAGGGGACGCCTCCGACCAGGACATCGCCGACGAGGCCGACCTCGAATCCCTCAAGGCGGCCTTCGAGCGGAGCCCGTACGCCGACCGGACCCCGTACCGCATGGAGGTCCCGGTCCAGCTCACCCTCGCCGGCCGGGTGATCCGAGGCCGGATCGACGCCGTCTACCGCACCACGGACACGGACACGGCTGCGGCCAAGGACACAGACACGGCCGCAGACACGGCCACCGACGCCGGCGGCTACGAGATCGTCGACTGGAAGACCGGCCGCACCACCGAGGCCGACCCCCTCCAGCTGGCCGTCTACCGCCTGGCCTGGGCCGAAGCCACGAACACCCCCCTCGCCCGGGTCACGGCCGTGTTCCTGCACGTCCGCAGCGGCCGCGTCATCCGCCCCCGCAACCTCCCCGACCGCGCCCGCCTTGAGCAGATCCTCCAAGGCAAAACGGACACGGAAGGTGACCGTCGAACGGACGGCTAGGCTCGTGGGCATGAGCGACACCCCGGCGGACAGCGTCGTCCGCACGTACATCGACACACACCGCGCGGCCTTCCTCGACGACCTCGCCGACTGGCTGCGCATCCCCTCCGTCTCGGCCCAGCCCGAGCACGCGGACGACGTACGGCGTAGCGCGGACTGGCTGGCCGCGAAGCTCAAGGAGACCGGTTTCCCGGTCGCCGAGGTCTGGCAGACGGCCGGCGCGCCCGCCGTCTTCGCGGAGTGGCCGAGCGAGGATCCGGCCGCCCCGACCGTCCTCGTGTACGGGCACCACGACGTGCAGCCCGCCGCCCTCGCGGACGGCTGGCACACCGACCCGTTCGAGCCGGTGATCAAGGACGGCCGGATGTACGGGCGCGGCGCCGCCGACGACAAGGGCCAGGTCTTCTTCCACACCCTCGGCGTCCGGGCCCACCTGGCCGCGACCGGCGCGTCCGCCCCCGCCGTGCACCTCAAGCTGATCGTCGAGGGCGAGGAGGAGTCGGGCTCTCCGCACTTCCGCGCGCTCGTGGAGCGCGAGGCGGCCCGCCTCGCCGCCGATGTCGTGATCGTGTCCGACACCGGCATGTGGTCCGAGACCACCCCCACCGTCTGCACCGGCATGCGCGGCGTCGCGGACTGCGAGATCGACCTGTTCGGCCCCGACCAGGACATCCACTCGGGTGCCTTCGGGGGCGCCGTGCCCAATCCGGCCACCGTCGCGGCCCGCCTCGTCGCGGCCCTGCACGACGCGGACGAGCGGGTCACGATCCCCGGCTTCTACGACAACATCGCCGAGCTCACGGACGCGGAGCGCCAGCTGATCGCCGAGCTCCCCTTCGACGAGGCCGAGTGGCTCCGTACGGCCAAGTCGTACGCGGCATCGGGCGAGGCCGGGTACTCCACCCTGGAGCGCGTCTGGGCCCGCCCGACCGCCGAGGTCAACGGCATCGGCGGCGGCTACCAGGGCCCCGGCGGCAAGACCATCGTGCCGGCCTCGGCGCACCTGAAGCTGTCGTTCCGGCTGGTCTCCGGGCAGGACCCGTACGCGGTCGAGACGGCCGTGACGGCCTGGGTCGACGAACGCGTCCCGGCCGGCATCCGGCACTCCATCACCTTCGGCGCCCCGACCCGGCCGTGCCTGACCCCGCTGGACCACCCGGCGCTGCAGTCCGTCGTCCGCGCCATGAGCAGGGCCTTCGGCGAGAAGGTCCGCTTCACCCGCGAAGGCGGTTCGGGTCCGGCGGCCGACCTCCAGGACGTGCTGGACGCCCCCGTCCTCTTCCTCGGGATCTCCGTACCCTCCGACGGCTGGCACTCGCCGAACGAGAAGGTCGAGCTGGACCTGCTCACCAAGGGGGTCGAGACGGCCGCCTACCTCTGGGGCGACCTGGCCGCCCACTGGAAGCCGGCGTCCGCTTGATCGCGCCGCCCCACCCGTCACCACCGCCACCGCCACCGCACACCCGTCCGTCCTGCTGAGCCTGCCTGTGTCCCGCCACCGGGGGAGTTGGAAGTACCTGTGAGCACCCATACCGAGTCCGAGCGTCCGATCTCGCTGGCCGCGCCCAGCGGCATCGACCGCGCCGCGCACCACCGCCTCGACGAGGCGTGGCTCGCCGCGGCCTGGAGCCACCCCAGCACCCGCGTCTTCGTGGTCTCGGGCGGCCAGGTCCTGATCGACGACACCCCCGACGGCGGCACCGCGATCGTGATGACCCCGGCCTTCGAGGCCCCGGTCACCGAGACCCACCGGTACTTCCTGGGGACCGACGAGGACGGCGTACGGTACTTCGCGCTGCAGAAGGACTCGCTGCCCGGCCGCATGGACCAGTCGGCGCGCCCGGCCGGCCTGCGCGAGGCCGGCATGCTGCTCTCCCCCCGGGACGCCGGGCTGATGGTGCACGCGGTGGCGCTGGAGAACTGGCAGCGCATGCACCGCTTCTGCTCCCGCTGCGGCGAGCGCACGGTGGTCGCGGCGGCCGGTCACATCCGCCGCTGCCCGGGCTGCGGCGCCGAGCACTACCCGCGGACCGACCCGGCCGTGATCATGCTGGTCACGGACGACCAGGACCGGGCGCTGCTGGGCCGGCAGGTGCACTGGCCGGAGGGCCGCTTCTCCACCCTCGCGGGATTCGTGGAACCGGGCGAATCGATCGAGCAGTCGGTCATCCGCGAGGTCTGGGAGGAGGCGGGCGTCAAGGTCGGCGAGGTCGACTACGTCGCCAGCCAGCCCTGGCCGTTCCCGTACAGCCTGATGCTGGGCTTCACGGCGCGCGCCGTCACCTTCGACATCGAGGTCGACGGGGACGAGATCCAGGAAGCCCGCTGGTTCTCCCGCGACGACCTGCGCACGGCGATCGAGGCCGGCGAGGTCCTCCCGCCGGCGGGCATCTCCATCGCGGCCCGCCTGGTCGAGCTCTGGTACGGCAAGCCCCTCCCGAAGCCCACCACGACCGCCTGACGCATCCCCCGGCCCCCCGGCCCACCCCGGACACCGGTGAGGGCCCCCGCTCCGGCGGGGGCCCTCACCCGTTGGCCTGGGGGCAGCATGACCTGACGGGATACGGGCCGCGCGGAGGGTGCAGGGCCTCGGCCAGCAGCTCCTCGTTGGCGCCCCAGCCGTACATGGAGGCGGTGTCGATCAGCGTGACGCCCAGCTCGACGGCCCGCCGGAGCGCGGTGAGAGAGTTCTCACGGCCCGGGCCCGGGTCCGTGGGCAGGCGCATCGCACCGAAACCGAGCCTGCGCACTTCCCGATCCCCGCCGATGCAGAACGCGGTCGTACTCACGTGGTGATTCCTCCCCCTTGATCAATGTGATCAAGGGGTCAAGCCAACAGGGCAGTTGATCGTCCCCGGAGACGCAGAAGCCCCCGCCTGGGCGGGGGCTTTCGTGCGGGGTGCGCAGCAGGTCAGGCGGCGAGGGCCTGCTTGACCTGGGCGAGGCTCGGGTTCGTCATGACCGACTCGTTGCCCGCGGGGGAGGTGACGAGGACGGTGGGAACCGTCTGGTTTCCGCCGTTCGCCTTCTCCACGAACGCCGCGGACGCGGGGTCGTGCTCGATGTTGATCTCGGTGTAGGCGATGCCTTCCCGGTCCAGCTGCTTCTTCAGCCGGTTGCAGTAGCCGCACCAGGTCGTGCTGTACATCGTGACGGTGCCCGTGTCCTGCATGCTGCGCTCTCCTCTGTGAAGGCTCGTTGGTCCGAGTACTCGAACGTACGGGACCGCGCGGCCATTCCCCGACCCCGCATTTCGCGCCGGTACGACCGGCGGGGCGGCCCTGTGGACAAGTTCCCGGCCGCCCCGCGAGACCTGGCAGCATGGCGGGGTGACATCAGCAACGCACTCCTCATCCTTCACGCCCGGCGCCGACTCGGCCGACGCGGTGCTCCTGGGGCTGGACCCGGAGCAGCGCGAGGTCGCGACGACCCTGCGCGGGCCGGTGTGCGTGCTCGCGGGCGCCGGCACGGGCAAGACCCGGGCGATCACCCACCGCATCGCCTACGGGGTCCGCTCCGGCCAGCTGATGCCGGCGAGCGTGCTGGCCGTCACGTTCACCAACCGCGCCGCCGGCGAGATGCGCGGCCGCCTGCGCGAGCTGGGCGCGGGCGGGGTGCAGGCGCGGACCTTCCACTCCGCCGCCCTGCGCCAGCTCCAGTACTTCTGGCCGAAAGCGGTCGGCGGCGACGTGCCCCGGCTGCTGGAGCGCAAGATCCAGTTCGTCGCCGAGGCGGGCGCGCGCTGCCGCATCCGCCTCGACCGGGGCGAGCTGCGCGATGTCACCGGCGAGATCGAGTGGGCGAAGGTCACGCAGACGGTGCCCGCCGACTACCCGGCGGCCGCCCGCAAATCCGGCCGCGAGGCCCCCCGGGACCTGGCCGAGATCGCCCAGATCTACGGGACGTACGAGCAGCTCAAGCGCGACCGCGGCATGATCGACTTCGAGGACGTGCTGCTCCTCACCGTCGGCATCCTGCAGGACCGCCACGACATCGCCGAACAGATCCGCACCCAGTACCAGCACTTCGTCGTCGACGAGTACCAGGACGTCAGCCCGCTCCAGCAGCGGCTGCTGGACCTCTGGCTCGGCGAGCGCGACACCCTCTGCGTGGTGGGCGACGCCAGCCAGACGATCTACTCCTTCACCGGCGCCACCCCCGACCACCTGCTGAACTTCCGCACCAAGTACCCGCAGGCCACCGTGGTCAAGCTGGTCCGCGACTACCGCTCCACCCCGCAGGTGGTCCACCTCGCCAACGGGCTCCTCGCTCAGGCCAGGGGCCGCGCCGCCGAGCACCGCCTGGAGCTGGTCTCCCAGCGCGAGACCGGCCCCGACCCGGTCTACGCCGAGTACACCGACGAGCCCGCCGAAGCCGAGGGCATCGCCCACCGGGTCCGCGACCTGGTGGCCGCCGGCGTCCCGGCGGGGGAGATCGCCGTGCTCTACCGCATCAACGCCCAGTCCGAGGTCTACGAGCAGGCCCTCGCCGACGCCGGAGTCCCGTACCAGCTGCGCGGAGCCGAGCGCTTCTTCGAGCGCGCCGAGGTCCAGAAGGCGATCCTCGCCCTGCGCGGAGCCGCCCGCTCCGGCGGCAACGACCGGCTGCTCGACGACGTCGTGGAGCTCGGATCCCAGGTCCGGGCCGTGCTCAGCTCCACCGGCTGGACCAGCGCACCGCCCGCCGGTTCCGGAGCCGTACGCGACCAGTGGGAATCGCTGGCCGCGCTGGTCCGGCTCGCCGAGGACTTCGCCCGCAGCAGGCCGGCCGCGACCCTGGCCGACCTGACGGTCGAGCTGGACGAGCGCAAGGCCGCCCAGCACGCCCCGACCGTCCAGGGCGTCACCCTCGCCTCGCTGCACGCGGCGAAGGGCCTGGAGTGGGACGCCGTGTTCCTCGTGGGCCTGACCGACGGCATGATCCCGATCACCTATGCGAAGACGGACGAGCAGATCGAGGAGGAGCGCCGGCTCCTCTACGTCGGCGTCACCCGCGCCCGGCACCACCTGACGCTCTCCTGGGCCCTCTCGCGGACTCCGGGCGGCCGCGGGTCCCGGCGCCCCAGCCGCTTCCTGAACGGCCTGAGGCCGGGCTCCCTGGCGCCGGGAAGCAGGCCGGGCGGTCCGGCCGAGCCGGGGGCCCGCAAGCGCAGCCGCCGCGGCCCCGCCGTGTGCCGGGTCTGCCGCAAGACGCTGACCGACGCCGGCGAGCTGAAGCTGATGCGCTGCGAGGACTGCCCTTCGGACATGGACGAAGGGCTCTACGAGCGGCTGCGCGACTGGCGCGCCGTCCAGGCGAAGGAGCAGGGGATGCCCGGCTACTGCGTCTTCACGGACAAGACGCTGATGGCCATCGCGGAGGCCTCGCCCTCGCAGGAGGGAGAGCTCTCGATGATCTCCGGCGTGGGTGCCCGCAAGCTCGAGCGGTACGGAGCCGATGTGCTGGCCATCTGTGCAGGTGAGGACCCTGGGACGGAAGATCCTGACGACGCGTAGAAACTCGTCGGAAAAATAGTTTGCACATGCCCAGCGAAGCCCCATAGGTTCTTAGCAACGGAAACGGTGGCTTCTCCGAAGCCCCCGATTCGTGCTGTACTTATCCGAATACGCATGGGACCAGGCCTCCGGGCCGAGTCCCCGAGACGCCGAGAGGAGGCGAGACCAGTGACCAGCTTCATCACCACCACCAAAATGACCGATCGCTCGGTTGCCGCTTCCTGCACGCTCGGCTCCTCCACGCTCCTCGCCCTCACGGGTACCGGTCTCCCGGGTACCGGTCTGTCCGCTCTTTGCGCTGACAGCCCCGTCCTGCCCGCCGCGCTCATTGCGCTGCCGGTCAGTGAGCGCAATGAGCGACGGACCAAGGCACCGGTGGCAGTACTGGCAGCAGAAGCCCAGGCGCATGGCGCCTATGCCTTTGCGGCCGCAGCCGGTGCCGGATCCCAGACGAAGCAGACGAAGAAGCAGCACCACCTGATGTGGGCCTACCGCGGGCTCGAACCCTGGAGTGATCCAGTCTGATCTGACGATCAGACCGGCGCCTTCAGGGCCGCGGAACCCCACCCGGGATCCGCGGCCCTTCTGTTTGTCCCCGAACAGGGGACGACGGACCGAAGGGGCGAGGTACCCCAGCCGCCCCCGGCCGACCGGCCGGAACGACTAGACGAACAAGACGAGGAAGAAACCACCGTGCAACTCGAAGCGCACGCCCCGTCCGTACCGAAGACCCAGACCCTCTCCCCGCCCGCAGTTCCGGAGGACTCCACCTTGACTCCCCTCACCGCGCTCACCGCGCTCGACGACGCCATCGAGAACCTCGGCGTGCCCGTCGCCTGTCGCACCTACGACCCCGAGGTCTTCTTCGCCGAGTCCCCGGCCGACGTCGAGTACGCGAAGTCCCTCTGCGGCACCTGCCCGCTGGTCGAGGCCTGCCTCGCCGGTGCGCTGGAGCGCCGCGAGCCCTGGGGTGTCTGGGGAGGCGAGCTCTTCGTCCAGGGTGTCGTCGTCGCCCGGAAGCGTCCCCGTGGCCGTCCGCGCAAGAACCCGGTTGTTGCGGCATGACCGCCAACGGAACCATCGACCGCCCCCTCACGCGCGACCCCCTGAAGCAGGCCCTCATGTCCCCCCACGCCACCACGAGCGAGCAGCCGCACGGCGCCGCCACCGCAGACTTCATCACCGCCGGCGCGAACACCTCGCGTCAGAACAGGACCCGCGAAATGCAACTCATCCCAGAAGCCCTGGCTCGTGCCCATATGGACGACCGCATGCGTGAGGTCGACGCCGAGCGTCGCGCCGTACGCCTGGTCGCCGCGCGGCGCATGCAGCGTCGGGCCGAGCGCGTCTCGCTGCGCGCCCGGCGCGCGCTGGCCATGGCCGTCATGCACTAAGAGCCGGAAACGGTTCGGAAGACCTACCGGGGGGACCGGGCCCGAAGGGGCCCGGTCCCCCCGGTGCGTTGCGGACCGCCCACCGGGCCCCGCGGGGATATCGTCTGGAGGTGGACCAGCCGACTCCCCACCCGGCACCGCCGGGAACCGAGGCCCCGCCCGTCGTCTGCGCGCGCTGCGGCGCCCAGTCCCCGGCCGGCGCCCCGCCCACCTGGACCTGCTCCGTGGAGAACGGGACCAGACAGTACTTCTGCGTCGACTGCGCGCGTGCGAACCTCCGCGCCATCGAAGGCCGCCTCGACTCCGCCTGGTGGTGACCGCCCGCTCGGGAGTGCCCGCTCGGGACCGCCCGTCGCCGGGCGGCTCAGTCCTCCTCGGGCGGGAACCCCGGCAGCCAGGAGTCCAGTTCCGCGCGGAGCCTGACCGTGGCACCCAGCTGGCACAGCACCCCGATGGTGCTCAGCGTCACCCGGTGGATCAGCAGGTAGGAGGGCGGCAGATTGATCTGCCGGCCCAACTGGTGCGCGGGGGACCGGGGGTCGGCGATCCGCGCGGCCTGGCCGCGCAGCCAGGTCCGGGTGAAGGTGAACTCCTCGGCCTCGGCCGGTTCGAGCATCGGCCGCAGGTAGTCGAGCACCGCCTCGGCCTCCAGCTCGATGGACTCGCGCACGAACCCCTCCGCACGCAGGTGCCCGTAGACCCCCTCGGCGTCGGCGTCCAGGGCCATCCGCAGTGAGCGGCCGATGGGCTTGGGCCAGCCGCCCGGCAGCCGGTCGACCGTCCCGAAGTCCAGTACGCCCAGTCGCGTCCGGCCGTCCGCCCCGGAGACCAGCCGGAAGTTGCCCGGGTGCGGATCGGCGTGCAGCAGACCGGTGCGCGCGGGCCCGGAGAAGAGGAAGCGGGCCAGTAGCTGCCCTGCGCGGTCCCGCTCCTGCGGGGTGCCGTCGGAGATCACCTCCGACAGCGGGGTCCCCTCGATCCACTCGGTCACCAGCACCTGGTCGCCCTGGTGCACCACGTCCGGCACGACCACGTCGTCGTCGCCGTCGAAGGCGTCCGCGTGCGTCCGCTGGGCCTCGGCCTCCAGCTCGTAGTCCAGCTCCTCCGAGACCCGCGCGCGCAGCTCCTTGATCAAGGGCTTGATGTCCATGCCGGGGATGAGCGGCCCCAGCAGTCCCGCGAACCGGCTCAGCTGCTTCAGGTCCGACAGCAGGGCCTCGCCGGCCCCCGGGTACTGGACCTTGACCGCCACCTGGCGGCCGTCGTGCCACACCGCCCGGTGCACCTGCCCGATCGAGGCCGCCGCCGCGGGCTTGTCCTCGAACTCCTCGAACAGCTCCCGCCAGTCCGCGCCGAGCCGCTCCGACAGCACCTGGTGCACGGTGGCCGCGGGCAGCGGCGGGGCCGCCTCCTGGAGTTTCGTCAGCGCGGCCCGGTAGGGCCCGGCGACCTCCTCCGGCAGCGCCGACTCGAAGACCGAGAGCGCCTGGCCGAACTTCATGGCGCCCCCCTTCAGCTCTCCGAGCACCCGGAACAGCTGCTCGGCAGTGCGCTGCTGGAGCTCACGCGCCACGATCTCCGCCGACTTGCCGCCGATCCGCTTGCCGAGCCCCCAGGTGGCCCGGCCCGCTATGCCCAGCGGCAGCGCGGCCAGCTTGACGGTACGGGTGACCGCCTTCCGGGGAAGATCAGACATGAGCCCCTCCAATTCCCAGACAGCCGAGCCGCAAGCGACGGTTCGGGGGAGCCCCCCGAAGGCCTTCCCGGCCAAAAGCATCCTGTCATGACGCCCTGCGCCGGCCCCGTCCGAGTCTCTTGCCCGGAACCCGGCGGGAATCCACCGCTCGGCGGACGGCGGCCGCCCCCATGGGACAGCATGGCGGTGGAGCGGGCCGCACAATGCCGGTGGAAGGGCTGGGGGATGGCGGGACGGGGACCTTCGAGGCAGGAACTGATCCGGCGGCGCCGTTCCGGCGGCTTCATCGGCAGGCAGGGTGAGGTCACCGCCTTCCGGGATGCCCTCAGGCAGCCCCCGGAGGAAGCGGCGCAGTTCCTCTTCCACATTCGCGGCCCCGGCGGCGTCGGCAAGTCGACCCTGGTGCGCCACCTGGAGACCATCGCCCGCGAGAGCGGGGCGGTCACCGCGTACGTGGACGAGTCGGTCGCGGACGTCGTCGAGACGATGGAGGCGATCAGCGCCCAGTTCGCGCAGCGCGGCCTGGCCATGAAGGGCTTCGACAAGCTGCTGGCCATCTATCGCCGGCGCCGGCACGAGGCCGACGCGGGAATCCTCGCGGCCGCCACCGGCCCCGCCCCCTCCGCCACCGGCCCTGATGCGGCCGGCGCGGGCGCCCCGCCGCCGTCCCCTTCCAGCATGATCGCCTCGCAGCTCGGCCTCGCCGGGCTCGGCATGATCCCGGGCGTCGGCGCGCTCACCGGCGCGGTCGACCCGAACCAGGTCGCCGCCGGTGCGGACCGGGTCAAGGCCCTCCTCAGCACCCGGCTGCGCAACCACGGAGACGTGGAACTGGTCCTCTCCCCGGTGGACGCGCTGACCCCGGTGTTCCTCGGAGAGCTCGCCGAGGTGGCCCGCAGACACCCCTGGGTCGTGCTGTTCTTCGACACCTACGAGCGCACCGGGCCCGCGCTGGACGCCTGGCTCCGCGACGTGCTGGGCAGCGAACGCCACGGAGTGTTCCCGGCGAACGTGCTGGTCACCCTGGCCGGACAGTCGAACCTGGCCGCCCGCACCTGGCAGGACTGGCACGACCTGGTCACCGACTGGCCGCTGGAGGTCTTCACCGAGACCGAGGCGCGCCTCCTCCTCACCGGAAAGGGAGTCACCGACGAACGGGTCGTCGAGGTGATCCTGCGCCTGTCGGGCCGCCTCCCGGTCCTGGTCTCCACCCTGGCCGAGACGCAGCCGGGCACGGTGGAGGAGCTGGAGGAGATCGGGGACCCGAGCGGCACCGCCGTCGAGCGGTTCCTGAAGTGGGTGCCCGATCCCGCCCGCAGGGCCGCGGCCCTGGCCTGCGCGTTCCCACAGGAGCTGGACGAGGACGTCTACCGGGCGGCCGTGGACGAGGAGGCGGCCGAGCTCTTCGGCTGGCTCCGGTCGATGCCCTTCGTCACCGACCGCTCGGGCCACTGCCGCTACCACGAGGTGGTCCGCGACGCGATGCTGCGCCTGCAGCGCAGGCAGTCCCCGGTGCGGTGGGAGCAGCTCCACACCCGGCTGGCCGACGCCTTCCGGCTCCGCCGCGAGCACCTGGAGGAGGCGACGGCCCCGTCCGAGGGCTGGTGGGCGGACGAAACCTGGCGGAGCCTGCGCCTCCAGGAGGCCTACCACCATCTCTGCGCGGCCCCCCGCACGGCCCTCCCACTCTTCCTCCGCGACCTGCTCGACGCCTATGACCACGGCATCACCACCCTCCGCCGCTGGGCCGGAGTCTTGGCCGAGGCGGCCCGCGACACGCAGTCCCCGCCCTTGACCCGCTGGTCCGAAGACCTCCGAGCGGCCCTGGACCGGCCCACCCCGGGCACGGCCACCCTGACGCTCCTCCTGACCCGCGCCGACCTCGCTCCCGGAGACAGGGTCCTGGCCCTGACCCTGCGCGGCCGGGACCACCGCAACGGCCGGGACTTCGCACAGGCCCTGGCCGACTACACCGATGCCCTCGCCCTGAACCCCCGGGCCACGCGCCCCCGCTACGGCAGGGGCCGGATCTACGAGCTCGTGGGGCGCCGCGACGAGGCGGTCGCCGAGTACACCCGGGTCATCGACATCAAGCCCCGTCACGTCCTGAGCCTGGTCAACCGAGGGATGCTGCACTACGTGTCCGGCAGGTACGAGGAGGCCGTGGCGGACTTCGACACCGTCGTGGGAATCGTCCCCGAGCACCGGCAGGCGCTCACCGGACGAGGTGCGACCCATGGCGCGATGGCTCGCTACGAGGAGGCGCTGGCCGACCTCTCGCAGGCGGCGGCGATCCAACCCGGCAACTCCGCCTGGACGTTGGTGCACCGGGCGAAGGTCCTCGAATCGATGGGGCGCCGTGCGGAGGCGCTGGCCGACCTCGGCCGTGCCGTCGAACTCTCCCCGGACTACGTCTGGGCCCTGACCAGCCGTGCCTCCGTCCACCGCGAGCTGGGCCGGTACGAGGAGGCCCTGGCCGACGCCGATCAGGCGCTCGCACACGAGCCGGACGATCCGCTCGCCCTGTTCGTACGCGCGACGACCTGGGCGCAGCTCGGCGACTTCGAGCGGGCCCTCGCCGACTGGGACCACGTCCACGCGGTCAGTCCGGAGAACAACTGGGCCGTCAGGAGGAGGGGCGACTACCGCCGGATGCTGGGCTCCTACGAGGAGGCCCTGGCCGACTACGGCCGGGCGGTCGAGCTCCTTCCCGCCAGCGCCTCGACCCACACCGCCCGCGGGCTGACCCTCAGGCTGCTCGGTCGCCACGCCGAAGCGCTCGCCGACCTCGCCCGGTCCATCGAGATCGACCCCGAGGACGCGTGGGCGCACTACGAGATGGCCGTGGTCAGGGCCGCGCTCCGGCACCCGGAGCGTGACCACCACCTGACGCGCGTGGTGGAACTGCGGAGCTCTCCCGACGCCGGAGTGCAGGACGCCCTCGAAGCGGACAGCCTCCTGCTCGCGCACTGCCTGCTGCCCGACTGGGAGCGGGCCGAGCAGCGCCTCGCGGAGTTTCTGGAGGAGGCTCCGACCCCGGGGCAGCTGCGCGCGCTGATCGTCAACCTCCGCGGCCTCGTCGCCGTGACCCCGGCGGCCGAGCCCCGTATCGAAGGGTTCTGCCAGGCGCTCGAGGAACGGCTGACGGACGCGGCTCCCGCATAGCCGCCTCATGCTCCCACCCCCTGCCCCGCCGGGACCTTCGACGCCGCGCACGGGCAGTCGGGGTGGGCGTGGACCGGGGTGGACTGCCAGTCGAGGGTCGGGAGGGAGGCTTCCCAGCGGGTGGCGGTGGAGGCGGGGAGTTCGCCGTCGAGGAAGGACAGGGCGTGGGCCGCGGCCAGGCCGGCGACGGCGGTGGACAGGCCCAGGTCGCAGGCGGCGGCGGTGCGGCGGCGGTGGGCCGAGCGCCACTGGACCAGCATGCGCGGCCAGGCCGGGTCCCGCTCGATCCGGTCGCGCTCCATGCAGCCGGCGCAGGCCGTGGCTCCGGGCAGGACCAGGGGGCCCACCAGCCCGGTGCCCTCCAGCACCCCCGCGTAGAGGTGAGGGGTGCCCGTGGCGACCCAGTCGGCCGCCGTCTGGGGATCGGGGGCCCAGGACTGCAGGCCGTCCCGGGGTGCGACCACCACCAGGGCGAGCCCCGGCTCCGGTCCCTCGCTCTCCCCGGTCCGCGGCCCGCGCCCGGGGGCCGCGTCGCGGACCGCCGTCCGGGCGGCCTCGGCGCGCAGCCGTCCCACGCTGCCGGGGCCCAGGCCGCCGGGCGCCACGTCCGCGGGCTGCGTGCGGCCCCCGTCGAGCACCTCGACCCGGCCGATGCCCGCTCCCGCCAGGACCGAGGCGATCACCGCGCCCACTCTGCCGCTCCCGCGCACCTGAACCCGTATCACCCGGCGGGCGGCGACACCCTGTAAGTCCCCGCCCGGCCGGGGGCGGACCAAGGACAGCGAGCCCAGGTCCGGGCCGAGCCGCTCCAGGGTCTCCGGCCGGTCCCGCACCGCCTGGGCGCGGGGGCCGCCCGCGGTGGCGTCGTCGAGCAGCCCGGCCGCCGCCAGCCTCCGCACCACCTCGTCGACCCGGCCGTCCGGGAGGCCCATCCCCTTGCCCTCCGAGCGGAGCAGGTCCATGCCCCGGGTCCCGTCGATCAGGTCGAGGAGCGAGCCCGTCGCCGTGTCCACCGGCCCGAGCACCACCGCGTGGGCGGGCGTCACACCGAATTGCACCGTCTGCAGATCCCGCCAGGCCCGTGCCAGCGCCGGCTTCACCTTCGGATACATCGCGGTCCTCCCTCGATTCGCGCACCGCATTCCGGTGCGGCCGCATCGCTTTCCGCAACATTGCCCGGCCGGAGAAAAGCCTGCGCAAGTTTGTCCACAGGTGAGGGGTATTAGGTATATGAAATGAATGGTGCCGCCGACTGCGCAACGGTTCGTGTTCGACCGGGGGAGGGGCGGGACTTCCGCCGCGGCGACCGGGTACCGTCATGGCGTGTCCGCCGATCCACCACAGCGCGCCGTCGAAGTCCGCCGGAGCGCACGCCGCCGCAGGACCGTATCCGCCTACCGCGAGGGTGATCGTACGGTCGTCCTCATCCCTGCCCGGATGTCCGAGGCGGAGGAGAAGCGCTGGGTGGGCGTCATGCTCGACAAGCTGGCGGCGCAGGAGAGCAAGCGCACCCTCGGGGACGCGGAACTCGCCGAACGCGCCGAGCGCCTGTCCGAGCAGTACTTCGGCGGTCGCGCCCGTCCCCGCACGGTCCGCTGGGTCACCAACCAGAACACCCGCTGGGGCTCCTGCACTCCGGCCGAGGGCAGCATCCGGCTCTCGCACCGTATCCAGGGGATGCCGGAGTACGTCGTCGACTACGTGCTGCTGCACGAGCTCGCGCACCTGCTCGTACCCGGACACGGCCCCGGATTCTGGGAGCTGCTGGAGGCCTATCCGCGCACCGAGCGGGCGCGCGGGTTCCTCGAGGGGATCGTTGCCGCCGAACGCCTTCCGAAGGTTCCGGCCGCCCGCGAGGAATGATTCGCATTTACCCGCCCTTTGTCCGGGATGTCACACCTCGTGATATGTACCGGGTCGGTACCGACTTGGCCCGATGTCCGAGGTTGGCGTTAGCCTGAGCGGCACGCATTCACAGTCGGGATGGGGGACGGTCTTACGTATGGCCAGGGAATTCCAACGCGGTCACAAGGCCAAAATCAGTGATCTGACGGCGGGCACGGACCTCTACGTGGGTGTCCAGATCGCCGGGCCCGGGCTCGCCATCGACATCAGCTGCTTCGGCCTCGACGCCGACGAACAGCTCTCGGACGACCGCTACTTCGTCTTCTTCAACCAGCCGAAGTCGCCGGAGGAGTCCATCCAGCAGCTCGGCGCGCAGGCCGGCGACACGGAATCCTTCCGGGTGACCCTGGACCGCATTCCGGCCAACATCCACAAGCTCTCCTTCGCCGCCTCGATCGACGGCGCCGGCCAGATGTCGCAGATCGGCCCCGGCTACATCCGCGTCGTGGCGGGCGGCGAAGAAGTCGTCCGCTACTCCTTCTCGGGCTCGGAATTCAGCACCGAGCGCGCGCTGATGATCGGTGACTTCTACCTCAAGGACGTGTGGCGCTTCGCCGCCGTCGGCCAGGGCTTCGACGGCGGGCTCGCCGCGCTGCTCCAGAACTTCGGCGGCGAGGTCGCCGAGGAGGAGCAGCCCGCCGCGCAGGCGCAGGCACCGGCCGGGGCACCCGGCTTCGCCCCGCCCCCGCAGGGCGCCGCCCCGGCGCCGTCCTTCGGCGCTCCCGCCCAGGCGCAGCCCCCGGCCCCGGCCCCCTCCTTCGGCGCGCCGCCCCAGGCTCCGGCGCCCGCCCAGGCCCCCGCACCGGCCCAGGTCCCGGCTCCCGCGCCGTACCAGCAGCCCGTCCACGCGGCCCCCACCATGGCCGCACCGATGGGCGCCCCCCTGGCCCCGCCCGCTCCGGCCCCCTACGGGCAGGTCGCGCCGCCCGCCCCGGCCCCCGCACCGTACGGGCAGCAGCCGCAGCCCTCGTACGGCCAGGTCCCCGGCCAGCAGCAGCCCCCGTACGGCCAGCAGCCGCAGGGCTACGGCCAGCAGCCCGGCTACGGCCACCAGCCCCAGGGCTACGGCCAGCCCCCGCAGGCGGTGCCCGCCGCCGGAGCCGGACTCGCCGCCGCCCTCCAGCCGTACAAGGAAGCGCCCACCGGCGCCCGCTGGACCCCGCAGAACCAGCAGCTCATGCGCGTCGACCTGTCGATGGGCGGCCAGGCCGTCCTCGCCCGCCAGGGCAGCATGGTGCTCTACCAGGGCAAGGTCGACTTCAGCTACAAGGGCGCGGGCTTCGCCGGCCGCGTCGTCGGCAACGCCACCGGCCAGGAGATGCAGCTGATGCGCTGCTCCGGCCGCGGCCAGGTCTTCCTCGCGGAGACCGGAGCCCACCTGCACGCCATCGAGCTCCAGGGCGACGGGATCTGCGTCTCCGCGGAGAACGTCCTCGCCTTCGACGAGTCGCTCCAGCACGAGATCCGCCGCATCGAGGGCCACGGCATCCCCGGCGGCGCCCTGTTCACCATGCAGTTCCAGGGCACCGGCACGGTGATCGTCAAGACGCACGGCGTGCCCGTCGTCCTGCCCGTCACCCCGACCACCTTCGCGGACAGCAATGCCATCGTCGCGTGGTCCTCGGCCGCCCAGGTGATCATTTCCAGCCAGGTCCGGCTGCGCCGCAATGCCTACCCCGGCCACAGCGGGGAGACCGTGAACCTCCAGTTCCGCGGCGCTCCCGGTAACTTCATCGTCGTCCAGCCGTACGAGGTCTGAGGGAGCCCCACATGAATGCCATGAACGCAATGAACCAGCAGCTCGCGGGCTACGCCCCGACCCCCGTCACGGCCCGCATGGAGAACCACGGCCGCGCGATGCTCAAGGTCGCCATGCAGAGCGGCCAGGACCTCTTCGCGCGCACCGGATCGATGGTCGCCTACGAGGGCTTCGTGCAGTACGAGCCCAACCCGCCGGCCGTCCGCCAGATGGCCTCGCAGTGGATCACCGGCGAAGGCGCCCCGCTCATGAAGTGCACGGGCGACGGCCTGCTCTACCTCGCCGACTACGGCGCGGACGTCGTCGTGATCAACCTCAACAACGACTCGCTCTCCGTCAACGGCACCAACCTGCTCGCCTTCGACGCCCACCTCCAGTGGGGCGTCGAGCGCGTCAAGGGCATGGCCAAGTTCGCCGGCCAGGGCCTGTTCAACGTGTCGGTCTCCGGTACCGGCTGGGTCGCGATCACCTCGCGCGGCACGCCGATCGTGGTCGACTGCGGCCGCGGCGAGGACGAGACCTACGTCGACCCCGACGCGCTCGTCGCCTGGTCCCCGAACCTCAAGGTCAAGGGCAAGCGCAGCTTCAAGGCCTCGTCGATGATCGGCCGGGGCAGCGGGGAGGCCTACCAGATGGCCTTCTCCGGCCAGGGCATCGTCGTCGTACAGCCCAGCGAGGACAGCACCGACCGGCTCCGGGCCCGGGGCTGAGGGGGAGAAGACACACCATGCAGAGCTCACTTTTCGCCCACGCCGAGGCGCAGACCCAGGAGCGGTACGCCGTCCAGAACCCGCAGCTGCTGCGGGTCTCGCTGAGCGGCTCCGACGACGTGCTCGCCCGCAAGGGCGCGATGGTCGCCTACCAGGGGATCATCGACTTCGACGGCGAGTACCAGAGCACCACCCAGCGCAATGCCCGCGCCCGCACCGGTGAGGGCCTCGACCTGATGCGCTGCTCCGGACAGGGCACGGTCTACCTGGCCAACCTGGCGCAGTACGTGCACGTCGTGGACGTGGACCAGGAAGGCCTCACGGTCGACAGCAGCTACGTGCTCGCCCTGGACTCCACCCTGCACACCGAGGCCATCGCGGTGGACAGCCAGTACGGGATCTCCGGCTCCGGCAAGTACCAGCTCAACATCACCGGCCGCGGCAAGGTCGCGCTGATGACCTCCGGGCAGCCGCTGATGATGCAGGTCACGCCCGACAAGTACGTCAACGCCGACGCGGACGCCATCGTCGCCTGGTCCACCTCCCTGCGCGTACAGATGCAGGCCCAGACGCACTCCACCGGCGTGTGGCGGCGGCGCGGCAACACCGGCGAGGGCTGGGAGCTGAGCTTCCTCGGCACCGGCTTCGCCCTGGTCCAGCCCAGCGAGGCGCTCCCGCCGCAGAACGCCCAGATCGGGCAGGGCGCGGCCGCGCAGTTCGGCATGGGCCAGCACGGCGCCCACGCGCAGAACCAGAACAACGCCTGGAACTGATCCGGGTACGGACACCACACGCGAAAGGGGCGGCCCCGCATCGGCGGGCCGCCCCTTCCCCGTGTGCCGCCGGCTCAGAGCCGCGCGAGCGTCGCCTCCAGCAGCCGCACCACCGAGGTGTCGGCCACCTCCGCCACCTGCGCGTACGGGAACCAGCGCAGGTCAAGCGACTCGTCGCTGATCGCTTCGAGCGCACCGGCGGGCGCCAGCACCGCGTACTGCACGTCCAGGTGCCAGTTGCACGGAGCCGGGATCGGGTGCCGGTCCAGGCGCACCGGACCGCCGGGCACCAGGGTCAGCCCGGCGGCGATGCCGGACTCCTCGCGGGCCTCGCGCATGGCCGCGTCGGCGAGGGTGGCATCACCCGGCTCGCAGTGCCCGCCCATCTGGAGCCACATGCCCAGCTTCTTGTGCAGGGTCAGCAGGACGCGCTCCCGCTCCGGGTCGATCACCAGCGCGCTCCCGGTGATGTGGCCCGCCTGGCAGGGCTTGTACACCCCGTCAGGATGGGCCGCGAGGTGCTCCAGGTAGATGTCGCGCAGTTCGGGCTGGCCCTCGTAGCCCTTCAGGACCAGGACCGCGTCTTCGTGCAGGGTCACTTCTTGTCGTCGCCGTCCTGCTCGCGCTTCTGGGCGGCCTCGCCCAGCATCTTGTCGATCTCGGAGAAGTCCAGCTGCTCGCGGTGCACGAACCCGTCCGGGTCGTCCAGGTCGGAAGCGGTCGGCAGCATGTCCGGGTGCTCCCACAGCCCGTCGCGCCCGTCCACGCCGCGCGCGTCGGTGAGCGAGGCCCACAGCCGGGAGGCGTCGCGCAGCCGGCGCGGCCGCAGCTCCAGCCCGATCAGCGTCGCGAAGGTCTGCTCCGCCGGTCCGCCCGAGGCGCGCCGCCGGCGCATGGTCTCGCGCATGGCGTCGGCCGAGGTCAGACGGGGCTTGGCGGCCGCGTGCACGACCGCGTCCACCCAGCCCTCGACCAGCGCGAGCGCCGTCTCCAGACGGGCCAGCGCGGCCTTCTGCTCGGGGGTGTCCTGCGGCTGGAACATGCCGCCCTGGAGGGCTTCCTGGAGCTGCTCCGGGTTCGACGGGTCCAGCTGGCCGACCACGTCCTCCAGCTTCGAGGTGTCGACCTTGATGCCGCGCGCGTACCCCTCGACGGCGCCGAAGAGGTGCGAGCGCAGCCACGGCACGTGCGCGAAGAGCCGCGCGTGGGCGGCCTCGCGCAGGGCCAGGTACAGCCGTACCTCGTCGGAGGACACGCCCAGGTCCTTGCCGAAGCCCTCGATGTTCAGCGGCAGCAGGGCGGCCTTGCCGGCCGGTCCCAGCGGGAGCCCGATGTCGGTCGAGCCCACGACCTCACCCGCGAGGGTGCCCACGGCCTGGCCGATCTGCTGGCCGAACATGGCCCCGCCCATGGAGCGCATCATGCCGAGCAGCGGGCCCGCCATGGCCTGCATCTCCTCGGGCAGGACGCCGCCCATGGCCGCGCCCACGCGCTCGGCGACCGGGTCCACGAGCTCCTTCCACACCGGCAGGGTCGCCTCGACCCATTCGGCGCGGCTCCACGCCACGGCCGTCGAGGCGCCCGACGGCAGCGAGGTGACGTCGTCGAGCCAGTGGTCGGCGAGACGCACGGCCTCCTCGACCGCCGACTTCTCGGCGATGCCCACGCTGGCGTCCTTGACCCCGTCCGGGGTGCCCTGGGCCACGGTCTGGCGCGCGATGTCCTTGGCCATGTCCCAGTTGACCGGACCGCCCTCGTAGCTCAGCATCTGGCCGAGCTGCTGGAAGGCGGCGCCGAGGTCGTTCGGGTTCATGGAACCGAACATGGCCGCGAAGGGGTTGTCGGCGTCACCCGGGCCGCCGGAGCCGCCGGGCAGGCCCGTGCCGAACCCGAACGGATTCGGGCCGCTCTGACCGCCCTCGTTGCCCTTCTTCTTGCCCTCGTCGCCGTTGTCCGGCTCCTCGGGCGGAAGGCCGAATCCGAATGGGGTGTCGCTCACGGGTTTCCTCGGCTCGTAGGGCCGCCGGCGGGAGCCGGCGGGCAATGGTTCGACAACACCACCCAGCGTAGACACCAGACCCGCTTCCGGGCTCGGTGCTCCGCTGACTCCTGGGCTGCGGCAGGATGGACATCAACTGGTCGGTGCGCGTCACGGCGCGTCCCTACTGAAGACAACCGCTGGAGACGCCTGGTGAGTTCCCCAGATCCGCACGCTTTGGACGAGCAGGGCCCGGAAAACCGCCCTGAGCACGGCGAGGACGCCCAGGGCGTTCGCCGGACGCGAAACCCGGGCGGGTCCGCGCGCCGAGGCCCCGTGATCGCGGTGACCGGCGCCGCCTCGGGGGTCGGGGCGGCCCTGGTCGCCAGGCTGGCCGCGTCCGACGAGGTAAAGCAGGTCGTCGCGATCGACGAGCGGCGCGGGGACTGCACCGACGCGCAGTGGCACCTGCTGGACGTACGGGACCCCGCGATCGCGGAGAAGCTGCGCGGCGCGGACGTCGTGGTGCACCTGGCCCTCGACCTCGACCTGGAGACCGACCCGGCGGCCCGTACGGCGTACAACGTACGGGGGACCCAGACCGTGCTCACCGCCGCCGCGGCGGCCGGAGTCCACCGGGTCGTGCTCTGCACCTCGGCCATGGTCTACGGGGCCCTGCCGGACAACGACATCCCGCTCTCCGAGGACGCGGAGCTGCGGGCCACCGCCGAGGCGACCGGCGTCGGCGACCTGCTGGAGATCGAACGGCTGGGCCGCCGGGCCCCGCGCGCGCACCCCGGCCTGAACGTCACCGTGGTCCGCCCGGCGGTCCTGGTCGGCGGCACGGACACGGCACTGACCCGGTACTTCGAGTCCCCGAGGCTGCTGGTCGTGGCCGGATCCCGGCCGACCTGGCAGTTCTGCCACGTCGAGGACCTGGTCAGCGCACTGGAGTACGCGGCCCTGGAGAAGGTCGAAGGGGAGCTGGCGGTCGGCTGCGAGGGCTGGCTCGAACAGGAGGAGGTCGAGGAGCTGAGCGGCATCCGCCGCATGGAGCTCCCCTCGGCCGTGGCCCTGGGCGCGGCGGCCAGGCTGCACCGGATCGGCCTCACCCCGTCCCCGGCCGGGGACCTCGCCTACACGATGCACCCGTGGGTGGTCAGCGTCAGCCGGCTGCACGCCGCGGGCTGGCGGCCGCGCTGGACCAACGAGGAAGTGCTGGCCGAGCTCCTCCAGGAGGTCGCGGGCCGGCACACCGTCGTGGGACGCCGGCTGGGCCGCAAGGACGCCACGGCCGCGGGTGCGGCGGGGGCGACGGTCGCGCTGCTCGGCGCGGCCGCCGCGATCCGCGCCGCGCGCCGGCGCCGGGGCATCTGACCCCGTCCGGGACCGCGGTACGGCCTCCGGCGCGGCGCCGCTCCCGGGGGCGCCGCCCCCCGGACCCCCGCGCCTCACACGCCGGCGGGGCTGGATTTCGGCCGGGCCGGCCTGCCCGTGCAGGCAGATGAGGCTCCCCGTGCGGGCCGCCGGGCTGGATTCCGGCGGTTCCTTTCCCCGCCGCCACCAGGGGGTTTCTGTAGGAGGCTCCCAAGGGGGCCGGTGGGGCCCTGGTGAAACTGCTATTCCGCCGGGTCGGCGGCTAGGGCACGATGGAAGGTATGGCACCGCACTTCGACCACCCCGGCGAGCACGCCGCTCCGGACCCGATCCGGCTGCTCGAAATCCGTGACACCCCGCTTTCGATCGACGAGGTCTTCCAGGCCGTCGGCGACGACGCGTCGGGCGGCACGACGCTCTTCGTCGGCACGGTGCGCAACCACGACAGCGGGGCGGACGTCGACCAGCTCGGCTACTCCTGCCACCCCTCGGCCGAGGCGGAGATGCGCCGCGTCGCCGAGCGCGTCGTGGAGAAGTACCCGGTCCGCGCCCTCGCCGCCGTCCACCGCATCGGCGACCTGGCCGTCGGCGACCTCGCGGTGATCGTCGCCGTCTCCTGCCCGCACCGCGGCGAGGCCTTCGAAGCCGCCCGGATGCTGATCGACGACCTCAAGCACGAGGTCCCGATCTGGAAGCACCAGACGTTCTCCGACGGCACGGAGGAGTGGGTCGGCGCCTGCTGAGGCAGGGGCCGGGGGGTGACGCCGGTTGCCCCGTTCGGACGCGCAACACGCCCTCGATTTGCGTAACCCCCTCCCGGGCAGCAGCGTTGAAGCCACCAACAACACGAACTTCGGGGTAGGGAGACACGCCCATGGCGTCTTTGGCGTGGTTGCTGATTCCGCTGTTCGCCGCGATCGGAGCGGCGATATGGGGCAGCTGGGCGGCACGCGACCGCACATCCGGCGACATATCCGAGCTCGCGGGCTACGCACGGTTCCGCGAGGCCATGGGCCAGAGCGAACCGGGCGCGGCCAAGGCGGACGCCCAGCGCAAGAAGGACACCGTGGACTCCGTCTGACGCGGTGCCGGGCCCCGTACGGACCGGCCCCGGGGGCCGCTCGTCAGGGCCGTCACGTACTGTCGATCCATGCCACGCCGCACTGCGACGATGCTCGCCTCCACCCTCATGCTCTTCGCGCTGCTCTGCGCGGGAGTGTTCATGAAGGCCCCGTACTCCGAGATGAGTCCGGGCCCGACCGTGAACACGCTCGGGGACTCGCACGGCGAGCCCGTCCTGAACATCTCGGGGCACAAGACGTACCCGACCACCGGGCACCTGAACATGACGACGGTCCGCGTCACCGGCGCGGACTACGACATGAACCTGCTGGAGGCCGTGTACGGCTGGGCGGCGGGCGACAACATCGTCGTACCGCACGAGAACCTGTATCCGGACGGCAAGACGGAGCAGGAGTCCACGCAGGAGAACGCCGAGGAGTTCAGCCAGTCGCAGGAGAGCGCCAAGGTGGCCGCCCTCAAGCAGCTCGGCATCCCGGTCGCCGCCCGAGTGATCGTCGCCTCCGTGGTCAAGGGCAGCCCCTCCGAGGGCAAGCTGCACGCCGGAGACGTCATCAAGGCCGTCGACGGGACCCCCGTCAACGCGCCCGAGGACGTGGCCAAGCTGGTCACCAAGCACAAGCCCGGCGAGCCGGTCGAGTTCACCATCATCCCCGCCGCCGAGGCCGCCGAGGCCGAGAAGGCGCACCGCGAGCCCACCGGCACGACGAAGGTCGCGATCACCGCGGGCAAGGCGGAGGGCGACGGTCACGCGATCGTCGGCATCCGGGCCGGCACCGACCACACCTTCCCGTTCACCATCGACATCAAGCTCGCCGACGTGGGCGGTCCCAGCGCCGGGCTGATGTTCGCGCTCGGCATCGTCGACAAGCTCACGCCGGAGAACCTGACCGGCGGCAAGTTCATCGCCGGCACCGGCACCATCGACGACACGGGCAAGGTCGGCCCGATCGGCGGCATCCAGATGAAGACCATCGGCGCCCGCCAGGCCGGCGCCCAGTACTTCCTGACGCCCGCCGAGAACTGCGCCTCCGCCGCGGGCGACGTGCCCGACGGTCTGACCCTGGTGAAGGTCTCCACCATCGACGACGCCGTGAAGGCGCTGGAGAAGATCAGCAAGGGGGACACGGCCGGGCTGACGCAGTGCAGCGCCAAGCCCTGACCGTCCCACCGGCGCCCGCCTAGTCCAGGAAGGTCGCCGCCAGCGCCTCGGCGAGCCCGGGCACCAGCGTCGCGCCGGTCAGCACCTCGTTCGCCGAGTCCTTGTCCCGCAGCCGTACGGCCGACTCCCGCGATCCGTCGCGCAGGACGCCCACGGTCAGCCGCACCTCCTGCCGGTCCGGGTGGGAAGCGACCCACTTGGCCAGCTGCTTGTCGTTGAGGCCCTCCGGTACGGAGGACTCCGCCGACGGCGGCAGCATCAGGCGCTCCACGGTCAGCGCGCAGCCGAGGATCGACGGGGGCCAGGCGAGGGTTCCGAGGAACTTGTCCAGCGGGGTCCCGGCCGGCACCTCGTCCTGCTCGATCGGAGTGAGCTGGTTCTTGCCCGTGTCGTCCTGGTCGAGGCCGAGCTGGCGGGCGACCCCGGGAGCCTCCTTGCGCAGCTTGGCCGTGTCGACCAGGGCGAAGAGGCGGGCGGGCTTGTCCCAGCCGAGGGTGGAGGCGTACTCGTCGATTTCGAGGACGGCACGGGTCAGCGGGCTTGCCGCCATGGGGGTGCCGGGGGACGGCGAAAGGTTGGACATGGGCAACATCCTGCCTCCTTTCCACCGGATACCGGGAACTGACTAAAGCCTCAGTAAGTTCCATGAGTGGGCCCTACGATCGGGGGCCCATGCTTTGAAAACTCATCGCATCACTTACACACAGCGACTTTCGAGGTGCGCACCTTGGCTTTCCAGATGCCGGACCGCGGCGGAGGCCCCTCCGGGCCACGGATGAGAGTCGGCCGCCCGTCCCGGCGCGCCCGGACTCTTCTGATGACCCTGGGCGTGCTGGCCGTCCTGGCCATGGCGTTCATCATGTTCGCCGGCTTCTGGACGGACTGGCTCTGGTTCCGCTCCGTCAACTACTCCACCGTCTTCACCACCACCCTGTGGACCAAGGTCGGCCTCTTCGCCGTCTTCGGCCTGCTGATGGCCGGTGCCGTCGGGCTGAACATCTGGCTGGCCCACCGGCTGCGGCCGCCGCTCAGCGCGATGTCGATGGAGCAGCAGAGCCTCGACCGCTACCGGATGACCGTCGCGCCGTACCGCAAGTGGCTGCTGCTCGGCATCTCCGCCCTGGTCGGCCTGATCGCGGGCGCCTCGGCGGCGGGCCAGTGGAAGACCTGGCTGATGTATGTGAACGGGGTGCCCTTCGGCACGAAGGACCCCCAGTTCAACCTGGACGTGTCGTTCTACACCTTCGACCTGCCCTGGTACCGCTTCCTGCTCGGCTTCGGCTTCGCCGCCGTCGTGCTCTCGGTGATCGCCGCCGCCGTCGTGCACTACCTCTACGGGGGACTGCGCGTCACCAGCCCGGGTGCGCGGGCCACCGCGGCGGCGACCGGCCACCTGTCGGTGCTGCTCGGCCTCTTCGTCACGCTCAAGGCGGTCGCGTACTGGCTCGACCGGTACGGCCTCGCCGTGAAGTCCAGCGACTTCAAGGCCGCGGACAACTGGACCGGCCTGCGCTACGTCGACGCCAACGCCTACCTGCCGGCCAAGACGATCCTGGTCGCCATCGCCGCGATCTGCGCGGTGCTGTTCTTCGCGACGCTGTGGCGCCGCACCTGGCAGCTCCCGGTGATCGGCTTCGGCCTGATGGTGCTCTCGGCGATCCTCATCGGCGGGCTGTACCCGGCGATCGTGCAGAAGTTCCAGGTCCAGCCGAACGAGCAGGCCAAGGAATCCCCGTACGTCCAGAAGAACATCAAGGCGACGCGCGACGCCTACGGGGTCGCGGACGCCTCCGTCAAGGACTACCCGGGCCTGCCGGACCCGAAGGCGGACAAGAAGGTGCTCCGCCAGGAGGCCAACACCACGGCGAGCATCCGCCTGCTCGACCCGAACATCGTCTCCCCGGCCTTCCAGCAGCTCCAGCAGAACAAGGGCTACTACGGTTTCCCGGCCACGCTGGCGGTCGACCGGTACAAGGGCCAGGACACGGTCATCGGACTCCGTGAGATCAACCTCGCGGGCATCCCGAAGAACAACTGGATCAACGACCACTTCCGTTACACCCACGGATTCGGTGTGGTCGCGGCCAAGGGCACCGAGGTCACCGCGAACGGCGAGCCGCTGTTCACCGAGTCGGGCCTGCCCGCGGCGGGCGACCTCGGGGAGTACGAGCAGCGGATCTACTACGGCGAGCAGACGAAGCAGTACTCGATCGTCGGCGGACCGCAGAAGGAGCTCGACTACGCCAACGACTCGGGCGAGAAGGAGACCACCTACAAGGGCGACAGCGGGGTGAGCCTGTCCAACCCGGTGAACCGCGCCGCGTACGCCCTGGCCTTCAGCGAGCCGCAGATCCTCTACTCCGGCGCCATCGGCGACGGTTCGAAGATCCTCTACAACCGCACGCCCAAGGAACGGGTCGAGGCGGTCGCCCCGTGGCTGACCATCGACGGCGCCGTCTACCCGGCGGTGATCGACGGCCGGGTCCAGTGGATCGTGGACGCCTACACCACGACCAACGGCTACCCCTACGCGTCCCGCACGCAGCTCGGGGACAGCACGGCGGACTCGCTGACCAACTCCCAGCGCGCGGTGGTGGCGCAGGAGAACCAGGTCAACTACATCCGCAACTCCGTGAAGGCCACCGTCGACGCCTACGACGGCACGGTCAAGCTGTACCAGTGGGACACCAAGGACCCGGTCCTCAAGACCTGGATGAAGGCGTTCCCCGGCACGGTGAAGGACAAGAAGGACATCTCGCCGGCCCTGATGGATCACCTGCGCTACCCGCAGGACCTCTTCAAGGTCCAGCGCGAGCTGCTGACCCGCTACCACGTCACGGACCCGCAGACCTTCCTCAGCGGCAGCGAGGTCTGGGCCGTCCCGGACGACCCGACCACCAAGGCGGGGACGGCGGTTCCGCCGTACTACCTCTCCATGAAGATGCCGGGCCAGAAGGACCCCAACCAGGCCTTCTCGCTCACCACCACGCTCACGCCGAACGGCAGGGACAACCTGAGCGCCTTCATGGCGGTCAACGCGGACCCGACCACGGCGGACTACGGCAAGATCCAGCTGCTGAAGCTGCCCACCCAGAACCCGGTGGACGGCCCGAAGCTCGTCCAGGCGAGATTCAACTCCAAGCCGGAGATCGCCCAGGAGATCAACATCCTGAGCCGGGGCGATTCCCAGGTGGAGTACGGCAACCTGCTCACGGTCCCGCTCGACAAGGGAATGCTCTACGTCGAGCCGGTGTACGTGCGCGGCGGCGGCCTGAAGTACCCGCTGCTGAAGAAGGTCCTGGTGACCTACGGGGACCAGACGGCCTTCGAGGACACGCTGGAGAAGGCACTGAACGTGGTGTTCGGGGCCGAGTCGGCGACCACCCCGCCGCCGACCACTCCGCCGGGCGACGGGACCACCACCCCGCCGCCGACCAGCCAGGACCCGACGGTCAAGGCGGCCCTGGGTGATGCGCAGAAGGCGGTCGAGGACGCCGACAAGGCGCTCAAGGCCGGCGACTGGACGGCCTACGGAAAGGCCCAGAGCGATCTGCAGGCCGCGCTGAAGCGGGCCATCGAGGCCGAGGCCAAGGTGACGGCTCCCGCGCCCACGCCGACCCCCTCCGGATAGCGGTAATGGTTCCACCCCGCGTCGTGCTACTGTTGGTTTACCGACGCGGGGTGGAGCAGCTCGGTAGCTCGCTGGGCTCATAACCCAGAGGTCGCAGGTTCAAATCCTGTCCCCGCTACTGAAGACGAAGGCCCGGATCCGATGGATCCGGGCCTTCGTCATGCCCAATCGAGTTTTTCGCCGACTCGGTCACTGGGATGGGTGAGTTGGGGTACGCGCGTGTTTGACTTGTCTCTCTGTGGGCATGTCGACAAAACGCTGTAGTGACCTCACTGACTGCGACATACCAGGTGTACGCGGGTAGCAGGTGATGCGACGATGGGATTTATGGGGGACAGGTCAACTCTGCTGGAGACAGGGCGGTTTGTGAGGGCGGACTCCGAATCGGATGCGGAGGCCGATGGGGCGGCGGCTCAGGCCGTTGACGTACGGACCGCGATGACCACGCGGGCAGTACGGACCACGGCCACGGCGCCGACCACGCCGGACGTATCGGGCGTGTCAGACGTGTCGGTCGACGCGCTGTTCGACGACGCGGTCTTCGCGCTGACCGACGCGGCCAGCGACGCCGCGCTGGAGGCACGGCACCGGGTCGCCGCCGACAAGGGGGACCCGGGCGCGATGAGCGTACTGGGTGCCCTCCTGCTGCGCCGCGGCGACCTCGCCGGAGCCGAACCCTACCTCCGCGGGGCCACCGGGGAGGGCGACCGCGCGGCCGCCAACAACCTGGGCGTCCTGCTGCACCAGCGCGGCTACCCCGAAGAGGCGGCCGGCTGGTGGCGCGTGGCCGCCGTGGCCGGATCCGCTCCCGCCGCGCACGCCCTGGGCCGCCACTACCGCGAGCGCGGCGACGAGCCCGCCGCCGAGTACTGGATGCGCCAGGCGGCGGAATCAGGCCACGCCCTGGGGGCCTACGGCCTCGCCGACCTGCTGGAGCACCGAGGTGACAAGGGAGTCGAGCGGTGGTTCCGCGCCGCCGCGGAACAGGGACACCGCGAGGCCGCCTACCGGCTCGCCCGGCACCTGCGCAAGGGCGACCCGGCCGAGGCCGAGCAGTGGTACCGGCAGGCCGCCGCGCGCGGTCACCGGCGCGCCGGGCTGCACCTGGGCGCGCTCCTGGAGGCGCGCGGGGAACTGAAGGAGGCCGGGCGCTGGTACCTCACCTCCGCCAAGCAGGGCGAGGCGCGGGCGGCCTGCGCCCTCGGCTTCCTGCTGCGCGACGCCGGCGACGAGGAGAACGCGGCCACCTGGTGGCTGCGGGCCGCCCAGGACGGCGACGGCAACGCCGCGAACGCGCTGGGCGCCCTGCACGCCGCGCGCGGCGAGACCCAGACGGCGGAGAAGTGGTACCGGGCCGCGATGGACGCGGGCGACCAGAACGGGGCGTACAACCTCGCGCTGCTCTGCGCCGCCCAGGAGCGGACCGGACCGGCCGAGCAGTGGTACCGGCGCGCCGCCTACGCCGGACACCGCGAGGCGGCGAACGCGCTGGCCATCCTGCTGCTCCAGGGCGGGGACGCGGAGGGCGCGGAGCCGTGGTTCTCGAAGGCGGCGGAGGCGGGCAGCGTGGACGCCGCCTTCAACCTCGGCATCCTGTTCGCCAGCCGGGACGAGGACCGCACCGCCCTGAAGTGGTACGAGCGGGCGGCCTCGGCGGGACACACCGACGCGGCGCTCCAGGTCGGCATCGCGCTGGTCCGCGACGGCGAGGAGCGGGCGGCGGAACGGCACCTGCGCTGCGCCGCCGGCGGCGGCAGCGCGGAGGCCGCCTTCCGGCTGGCCGCGCTGCTGGAGTCGCTGGCCCCGCCGCCGGAGCCGGTGGCGCTGGGCGAGCCGGTGGGCGGAGCCGCGCGCACCGAGAGCGAGGAGTGGTACGAGCGGGCCGCCGAGCTGGGGCACCGGCGCGCCCAGGTCCGGGTCGGCATGCTGGCCGCCGCGCGGGGCGAGCTGGGGGCGGCCGCACGGTGGTACCGGGAGGCGGCGGAGGCCGGCTCCCGCAACGGCGCCTTCAACCTGGGGCTGTTGCTGGCGCGCGAGGGCAACGAGCCCGAGGCGGCGCTGTGGTGGACCCGGGCGGCGGTGGCCGGACACGGGCGGGCGGCGCTGCGGCTGGGCTTGCTCGCGGCGCGTCAGGGAGACCTGACGGAAGGCCAGAAGTGGTGCGTGCGCGCCATGGAACTGGGCCCGGCGGAGGTCTCGGAGCGGGCGGCCCGCCTCCGCGACGCCCTGGCCGAGGAGCTCTCGGCCTGAGCCGCCCCCCTCCGCACCCCCGTCGCGCCCCCGTGGCGGAGGGGCGCGCAGGCGGTGCGGAGGGGTCCCGTTAACCGATTTGCATCTGCTTGCCGTGCTCGCGTAGAGTCAGGTTTACCGACGCGGGGTGGAGCAGCTCGGTAGCTCGCTGGGCTCATAACCCAGAGGTCGCAGGTTCAAATCCTGTCCCCGCTACTGAAGAACCGAAGGCCCGGATCCCCTGGATCCGGGCCTTCGGCCGTTCCTGAAGGCGAACGGGAACGCGGAGCGAGAAGGCCGGGAGCTCATCGAGCTCCCGGCCTTTCCCGTACGTGCTTGTGCTCCTCAGGCCCCGGCGCAGTTCGGGCACACGCCGCGGTACGTGACCTCGACCGTGGACACCGTGAAGCCGAAGCGTTCGGTGTCGGGCAGGTCGGCCAGCGGGTTGCCCGCCGGGTGTACGTCGCGGATCGCGCCGCACTGGGCGCACACCAGGTGCTGGTGGGGGCGGTGGGCGTTCGGGTCGTACCGCTTGGCGCGCCGGTCCGTGGACACCTCCAGGACCTCGCCCAGGGTGACGAGCTCGCCCAGTGTGTTGTAGACGGTCGCGCGGGAGATCTCCGGCAGCCTGTCCACGGCGCGCGCGTGCACCTCGTCGGCCGTCAGGTGAACGTGGTCACCGTCGAGCACCTCGGCCACGACGCGCCGCTGTGCGGTCATGCGCCATCCGCGTCCGCGAAGTCGTTCCAGCAGGTCACTCATGTCTGCCAGCGTAACAGCGAGGGGATTCGGTGTAACTCCCGAATCTGTGTCGACTTGGATGCTTACTTGACTTAGACAAAGTCCATCGTAGGATCGGTTACGTTAGGGCGCAGGACAGGTTTGCAGCAAATTTACGCAGGAGGCGCATAGTGACGACGCAGGGACCGCTCACCACGGAGGCCGGAGCTCCGGTTGCTGACAACCAGAACAGCGAGACCGCCGGCATCGGCGGCCCCGTTCTGGTCCAGGACCAGCTGCTGCTGGAGAAGCTCGCGCACTTCAACCGCGAGCGCATCCCGGAGCGCGTGGTGCACGCCCGTGGCGCCGGTGCCTACGGCACGTTCACGCTGACCCGCGACGTCTCGCAGTGGACCCGGGCGAAGTTCCTGTCCGAGGTCGGCAAGGAGACCGAGACCTTCCTGCGCTTCTCCACCGTCGCCGGCAACCTCGGCTCGGCCGACGCCGTGCGCGACCCCCGCGGCTGGGCGCTGAAGTTCTACACCGAAGAGGGCAACTACGACCTCGTCGGCAACAACACCCCGGTGTTCTTCATCAAGGACGCCATCAAGTTCCCCGACTTCATCCACACCCAGAAGCGCGACCCGTACACGGGCTCGCAGGAGGCGGACAACGTCTGGGACTTCTGGGGTCTGTCGCCCGAGTCCACCCACCAGGTGACCTGGCTGTTCGGTGACCGCGGCATCCCGGCGTCCTACCGCCACATGAACGGCTTCGGCTCGCACACGTTCCAGTGGAACAACGAGGCCGGCGAGGTCTTCTGGGTCAAGTACCACTTCAAGACCGACCAGGGCATCAAGAACCTCACCCAGGCCGAGGCCAACCAGCTCGCCGGTGAGGACCCCGACTCGCACCAGCGCGACCTGCGCGAGTCCATCGAGCGCGGCGACTTCCCGTCCTGGACCGTGCAGGTCCAGATCATGCCGGCGGCCGAGGCGGCCGACTACCGCTTCAACCCGTTCGACCTCACCAAGGTGTGGCCGCACGCGGACTACCCGCTGATCGAGATCGGCAAGCTGGAGCTCAACCGCAACCCGGAGAACGTCTTCGCCGAGGTCGAGCAGTCGATCTTCTCCCCGGCGCACTTCGTCCCCGGCATCGGTCCGTCCCCGGACAAGATGCTCCAGGGCCGTCTCTTCGGCTACGGCGACGCCCACCGCTACCGCGTCGGCATCAACGCCGACCACCTGCCGGTGAACCGTCCGCACGCCACCGAGGCGCGCACCAACTCCCGCGACGGCTACCTGTACGACGGCCGCCACAAGGGCGCGAAGAACTACGAGCCGAACAGCTTCGGCGGCCCGCACCAGACGGACCGCCCGCTGTGGCAGCCGGTCGCGCTGACGGGCGGCACGGGCAACCACGCCGCGCCCGTCCACAGCGAGGACAACGACTTCGTCCAGGCGGGCAACCTCTACCGCCTGTACTCGGAGGACGAGAAGGCCCGTCTGATCGAGAACCTCTCGGGCTTCATCGCCAAGGTCTCCCGCGACGACATCGTCGAGCGTGCGATCAACAACTTCCGCCAGGCGGACGGTGACTTCGGCAAGCGTCTCGAGGCCGCGGTCCAGGCCCTCCGCGCCTGATCGACGCCTTGCCGTAGCAGGCCGACGGGCCGGTGCTCCCCTTGCGGGGGCGCCGGCCCGTCGGCCGTTCCTACGCGGGCACGGAGGCGGGCACGGTGGTGCGCCGCGCCGGGGCCCAGCAGCGGATGACATCGCGCACGGACACGATGCCCACCGGGCCGCCGTGCTCCAGGACGATCAGATGACGGAAGCCGCCGTGGGCCATCGCCTCGGCGGCTTCCTGCACGGTGGCCTCCGGGGTGCAGAAGACCACGTTGTTGGTGGTGTGCGCGCCCACGGACTCCCGGTCGGGATCGTGGCCCGCGCCGAGCGAGTTGAGGATGTCGCGCTCGGTCAGGATGCCGATGCCGCTGTGTTCGGGGTCGAGGACGACGGCGGCGCCGACGCGCCGGCCGGACATCAGGCAGGCCGCCTGTCGCAGGGTGTGAGTGGGGCCGAGGGTGAGGATCACGGTGCTCATGGCGTCGCGGACGAGCATGAAGAGAGCCACCTCCTGGTGAGTCCCTCCGCTTGGGTGGGGTGCGCGCGAGGGGCCGCACTTAGAGAAGCCCTTCACAAGCGCACAAGCGGAGGAGTCTCAGATTCCCACGCACACGGAGTGTCAGCAAGGAGGCGCGTAAGGGGCACATTCGGCACGTACGGGCGCAGGCCACCGCCACGGCGGCGCGCGCCCGTCCCGCGAGCCTCAGCCGCGCGGGCGCAGCAGGTCCAGCATCTCCGCGTGCAGCAGCCCGTTCGAGGCCGCCGCGTTGCCGCCGTGCACCCCGTCCACCCCGTCCAGGGCGGTGAAGCGGCCGCCGGCCTCCTCCACCACGACCGCCAGGGCCGCCATGTCCCACAGGTTCAGCTCCGGCTCGGCGCACAGGTCGAGCGAGCCCTCGGCCACCATCATGTACGGCCAGAAGTCCCCGTAGCCCCGGGTGCGCCAGCAGGCGCGGGTCAGGTCCAGGAAGCCGGGCAGCCGCCCCTGCTCCTCCCAGCCGCTCAGCGAGGAGTAGGCGAAGGAGGCGTCGCCCAGGGTGGCGACCTTGGAGACGCCGAGCGGCGTGGTCTCGCCGAGCGCGCCCCCCGTGTAGGCGCCCTGGCCGCGGGCGGCCCACCAGCGGCGGCCCAGGGCCGGGGCCGACACCACGCCGACGACGGGACGGAAGACCCCGTCGGCCTGTTCCTCCATGAGCGAGATCAGCGTCGCCCACACCGGCACGCCGCGCACGTAGTTCTTCGTCCCGTCGATCGGGTCCACGACCCAGCGGCGCGGGCCGTCGCCCTTGAGGCCGTACTCCTCGCCCAGGATCGCGTCGGCCGGCCGTGCGGCGGAGATCCCGGCCCGGATGATCTCCTCGGTGGCGGTGTCGGCCTCGCTCACCGGGGTCATGTCGGGCTTGGTCTCGACCTTGAGGTCGAGGGCGCGGAACCGCTCCATCGTGGCGGCGTCCGCCGCATCGGCGAGTTCGAGGGCAAGGCGCAGGTCATCGTCATACTCGGGCATGCCAGAACCCTACCCAGGCGGCCGGTCCGCCGGGGAAGGCGTCCACGGTGCGGCACGGGCACCCTTGACAGGATCTGTCGGTCCGTCAACTCTGACGGAAACGTCGACCGGAGGCGTCACAGGGGAGGCGACGGTGGCCACGGCCCGGGAGTCCTTGCTCGAAGCGGCGGGAGGGGCGCTCGCGGCGCGCCCGTGGCCGGCCGTGCGGATGACCGACGTGGCCGCGGCCGCCGGGGTCTCTAGGCAGACCCTCTACAACGAGTTCGCCGGCAAGACGGGACTGGGCCACGCACTGGTCCGCCGCGACGCGGCCTGGTACCTCGACGGGGTGGACCGGGTCCTGGCCGCCCCGGGCGCTCCCGCCGAACGGCTCGCGGCGGTCGTGGAGTGGACCGTGCGCGCGGGCCTGGAGCGTCCCCTCGTACGGGCCCTGCTGACGGGGTGCTGGAACGGGAACTTACCCGTCCCGGCCGGCCGCGGGGTCCGGCCGGGACTGCCCGCACTGGGACCAGCCGAGCTGATCCGCGGGGTCCGGGAGCGGGCCCGGTCCGCGTTCGGGGCGCAGGAGGGGGCGCAGTGGTGCGAGCTCGCCGTGCGGCTCGCGCTGTCCTACCTGGTCGCCCCGGCCGAGCCGCCGGAGCCGGGGCATGCCGGGCTGCTCCGGCTGCTCAGTGGGACGAGCCCGAGAGCTGGAGCCCGATGACGCCGAGGATCACCAGCGAGATCGAGACGAGTTTGAGGGTGGAGACCAGGTCCCCGAGGAAGACCATCCCGTAGATCGCGGTACCGGCCGCCCCGATGCCGGTCCACACCGCGTACGCCGGTCCCACGTCCAGCTTCTTCAGGGCCAGCGTCAGCAGACCGAAGCTGCCGAGCGCGAAGCACGCGAAGGCGATGGTCGGCCACAGCCGGGTGAAGCCGTGCGACAGCTTGAGGCAGACCGCGAACCCCGTTTCCAGGATCCCGGCGACCACGACCAGCAGCCACGCCATGGCGTATGCCTCCCCGCGTCATGTGACGCGCTCACGGGACGGGCCCGGGCGTCACTTGGTGCGATTATGCATTTACCAGACATCGGTAACGGCAAACCCCGCCGGTCCTTCACCCTTCGATCGGTTGCCCGGCCCCGGCGGCCCCGGCGGCCCCGGCGGCCCGGCCGCCCCGCCCGGTCAGTCGCCCTCGCGGCGCTCCCGCGTCTGCAGCAGACGGCGCAGCGAGTACAGCCGCGCCGGATCCGCGTGGCCGTCCTCCACCCACTTGTCGAGCGCGCAGTCCGGCTCGTCGTGGCTGCAGGCGCGCGGGCACCCCTCCGTGCCCGGAACCAGCTCCGGGAAGGCCAGGATGACCCGGGACGGGTCCACGTGGTGCAGGCCGAAGGACCGTACGCCCGGGGTGTCGATGACCCAGCCGTCCCCGCCCGGCAGCGGCAGCGCGAGCGCCGAGGTGGTGGTGTGCCGGCCCCGGCCGGTCACCGCGTTGACCACGCCCGTCGCGCGCTGGCGGCCCTCGGCGACCAGCGAGTTCACCAGCGTGGTCTTGCCGACGCCCGAGTGGCCGACGAAGGCGGTGATCCGGCCGTTCAGGTGCTCGCGCACCCGGTCGGCCGCGTCGCCCGCCGCCAGCTCCTCGCGGTTGGTCACCACGTAGTTCAGGCCGAAGGTCGAGTAGATCTCCAGGATCTTGTCCGCGGAGGTCAGGTCGGACTTCGTGAGCACGAGCAGCGGTTCCAGCCCGGCGTCGTACGCGGCCACCAGACAGCGGTCGATCATCCGGGGGCGCGGCTCCGGATCGGCCAGCGCCGTCACGATGGCCAGCTGGTCGGCATTGGCGACGACCACGCGCTCGTACGGGTCGTCGTCGTCGGCCGTGCGCCGCAGGACCGACTTGCGCGCCTCGATCCGCACGATGCGGGCGAGGGTGTCCTTCTTGCCGGACAGGTCACCGACGATCCAGACCCGGTCCCCGACCACCGCCGCCTTGCGGCCCAGCTCGCGGGCCTTCATCGCGTGCACCGGGCGGCCGTCGACCAGGCAGGTGAGCCGGCCGCGGTCCACGGTGAGGACGAAGCCCTCGGCCGCGTCCTCGTGCTTGGGGCGGATGGTCGTACGCGGCCGGTTGCCCTTGGGGTTGGGCCGCTGGCGGATGTCGTCCTCGTCGGTGTGCTTCCCGTACCTGCGCATGACCGGCCCTACGCTCCCACGCCTGCCGGAGCCGCTTCGGCCCGGGCGAGCATGTCCGCCCACATCTGCGGGAAGTCCGGCAGGGTCTTCGCGGTCGTCCCCACGTTCTCGATGAGCACGCCCTCCACCGCCAGGCCGATCACGGCGCCGGCCGTGGCCATCCGGTGGTCGTCGTACGTGTGGAACGTGCCGCCGTGCAGTGCGCGCGGCCGGATCCGCAGACCGTCCGCGGTCTCCGTGACATCGCCGCCCAGCCCGTTGATCTCCCTGGTGAGCGCCGCCAGCCGGTCCGTCTCGTGCAGCCGCAGGTGCTGCACCCCGCGCAGCACCGACTCCGAGTCGGCCAGCGCCGCGACCGCCGCGATGCCCGGGGTGAGCTCCCCGACCTCGCCCAGGTCCACGTCGATCCCGTGGATCTTGCCGGTGCCGGTGAAGACCAGGCCCGCGTCCGTCAGCTCGCAGGAGCCGCCCATCTCCGTGAAGATCCGGCGCAGCGCGTCACCGGGCTGCGTGGTGCGGCGCGGCCAGTCCGGGATGGTGACCGTGCCGCCGGTGATCAGGGCCGCCGCCAGGAAGGGCTGCGCGTTGGACAGGTCCGGCTCCACGACCAGGTCGCGGCCGAGCAGGGCGCCGGGGGCGACCCGCCAGACGTTCTTCTCGCCGCCGGACTCGGGGGTGTCGACCTGCGCGCCCGCCGCGCGCAGCATCTCCACCGTCATCCGGATGTGCGGCATGGACGGCAGGTTGGTGCCCACGTGCCGGACCTCGACGCCCTGGTTGAAGCGCGGGGCGGAGAGCAGCAGCGCGGAGACGAACTGCGAGGAGTTCGTGGCGTCGATCTCGACGGTCCCGCCCTCCAGGGCCCCGCCGCCCTGGACGGTCAGCGGCAGCGCCCCGCGGCCGTCGTCGTCGATGCGGGCGCCGAGCGTGCGCAGCGCCGTGATGACCTGGCCCAGGGGGCGCTCGTAGGAGCGCGGGTCCCCGTCGAAGCGGATGTCGCCGGAGGCGAGGGTGGCGACGGGCGGCAGGAAGCGCATGACCGTGCCCGCGTTGCCGACGTCGACCGTGGCCGGACCGTGCAGGGAGGCCGGGATGACCCGCCAGGCCTCGCCGTTGTCGCCCTGGCCGGCGGAGCTGGAGGAGACCGTCTCCTCGATGCCGACGCCCAGCGCGCGCAGCGCGTCGGACATCAGCTGGGAGTCGCGCGAACGCAGCGGGCGGCGCACCCAGCCCGGCTCGGAGGCGAGCGCGGCGAGCACGAGGGCGCGGTTGGTGACCGATTTGGACCCGGGCACGGTGACGGTGGCCTGGACGGCGGTGTCGGCGAGCGGGGCGGGCCAGAGGGCGGGGAGCGCGGGGGTCTCGGTCATGGCCACCACTTTAGTGGCTTCCCATGGCCGCAGATCTTGATCACCGGGGGAGTCTCGGCGGGCGGACACCCGCCGGCGGGTAGCCGGCCGGCAGCCGGTCAGAGCGCCAGCAGCCAGCGGCCGCCGCCGATGAGCGAGCACAGCGCCACCACGTGGAAGAGCAGCAGCCACACCACCGGGTGCACGTGGGTGAGCCGTCCGAGCTGGTCGGCGTCGGAGTCGGGGGCCCCGCCGCCCCGGCGCTTCGCCCCGAGTTCGAAGACCGGCCGGACGCCGCCGAGGAGCAGGAACCACACCACGGCGTACGCGAAGACCGCCTGCACGTCCGCGGGGGCCAGCCAGGAGACCAGGACGAAGGTGGCGCCCGTGACCAGCACCGTCAGCAGCCCGTACGCGTTGCGGATCATCACCAGCACCGCCAGCAGCAGGGCGGTCGCCGCCCACAGCAGCAGGGTGATCCGGTGCGCCGAGAGCAGGGCCGCGCCGCCCAGGCCGAGCAGGGAGGGCGCCGTGTACCCGGCGGCCGCCGTGAGGACCATCCCGATGCCGGTGGGCTTGCCGCGGCTGACGGTGACCCCGCTGGTGTCCGAGTGCAGCCGGATCCCGTCCAGGCTGCGGCCCGTCAGCAGCGCCAGCAGTCCGTGACCGCCCTCGTGCGCGATGGTGATCGCGTTGCGCGACAGCCGCCACACCGGCCGGGGCCCCACCGCGATGAGCGCCGCCAGCCCCGTCAGGATCACCAGCCACTGGTCGGGCGCGGCCTGTATGCCGGTGAGCCGGTCCCACAGGCCGGCCGTGGTGCTGGTGTTCATGAGGTGGCGGACTCCTTGTCGTGGCGTTCGGGTGACATGGCAGTGTGGCAGCCATGTGCGGTAGGTATTGAGAACGCCGACCTAACATGACTCGCCTGTGAGGGCAAAACAGCAGGTCAAAGGGATAGGGCCCCGGAGTGATCCGGGGCCTTTCTCATGCCCGTGCTGGTTCCGTGCTGGGTCCCGTGGGGACTGTTTCGGACCGCTTGGGACCACTGAGCTGGTGCTGTGCTGACTAGGACGCTCGGGGCAGTGGCCCGGGTTCCTGCCCCCGGAGCAGCGTGGGAATTCCTACACTGCTGGCCGACGCGATCCGGCCGACCGCAACGGTTTCCAGTAGTGGAAACCAGAACCCCTTGCCCCACCCTCACCCTCCCGACAGCATCGGACCGGACACCAGCGGCGACGAGGGGGAACAGTGGCTACCGAACTGACACGGCTGGTCGGAGACTGCGACGAGGGCGAGTGCCCCACCATCTACGTCACCGACCGGGGCACCCTCGCGTTCCAGGGGGAGGAGATCACCGACCACGGGCGAACCATCCCCGCGCACGAAACCATGGTCGAGATCCCGATCGAACTCATCCGGAAGGCCATCCGTGACAACCTCATCTAAGTCCCTGGGGGACTGGCTCAAGGACTTCGAGCAGGAAGCGTTCCGCCTCGAAACGCTGGACGACTACAGCCAGTCCGGTGGCGTCGGTGCCTATCAAGACTTCCTCGCTGGAAAGCCTCAGCCTGAGGACTTCAAGACGGCCGACTGGGTCACCACAGTGGGCAACGCGACTCAGGCCGGTAAGCGCATGTACCGCGTCCACATCGTCACCCGGCCCCTTACAGATTATCTCCGCTTCGAACTCGGATGGGGGTATATCCGTAACATGGCGGCCGGGGAAGAGTTCTTCATCCTCGACATCACCGAGCAGGAAAATCCTATCCCGAATGCGCCCGACTTCTGGATGTTCGACAACCACACTGTCGGCGCCATGAGCTACGACAACGAGGGCAAGTACCTGGGAACTGAATTCACCGGGGAAGGTCAGTTGTTTGAGTTCCTGACATACCGGGATTTGGCTCTGGCTGCGGCCGTGCCGTTTCCCGACTGGTGGGCACAGTACGGCGAGTGAACAGATCTAGTCTCGGGTCAGCGTTGCGGGCACTGCGGGAGTCCTCCGGAATGGAGGCCAAAGCGGTAGCCCGCAATGCTGCTATGTCCCGTTCCAAGCTCTCCAAGATTGAAAACGGCAACACGTCGCCCAGCGTCACCGACGTTGACTGCATTCTCACCGCCATAGGCGTGTCTGAGGAAGTCAAGGCCGAGTACATGGCAATCGCGAGGGCGGAAGCCACAGAGGTGACCGCATGGCGCCTCGTCCGGCGCTTGGGCTACAGCCGGAAGCAGCAGCAGGTGCAAGCCGTGGAGGCCCAAACGAACCTTCTGCGCCTCTTTCAGCCCTCCCTCGTTCCAGGGCTTCTCCAAACCCCGGAATACATTCGGGCCGTGTTCCTCCGAAAGAACGTCACAGACGTACAGCTGGAGCGCACCATCAGCGCGAGGCTAGCCCGCCAAACGGTCCTCCACGCTGAGGGCAAGACATTCCGATTCGTGATCACGGAATCCGTGCTTCGCTGGCGTATCGTCCCTCCGCTCGTAATGGTTGGCCAACTCGACCGAATCGTGTCTGTCTCCCGGCTCCCCAACGTTGACATCCGGGTTGTTCCGTTGGGTGCCCCGCAGGTCGACTTTCCTGGACACTCGTTCTCCATCAAGGATGATCGAACAGTGGCTGTCGAAATGGTTCATGCCGAGATCGTGGTAACCGATCCCAGGGACGTTGCCCCGTACATCGCCAAATTCGGCGGGTTCGCCAGCGTGGCGGTTTCTGGTGATGATATGCGCGCCTTCGTTGAGTCGATCCGCGACGGGTTTTTGCGCGAACAGGAAACCACCTAGAACGAAGCCTTTCGCTCGTACACCATTGGTTGCCGATGCACGGGGACGGCAGCGAAGGGGTGCGGCATGGCAAGGGCGAAGAAGGTAGAGGCACCGGCATTCGACCGGGACGTTTGGGAGTACCTGACTTACGCACCCGGACAGCAGTGCTCGACCTGCAAGCGCAAGGTGAAATCGCTGGAGCCCGTCCTGAGGCGCAGCGTTGACCGCACCTCGGGTGCGCCCTCCGTGGTCTACCGGCACAACGTGTGCCCCAGTGCTGAGAGCGTGGCCGCGTGATGGACATGCAGACGTGGCGGGACGGCCACACGCGGGCCACTGACGCACTCGAATCTCTCCGCGCGTCCCTCGGGTCTCTGGGTATCTCTGAGGCCGTGTGGACCGGGATGCGCCCCACGGTGACCTTCAACGGCCTTCCGTACGTCCACCTGGGGATGCTCCCGGCTGACGTGGTGGAGCAGATAGCCGAAGCCCTGCGGGGTACGAAGACTTCCGCTCACTGAGGGGCGGGGGACGGCCTTACGGGGCCGTCAGTAGATCAGAAAGGGCAACGATGACCGACCTGTACGCGCTCAACATCGACATGGCCGCCTTCTCGAAGGCGTGCGGAGGCAACACCCACCCGGACGGCGAGGCGTGCGTGACCCTCGCCAAGATCGGCCCGGACGCTTGGGCCGTGGGTGACAGCAAGCGGCCGGACGTACAGCCGCTGCGCTTCACGACGGCGGAGCTGGACGCGGCGGGTATCAACCCCGCGCGGTTCGACCTCTCCGCCTGATCCACAGCACCACCTGAACTGACGGCCCTGCCCTCACGCCGACGGGTGGGGCCGTCGTCATTCCCAGGAACGCACGATGGGCAAGGCCCAGAGTTGGAGCAGCAGTGCACCACCACGGTTTCGCATGGCTTGGGGAGAAGTCGGAGTTCGACAAGGAGGGCGTCCGGCGTCCTGCGGGGGAGCCTCCGACTGCTGGCAGCCCGCAAGAGGTCATCGACCGGTACAGGCAGGCTGTTGCCGAGTTCCCCGTGAGCGGCATGCCGCCGATCCAGACGGCCCACTGGCTGATGAAGCCCCCCTCGACGATCCGTGGGACATGGGAGGAGCCGAAGGAGGCCGGCGAATGGCTGGGCCTCCAACTCGCAGAGTTTGCACCACGGTTCGCCTCCCACCAGGACGCCGAGGCAACGAGGCTCCTGCTGCTGGTGAAGTCCGCTGTCGAGCGGCTGACGTGGGGTGGGGACGTGTCCCTCGGCCACTACCTCAGCGGGAAGGTGTTTCACTCCGCAGCGCTGGTGACCTGCTCCCCGAACCGAGCCGAACCCGGCCTGCCCTGCCCGCTCGACAAGTAGCTCCGCGGTAGGCCTTTGGTCCTGCGGCCGGCAGGGCCGTTGGGCCCGTCTTCAGTCCAGTGAGCCCAGCACTCGACTACCTCGACGGGACGGCAGGGAACGAGCTTCCCGAGTCTGCCGCTTACCGGCCGCCGACTCCCGGGCGGTCTTTCGATCGTGAGGGTGCTTGCAGAGCACCTGACAGTTGGTGGCGATGGATCGCCCGCCGTGTGACACCGGCACGATGTGGTCCACCACCGCGCCAGGGGCAAGACAGAGGTCTCCCGTGTCATGGCGTACGTGGACGCACAGCCCACTGTCACGACGCCAGGTTGCGGCACGGACCGCAGGCCAGTGCGAAGGGAGATGCTCCTTGCGGGTAGAGCTGCCCCATCCGTGGCTACTCAATATCTCCGGCCTCCTTCAGAATCTCCGCATACTCGGTCCGTAGCATTCCATCCGGGCTCACTATCCCGTCCATGTAGGTCCACATGAGTCGGGCTATTCGAAGATGCTCGGCATTTTCGGTAGGATCGTCGATCCATTCGGCCATCTAGATACTCCTCGGCGTCGAATTCCGGCGACGAGATGGCGCCGCACTGGTCGGCTTCTGCACCATCCCCAGCATCTTGTCCGAGAGGGCGCGCGACTGGCGAGCCTCCGCAATTGCAGGATGGAGGACGTAGACGCCGTTCCGATTCCCGCCAGGAATCATCCGGCCCTCTCGCTTCACCAATTCGTCCATGGATTCAGCTCGCGCAATATGCTGCGAAGCGGACTCCACGTAACGCTTCTCAAATCCAGACAGGCGAATTCCATCCGCCTCATATTTGGCCAGTAGCTCGGCCTCGATTCGCCGGGCCGGCGTGCTCTTTGTGGTCATGAGGTCCTTTCGAGTGATAGGGGCTCTGTTGGAGCCCGGCAATTGCAAGGGTTGCGTCCGCCCTGAGTGAGAGCCAAAACCTGGTCCTGACCAGTAGTGGCAAGGGTTCTGGCCCGCCCGAAGGGCATCTGGGGCGTGCAGCGGATCAGAAACGCTATGACGTCTCGGGCAAAAAGCGAGCGAAGTCAGGGCGCCCCCCACCCTCATGCGTCGATCTGCAACGAAAATTTTCACACCAGATCAATTCTTTCTCGAATGCATTTCGCTTCTTCAGTCAAAACTTCGAACTGAAAAGTTTGAAACTGTTTCCTTCGATCGAATTGATTTGATCCAATCAATCGGCGCGTATGCATCCACTTCTGTGGAAGCGTGCTCGATGACCCCAATCGCTTACGTGTGAGTAAACAGGAGGCTCGTTCGTCAAGCAGCTGTGACTTTCGAATCGAAAATCATTTGATTTGTTCGCTCAAACTTGCACAACTAATCATCAAGCTCCATCCGGCGATGCCTGCGAGTTAGTGGTGGTGAAGCAAGGAAGGGTCGGGCGCATCATCACGCCCGACCCTTCTAGATCCGCCTCTATCCCTCATTGCGTAGGTGTCGCAGCCAATGAAGTGCAAACCATTCGTTCTCCCGTATTTCGTCTGAGGTGTGCGGTCTATTCGTGGGATCTAGCCCACCTCGTCCAAGTGGGCGGGAATGTGTCGGAGGCTCCTCCTCTACGATGTACTTCCGTCCATCCCAACCTCTGCGAATCTTCATCGGTAGTCCGCCCAAGCCAGATAATCCGCGAGTATCTGCATCTGATGTCGAGCCTTTTCGACATTCTCGGGACTGGGATCAGAGCATCCTTCAAAACCGACTGAGGGGGCCGCGGTGTCCGGCTCGTCTTCGGTGACGAAGTACTGGCCATTGACTCGTCGTACGTTCATGTCAAGCCCCCTTAATCTGCTTGGCAGCCTTGCGCTGCTCGTAGTTTTCCCGCTCGGCAGGGGAGAGCTGAGAGGCCATCCAATACCGGACTCCCTTGCCGGGAGTGGCCATCTCGGAAATCTTCTCCAGAGCCTCAGCGGCGCTGACCCCGTTGTTTCCTCCGGGGTTCAGCCCACCGGTTCCCAGGCGGTTGCCCAGCCGCTTGAACTCGACTCCGTCAAGGTCTGCGCATGCGTCCGGCAGGTGGCTGATGATGCTCTTCCGTGCAGCAAGGGAACCCCGGATGGTCTGGACAGCGGTCGCAACTTCGTCCGTGAGCCGCTGGAGTTCCTTGTCCGCCCACTTCCGGTAGGCGGGGGTGGCCCAGCATCGTTCCCGCTCAGAAGCCAGCTCAGCGGCCCGTGCAGCCACGTTCTCAGCAGCTACCGGGATACCTGCTTCGAGGCGGTCCAGGGAGCTGTGGGCGGTGATCAGAGCGGTGTCATTCATGGCTGGGGCCGGGGCCGGGGGCAGGGGCTTGCCAGCCTGGACAGCAGCAGACACGGCTTCCTGATGCTTGGTCAGGCTGCGGTGCCGGCCTTCGACTGCTGTGGCGAACTCCGCCTGGCGCGCGGCGTGTTCAGTCAGAAGGTCGGAGAGGTAGGCCCGAGCCTTGTCCAGGTTCTTGCCCGCAGTCTTCACCCCGCCGTCGTCGGTCGAGTGAGGGTCGTACGCCGAAGCGGTCGGCGGGACCTTGAAGGCCTCTCGGTGCGTTGGCTCAGACTGGCGGCGCAGCTTGGCTTCGAGAGCGCGGATCTGCTCCTGAGCGTCGAGGCCCGCCGCGTAGACAGCGCGGCCCTGGGCGTGGTCGATCATGTTGCTCTGCATCAGTGGTTCTCCTTGCTGGCCGCATCCAGGGCGGCCTTAGTCATTTCCTTGATTCGCTCCTCGTCGTGGAGCTTCTTTGCTTCGTCCAGGCCTCGCTGGTGAGCGATGGAGGCGAAGGGAGACTTGGCCGGATCGCGGCCCGGCTCAACCAGCCCCAGGAAGTCCCCCACGGGGGTGCTGTATGCCTGCACAGAGCCGTCCCGGGTCAACACGAGGGAGTACCCGCGCTGGCCTCCGTTCGCGACTCCAGGTGCCGCAGGGAGGATGGCGAAGTTGAGCACCGGTGAGGTGTAGAGCAACTTCGACCCCATGGGAACGTGGTATTCACCGCTGGGTGTGCGTCGCCAAACAGGCGGCTTGTAGAACACAGCTCGATATCCGTGAGCGGGAATGAGCGTCTCAGTCGTCACAGCGGACACCCCGATAAGCGAGGCCGGCGAGCAGGTCCTCAGCGAATAGGTTCCGGGGCAGGAACCGCTTGTTCGGGCAACCCTTCACGTGAAGTCGATCCCCGTTTGGATTGTTGGACGGGAATGCTGCCCACATGATGGTCAGCTCGGGATCAGACTCATAGGTCTCGATGGTCTTGCATTGAGGAAGGCAACCAGATTCCTTCACGCTGCACACTCCTTCTTGATTCGAACCCGGCGGTGTTCGCTACTCCAGGTTCGGTTGTAGTCGCTGAAGCAGGAGCGACACCAGGCCTGGCGTCCACTCTTGTGGACCGCACTCTTGTTGAACTCGCCTATCGGCTTCTTACGCTCGCACCGGCTGCAACACTTCACGTCGTTCATAGGCTCCCGTTCTGGCCAGAATCAGTGCGGTAAATAGAAGAGCAACCCACATCGGTGGGCTGCTGGATGGGGAGAGGCCCCGACAGTTCCTGCCTGTCGGGGCATCCGCCCTGGTGGAGTAAACCCCCTCCATGTTTAAGTAGTGCCGCAAATGGGCCATGGCTGACCGGATGTCGCTGTAATGTGTTCGCTTACAGCAAAGCCCCCGGCTGTCGAGAACCGGGGGCTAAGGATGGGTGAGTTCAGGTCAGGACAAGATGAAAGTCTTTGCCTCCGATGCCGCCGAACGCGGCAATCTCAGGACAGACGAGAACGTTATGGTGGAGTTCGCCAGCAACTCGCAGCTGTGGTTTGTAGACCACCTCGTGGTCCTGGCTGCCGCAGGGGCAGTCAGGTGCTCCAGAGCCACCCGAGCCTGTCGGCTCGGAATCAGGAACTGATGGAGAGCTGACAGGAGAGGTCAGGTCAGCAGAGTCACGACACCCTTCAGGGGTGTCTACATGTGAAGTCATATCTGTAGCCGGACTCACCGGCGCTACCTCTACTTTACTTTCACGACCTTCCGGGTCGGGAGTCAGAGAGATCTGAGTCAAGGGTCCCGGGTCAAGGGTCCCGGGACCTGAGTTATGAGTCATGGGTTGAGGGTCATGGGTTAGTTCCCGTATGCGGGAGGGTTTGGGGAGAACCTCCACCCTCCTGGCGCACCTCTGGAGCTCGTCGTATTCCTCGTGCAACCGTTCAGGTACGAGGAGTGACACCTCGTAGGCACGGCTCTTCGTACCCCAAACGTGTAGGAAGCCGCATTCCATCATCACCTTCCTTACTTCCCTGAATTCGTGGCTGTTCCCTCTGTAGCCAGCCTGTTTAGAAATGGTGGAATCGGCCACGAACGTCTTACCGTTGGATCGGTTCAGGTGCGTGAGGATTCCGATGACGTACTCCATGCCGTTCCGGCCGATAGGAAGGTCCCCTTCGGTTCGTTGCTCTCGGATCATCTCCAGGTAGAGCCACTTGTTACCCTTCGCGGGATTGAAGACATGGATCATGTTTACGCTTCTCCCTGCTGGTCAATCCAGCGATTGAGGTCATTGGGTCGGCATCGCAAGCGCTGACCAATCTTCTTGAACGGGATTCCCTGCGACTTGTGGTTGTCGTAGACCCAGTGCTTTGGGACAGCAAGTACATGAGCCACATCGTCGATGGTCAAAAGTTGAGTCATGGGGCCTCTCGGTGTGGTCACTGTGGGTAGAGCCGGCTGTCGGCGCAGCGTCACTGCGGGGAGCCATGCCACCACCATACGGCAGTCCGAACTGCACTCTAGGCGAGTTCGGAATGGTCGTTGTCACACTTTCCGAACTTGACTACATTCGGGTTCGGTGCATAGTTTCGTTGTATGACAACAGGTGAGCAAGGCGGTCAAGGGCGTGAGGGGCTGGGCCAGCTTCCAGACGGCTGGGCCTGGACTCCTTACGGCGGAAGCTTCCTCCGATGGACCCGCTACTACGGCCCTTGGCGGGTTCAGCTGACGTGGCCGCCGGATGGAGAACCGTTCGGGGGCCCGCACGACTTGGAGATCACGTTCATTCCCGGCGGGGTCGACATCGCAGACATTGACGAGGCCGTGGAGATTGCTACGGCGACTGAAGGAATCCCGTCGTCCGTGCTGACGGCGATCCCGCTCTCTGAGGTCAAGCAGACTGCGCGACGCATCCTCGCTGGGGCGAGCGAGGTGGAGCCCTGGCCCGTGCCCAAGAGGTGTCGGACGGAGGAGGACTACGCCCTCTTGGTTGCGGAGCTAATCCGGATCAGGCAAACGGGCAGTGCCGCACCTCAGCAGGTTCTCGCCGAGCGTCTGGGGATCAGCAAGGGAACGATGTCGGAACGGGTGAAGCGTGCACGTGAGCTTGCACTCATCCCCCCCGATTCACTCACTCTCACCAATAAGGCTCAGCGCTTGCTGAGTGAGTTCAAAGACAGCGATTAGAACGCCGCGCTCCTGCCACGTGGCACGGCAACGGAAGATCAGCACCACTCATGGCTACGACGTTCCAGAAGTGCAAGACCGACCAGAAGAGCAAGGAGTATCCGTGTCCGCAGACCCGCTGTAAGCACACGTGGACCGTTCGGTACCGGGAGCCCGGAGGGCGTGCCGGACGGCAGCGTGAGAAGTCGTTCCCGACCAAGAAGCAGGCTGAAGACCACGGCCTGAAGATGGAGAACGACAAGCGCGAAGGGACTTACCTCGACCCCAAGCGCGGGGCCGTGCCGGTCAAGGTCTACGCCGAGAAGTGGGTAGCGCGCCAGCATCTGGCCGTGGGGACGGAAGGGGTCTACGACCGGGCGTTCCGGCTGCACATCTTCCCCGCCCTCGGTCACCGGCTGCTCTCCACCCTCCGGCCCGAGGACATCGAGACGCTCGCTCGCGAGATGACGGCGGCGGGGCTCACCCCAAACTCTGTCGACGCCTACATGACGCCCCTGCGGTCCGTGTGCAAGGCGGCCGTGAACAACGGCGACATCGGCCGCAACCCGTTCACCGGGGCCAAGCTCCCGAAGCTGCCGAGCAAGGCAGTGGACGACAAGCGACTTCCCACCGGACAGCAAATCCAAGACATCGCAGACGAGTTCCGTCCCGAGCTGGCGCTCTCCATCTGGCTCATGGCTGGGCTCGGATTGCGTACCGGGGAAGTGCTGGGCCTGCGGGTCGGTGACTTCGACGAGGACCGTGTGAGGGTCCGCCGTCAGATCACCAGGGGCAAGGGCGGCCGGGGTCTCCTGGTGGGGCCTCTCAAGCACCGGCGTGAGGGCGACTGGCGGGACGTGCCACTACCGACGAACATCCGTGAGGCCGTGGCCGAGCACGTCGCCACACACGGCACAGGGCCGGACGGAGCGCTGTTCCAGACCCGTACCGGCAACCACGTGGCCACCTCGGACTTCGCCACGCACTTCCGGAAGGTGGTCAGGCTCCTGGACTACACGTGGTCGCCCCACGATCTCAGGCACTGGTTCGCCTCTACGGCGCTCAGCAGTGGTCTGCCACTCTTGGACGTGTCCAGGTGGCTGGGGCACAGGAACATCAGCGAGACGGCTGACACGTACGGGCACCTGACACCGGACAGCACCGGACGGGCGATCCGGGTGATGGATGTAGCGATTACTCAGCACCGTGCTGGTTTGGTGCTGGATGTGGCCGCGTGACGTAGCGTTCACGCAGGTCAGAGGGGCGGAAGAGTATGTGCGGTAGGTATGCAGCGAGTCGTGGGCCGGAGGAGCTGGCCGAGGTCTTCGGGGTGGAGCGGTGGGAGCCGGAGGAGGTGCTGGCACCCGACTGGAACGTGGCTCCGACGAAAGAGGTCCACGTCGTCCTCGACCGTCCCCTGAAAGACGCTCCGAACCCGCGTCCGGTTCGCCAGCTGAGGGTCCTGAAATGGGGGCTCGTCCCGTCCTGGGCGCAGAATCCCGACGGAGCCGCCCGGATGATCAACGCCCGGTCCGAGACCATCGCCGAGAAGCCGTCCTTCCGCCGCCCCTTCGCGCAGCGCCGCTGCATCATCCCGGCGGACGGCTACTACGAGTGGGTCACCGCCCACGACGAGCGGCAGCTCGAGGTCGAGGGCAAGAAGAAGCGGTCGCGCAAGCAGCCCTACTTCGTCCTGCCCCGCGACGGCTCCGTCTTCGCCATGGCCGGGATATACGAGTTCAGGCGCGACCGGACCCTGCCCGACGCCCATCCGCTCGCCTGGTGGGCGACCTGCTCGGTGATCACCACCGAGGCCGAGGCGGGTCCGCTCGGCGTCGCCCCCGCCGAGGGCCCGCGCTCGCTCGCCGACATCCACCCCCGGATGCCGCTGATGCTCACCCCGGACCGGTGGGACGCCTGGCTGGACCCGGCGCGGACCGACCCCGACGAGCTCCAGGCCCTGCTGGCCCCGCCGCCGGGCGGGCTGATGCGCGCCTATCCGGTGTCCACGGCCGCGAGCAACGTCCGCAACAACGGGCCCGAGCTGCTGGAGGAGCTGGAAGGCCCGGAGGAGGGCACGCTCTTCTGACGCCCGCTCCTGACGCCCGCTCCTGACGCCTGCTTCTGACGCCCGCTCCTGCGCGCGCCTCTGACGCCCGCTCCTGACCCCCGCGGGGGATGCGGAGGGTCCCGGCGTCACTCCGACGGCCCCGCCGCTCCGGACGGCCCCGGCACCGGCCCCCGGGCGCCGCCGGACGGCATGATCGGGGCATGAGCAGCACGCGCACCGAGCGCACCGAGACGGTCGGCACCCCGGCGGGCGAGGCCCGCATCACCTGGCATCCGGCCCCGGCGGGCACGGCCCGCCTGGTGCTCGCCCTGGGGCACGGAGCCGGCGGCGGGATCGAGGCCCGGGACCTCCAGGCCCTGGCCGCGGCCCTGCCCGCCCTGGGGATCACCGTGGCGCTGGCCGAACAGCCCTGGCGGGTCGCCGGGAAGAAGGTCGCCGCCGCGCCCAAGGTGCTGGACGCGGGCTGGCGCGCCCTGTGGCCCGCCTTCGCCGGGCCCGGGCTGCCCGTGGTCGCGGGCGGCCGCAGCGCCGGGGCCCGGGTGGCCTGCCGGACCGCGGCGGAGCTGGGCGCGGCCGGGGTGCTCGCGCTGGCCTTCCCGCTGCACCCGCCGGGCCGGCCGGAGAAGTCCCGGGCCGAGGAGCTGCTGGGCGCCGGGCGGCCGGTGCTGGTGGTCCAGGGGGGCCGCGACGCCTTCGGGCGGCCGGCGGAGTTCCCGGCGCGGGGAGCGCGCGGAGCCTCGTACGAGCTGGTGGAGGTGGAGGGCGGGGACCACGGCTTCGCCGTGCCGAAGCGGACCGGCCCCACCCAGGAGGAGGCCCTGGCGGTGATCACCGGGGCGGTGGCCGGATGGCTCGGTCGGCTGCCGGTGTGACCTACGCCCCGGCGCCGGGGCGGCTTTGGTCCCGAAACCGCGCCCGGCCCGGGAATGCGCCGCCCGGGCCGCCTGTTGTCCCGGATGTCGGTACGTACGGAAGACGTCGGAGGAGAGGCAACGCATGACCCAGGTCATCAGCCAGAACCGTCCGCAGGCCGCTGACCTGGACTGGACAGTGCTGCCCGCGCCCAAGCGCGGCACGGTTCGGGCGGCGGGCGACCGGGATGGTCGACTATTCTCCGATTCGAGCGGGTCCGCTTTCGGAGTCGCCACGCAGTCGGAGGAGGTGGGTCCTGTCGCCGGGACCGACGAAGGCCACGCGGAGGAGACGACCCCGGAGCGCAATGCGCGCTTCGAGAGGGATGCCCTCGGCTACCTCGACCAGATGTACTCGGCCGCCCTGCGCATGACGCGCAATCCGGCCGACGCCGAGGACCTGGTCCAGGAGACGTACGCGAAGGCGTACGCGTCCTTCCACCAGTTCCGAGAGGGCACCAACCTCAAGGCGTGGCTGTACCGCATTCTGACCAACACCTTCATCAACTCGTACCGCAAGAAGCAGCGCGAACCCCAGCGCAGTGCGGCCGAGGAGATCGAGGACTGGCAGCTTGCGCGCGCCGAGTCGCACATGTCGACGGGCTTGCGTTCCGCCGAGTCGCAGGCTCTCGATCACCTGCCCGATTCCGACGTGAAGGAAGCGCTCCAGGCCATTCCGGAGGAGTTCCGCATCGCGGTCTATCTTGCCGACGTAGAGGGCTTTGCGTACAAGGAGATCGCGGACATCATGGGTACACCCATCGGTACGGTCATGTCGCGACTGCACCGTGGCCGCCGTCAACTCCGTGGAATGCTTGAGGACTACGCCCGTGAGCGCGGGCTCGTCCCGGCCGGCGCGGGAGAGTCGAACGACCTGAAAGGCTCGGGCTCATGAGCTGCGGAGATGCGCACGAGACGGAGTGCTCCGAGGTCCTGGACCACCTTTATGAGTTCCTGGACCAGGAGATGCCCGACAGCGACTGCACGAAGTTCGAGGCGCACTTCGGCGAGTGCAATCCCTGTCTGGAGAAGTACGGCCTGGAGCAGGCCGTGAAGAAGCTGGTCAAGCGCTGCTGCGGATCGGACGACGTGCCGACCGACCTGCGCTCGAAGGTGATGGGACGGATCGAGCTCATCCGTTCGGGGCAGGCGGTGCCGGACCATGACATTACGGCCGCACCGCCCGAGCCGGCCGTCGCCGAGCCGATGCCGGGATCAGCGGCGGGCTGAAAAAGTTGAAACCCGGCCGTGTTCGCCGGTGAAGTAGTACCTGATTGAACAATCTCGAACAGCCGCCCCCGGAAGGGCACTTCGTTCACTCGAAGGTGGTAATCCGGGGGCGTCCGCATGGTGCAATGCGAAAATGTGGCCCACCTCGCTCCAGGGCCCACTTATTCTCCCCATTCGGGTACTGGTTTGATTCGTACCTGACTTGCACGGCTCAGGGGGAGGAGAGCGCCATGCGGGTACTTCCGCCGTTGGCGCGCGCCTGCGTCCTGAGCGCCGTCCTCGCCGGCCTCGCCTGCGTCGTCCCGGCCCTCACCGGTTCCGCCACCCCCTGGCCGTCCATCGGCCTGCTCGCCGTGCTCTACCTCGGCTGCGAACTCGTCAAGGTCTGCCCGCTCATGGGCCGCCGGGTGCCCGAGGGCCTCGGCTCCTTCTTCCCCGTGGTGCTGGCCGCCGTCTTCCTCCTGCCGCCCGCCGCCGCGGCCCTCGTCGCCCTGCCCGGCGGACTCGCCGGGACCGTCACCGCGCGGCCCGCCTGGGTGCGCCGCATCTGGCACGGGGCACAGCAGTCCATAGCCGCCTTCACCGCCGGACAGGTCTACGGGCTGCTGGGCGGCCCCGGCGCCCTGGGCGCGGGCCCCTCCGGCGGGACCGGGCCACCGGGACCGCAAGGACCCGGTGGCCCGGGCGGCCCGGCCGCCTGGGTCGCCGACTTTCCGTACGTGATGCTCCCCGCAGCCGCCGCGGCCGTCGCCTTCTGCCTGGTGCTGACCGCCCTCGACGGCTGCATCCTGGCCGCCGCCGAACGCCGGCCCGCCGCCACCGCCTGGCGGGGCCTGGTCACCCGGTCCCTCGCCCCGCACTGCGTCCACGGCCTCGCCGGGCTGATGATGGCCGTCATGTGGCGCAGCCCGTACGGACTCCCGGCCGCACTGCTCGTCATGCTGCCGATGTACATCTCCTGCTGGGTCTTCGCCCAGTACCACCGCGAGCGCGCCGCCCACCAGGCCACCATCCGGGCACTGGTGCAGGCCGTCGACATCAAGGACCGCTACACGCGCGGCCACAGCGAGCGGGTCGGACAGGCCTCGGCGATGATCGCCCGCGAGCTGGGCATGGGCGAGGAACGCCTCGAAGTCGTCCGCATCGCCGGGATCCTGCACGACGTGGGCAAACTCGGCGTCCCGACCCGGCTGCTGCGCAAGGACGGACCGCTGACCCCCGAAGAGCGCAGGATCATCGAACTCCACCCCGAATACGGACACGAGATGGTGCGCGGCATCGGCTTCCTGGGCGAGGCCCGCGCGGCGATCCTGCACCACCACGAGCGGGTGGACGGCTCCGGCTACCCCTACGGGCTGACCGGGGAACAGATCCCGGTGCTCGCCCGGGTCGTGGCGGTCGCCGACGCCTTCGACGCGATGACCTCGACCCGCTCGTACAGCAGGGCCCGGCCCGTACGGGTGGCCCTGGCCGAGCTGGAACGGTGCGCGGGGGCCCAGTTCGACCCCGACATGGTGCAGGCGCTGGTCGACGCGATCGGCCGCCAGGGCTGGCATCCGAAGGTGACCTCGGACGACGACCTCCAGGTGATCCCGGCCGCCGCCGGCGAGGCTCCCGACGCTGCGCCGCCGGGGGCCCTGCGCGCGGCCGTGCCCGCCGGAGCGGCGCTGACCGGACTGCCCGCCCAGGCCGGCCACGGCGCAGGCGCAGCGCAGACCCGCGGGAGCGGGAGCGGCCCGCTCCCGGCCGCCGGGGACCCCTGCCACTGCCTGCCGGGATCCGCCGCGGAACCCGGAGCGGGCGCCGAGGAGGCGCCGCGGACCCCCGGCTCCCCGGCTGCGGGGGCCGGCCGGTGAGGGGCTGGGCCGTCGGCACCGTGCGCGGGGCCGCCGCAGCGCTGACCGTGGCCGCGCTCGGGCACACCGTGTGGAACGGCCTGACCGACCCGGGCATCGCCCTGGCCTTCGGCACCCTGATCACCATCGGCGAGCTCGCCCGCCGGGACAGCGGCGACGCCGCGCGCCAGCAGCCCGCGCCGCTCGGATCCGCGGGGGCGCTCGCGTACGCCCTGCTCGGGCAGAACGCCGGAGCCCCCACCCACCACGGGGTCCTGCAGATCGTCGCTGTGGTGGTCACGGCCGCGCTCCTCGGCATCGTCCCGCACATCGCCCGGGGCCGCGGACCCGCCCTCGACCACCTGGCCCGCCGCGTCCTCACCGTCACCTTCGCCGCCGTCTGCTTCCAGCCGCTCTACAACTCCGGACAGCTGGAACACCGGGTCGGCCAGGGCCCGTACCTCGTGGTCTTCCTGGTCCTCGTGCTCGGGCTCACCGCCCTGTGCGACGCGGTCCTCGGCGCCGCCCTCGCCGGGGCGCGGACCGGATGGCCGTTCGCCCCGCTGCTCCGCGACGAGCTCCGCGCGCAGCTGGGCATCGGCTCCGCGATCTGCGCCACCGGCGTGGTCATGGCCCTCGGGGTCGCCGTCGCCGGCCTGTGGGCGGTCCCGGTCTTCAGCGTGCCCCTGCTCCTGACCCAGATGTCCTTCCACCGGATCACCGCCATCCGCACCACCTACCGCCAGACCATCACCTCCCTCGCCCGCGCCACCGAGATCGCCGGCTACACCCGGCCCGGCCACTCCCGCCGGGTCGCCGCGCTCAGCTGCGCCGTGGGCCGGGAGCTGGGCCTCTCGGAGCGGGAGCTCACGGTCCTGGAGTACGCCGCCCTCATGCACGACATCGGGCAGCTCTCCCTCGTCGACCCGGTCCCGGCCGGGGCCACCGCCGAGCTCCCCGAGGCAGAGGCCCGCCGGATCGCCGGGCTCGGGGGCGAGGTGGCCCGCCAGACGGGGGTCCCGGCCGAGGTGGCGGTCGTCGTGGAGCTGCAGGCGGATCCGTACCGTGACCAGCCGGTCGCCGCCCGCATCGTGCGCGCGGTCAACGCGTACGACGACCTCTGCGGCGGGGCCCGTCACCCGGGCGGCTCATTGGAGGCCCTGGAGCGGCTGCGCCTGGGGACCGGGCACGATTACCAGCCGGAAGTCGTGGAGTGTCTCGCCAGGGTGCTCGCCCGGGGCGGACGTGCCAGAGTCGTACCCGTCCCTCCTGGGTAACCCATGGGTAATGAGCGGCCGTCCGAGTGGGCATGGTTGGATGCCAGTGGGAGTGTTCCCGGCGGCAGCAGTGCCGCAGCAGGAGTGTTCGCAGCAGGAGTGTCCCGAGCAAGAGTGTCCGGCAGGCGGGAATCGTGAGGATCTTCGGGAAGGTACGCCATCGGCCCTCCGCCTCGTGGCGGCAGGCCACCGACCGCGCGTTCACGCTGATCGGCGACGGTCGGTACGAGGACGCGGGCGCGCTGCTGACCAGAGCGGCGGACCTGGAACCCTGGCTGTCCGAGTCCTGGTTCAATCTGGCGCTGCTCCACAAGTTCCGCCACGACTGGGAGCAGGCCCGGGCCGCCGGGCTGCGCGCCGTGGCCCTGCTCGACCGGGAGACCGGCGCCCCGGACTGGTGGAACGTCGGCATCGCCGCCACCGCGCTCCAGGACTGGCCGCTGGCCCGCCGCGCCTGGCAGGCGTACGGGCTGAAGGTGCCCGGAGACCCGCACGGGACGGGCAGCCGCCCCGGCGGCCCCGCCCACGGCGAACCGGTCGGCATGGAGCTCGGGAGCGCGGCCGTGCGGCTGTCGCCCGAGGGCGAGGCCGAGGTGGTCTGGGGCCGACGGCTGGACCCGGCCCGCATGGAGGTCCTGTCGATCCCGCTGCCCTCCTCGGGGCGGCGCTGGGGCGAGGTCGTCCTGCACGACGGGGTCCCGCACGGCGAGCGGGTCACCGCGGCCGGGCCCTCGTACCCCGTCTTCGACGAGATCGAGCTGTGGGCGCCCTCCCCGGTGCCCACCTGGGTGGTGCTCCTGGAGGCGGCCACCGAGGCCGACCGCAACGCCCTGGAGCAGCTGGCCTCCGACGCCGGCTTCGCCGCCGAGGACTGGTCCTCCTCGGTGCGGCTGCTGTGCCGGACCTGCTCGGAGAGCGCCATGCCGAGCGGTGAGGGCGACGGGGAGCACCTGGATCCGCACGACCACAGTGAGCCGGGTCACCCCGGCCCGCTGGGCCACCGTACGGCCGGATCCGGCTCCCTGTGGGTGCCCGAGCGGGAGTGCGGCATCGCGGCGCCCGCGGGCCTGGTGCGCGGGCTGCTCGACGGCTGGGTCGCGGACAGTCCGGACAGCCGGGAGTGGCGGGATCTCGAAGAAGTCTGCTGAGCCGGGGCCGTAGTCTGTACCGGCACATCGGTGACTGGTGGACTTACGGAAGGCGTACGGCGGACATGGCGCAGCAGGAGAACGACGTGGTCGGGGTCGAGGGTGTGAACGACGGGTACGTCGTGGACACCGAGGACTGTGAGGCGCGCGAGCTCGCCCACCGCGAGCGCGGCACCGCCCGCCCGATCACGGTGGTCGGCAACCCGGTCCTGCACCGCGAGTGCAAGGACGTCACCGAGTTCGGCGACGAGCTGGCGCAGCTGATCGACGACATGTTCGCCAGCCAGAAGGCCGCCGAGGGCGTGGGCCTCGCCGCGAACCAGATCGGCGTCGACGCCAAGGTCTTCGTCTACGACTGCCCGGACGACGACGGCAACCGGCACACGGGCGTGGTGGTCAACCCGAAGCTCGTCGAGCTGCCGGCCGCCGCCCGCATCCTGGACGACTCGAACGAGGGCTGCCTGTCGGTCCCGACCGCCTACGCCTCGCTGGCCCGCCCGGACTACGCCGAGGTGACCGGCCAGGACGCGCAGGGCAACCCGATCAAGGTGCGGGGCACCGGCTACTTCGCGCGCTGCCTCCAGCACGAGACCGACCACCTGTACGGCTACCTGTACATCGACCGGCTCTCGAAGCGGGACCGCAAGGACGCGCTGCGGCAGATGGACGAGGGCACCCCGCGCTACGAGACGGTTCCCAACGCGTAGCCGCACCTCCCGTACGCGAAAGGCGCCCCGCTCCTGACCGGAGCGGGGCGCCTTTCCCGTGGACCGGCGCGGAGCTAGTCCCAGCCGAGGTCGCTCGGGCCGGCCGCGGCCGGGTGCCGGCCGACGGTCCGGATGGCGCGTGTCATGGGAACCCCCTGTCGTATGCGAACCTGCACACCGTAGGGCAAAACGATCAAGGTCGGGGCGATTCCCGGCCACGTGCCGGGACCGGCCGGAGCTCAGGCCGCGGAAGGGCCCCGGAACGTGCGCCGGAAGGCGTTCGGGGTGGTGCTCAGCGTCCGCAGGAAGTGGTGGCGCAGGGCGGCCGCGGTACCGAAGCCGCAGCGGCCCGCGATCGCGTCGACCGTCTCGTCGGTGGCCTCCAGCAGCTCCTGCGCCAGCAGGACCCGCTGGCGCAGCACCCACTGGTACGGGGTGGTCCCCGTCTCCTGGAGGAAGCGGCGGGCGAAGGTCCGCGGGGACATGTGGGCCCGCTCCGCGAGCTGCTCCACCGTGATCTCCTCGTCCAGGTGGCGGGCCATCCAGCCGATCACCTCGCCCACGGTGTCGCAGGAGGTGCGGGGCAGCGGACGCAGGATGTACTGGGCCTGCCCGCCGTCCCGGTGCGGCGGTACCACCATCCGCCGGGCGATGGTGTTGGCCACCTCGGAGCCCTGCTCCTGCCGGACGAGGTGCAGGCACGCGTCGATCCCGGAGGCGGTGCCGGCCGAGGTGATCACCTGGCCCTCGTCCACGTAGAGCACGTCCGGGTCGACCCGGGCCCGCGGGAAGCGGCGGGCCAGCGCCGGGGCGTGCATCCAGTGCGTGGTGCAGCGCCGGCCGTCCAGCAGCCCGGCCGCGCCCAGCATGAAGGCGCCGCTGCACACGCTCAGCACCCGCGCGCCCCGGTCCACGGCCCGCCGCAGGGCGTCGAGGAGCGGCTCCGGGTACACGCGGGTGGGGGCCTCGCGGTCGGCGGGCAGGCAGATCAGGTCCGCCTCCTCCAGCCGCTCGGGTCCGTAGGGGAGCGTGAGGCGGTAGTGGGCGTCGCCCGCGGTGATCGGGTTGTCCTCCATCGCGCAGAGGGCGAAATCGTAGGTCGGCAGGCCCATGGCGCTGCGGTCGACCCCGAAGACCTCGCAGAAGATGCCCATCTCGAAGGGCGTGACCCCGTTCACGACGGCCACGGCCACGTTGTGGAGGGAGGGAGGCTTCACCATCCCCCCAGTGTGGCAGTAATTCGCTCTTCCATGACAGTCCTGCCACTGTCCGGTTTCGGCCGCCCTGGCGAGAGTGGACCCATGAACACGCTCCTCGACTACCTCGCCGTCCTGACCGTAGCCACCCTCCTCCTCGCCCCGGCCCTCTACGGAGCCCTGCACGAGCACCGCCTGGAACGGCAGATCCGCGCGGCCGGACAGCCCGCCCCGGGCGGCCGTCGGGATCGGCCGGGAACCGGATCCCGCTATCCGGTCCCCAGAAGCAGTGCGGCCCCGCCCGGGGACCTGGCGGGCCAGGTGGATCTTCCCTTGGGCGGGGCCGCGAGCAACCGGGGGCGGGGGCCTAGAAGTCCTCGTCCAGGTCGACCGTGCCCTCGACCGCGACCTGGTAGGCCGACGGGCGGCGCTCGAAGAAGTTCGTCAGTTCCTGGACGCCCTGGAGCTCCATGAAGGAGAACGGGTTCTGCGAGCCGTAGACCGGCGCGAAGCCGAGGCGGACCAGGCGCTGGTCCGCGACGCACTCCAGGTACTCGCGCATGGACTCGGTGTTCATGCCCGGCAGGCCGTCACCGCACAGGTCGCGGCCGAACTGCAGTTCCGCCTCCACAGCCTCCTTCAGCATGTCGACGACCTGCTGCTGGAGCGCGTCGTCGAAGAGCTCCGGCTCCTCCTTGCGGACCGTGTCCACGACCTCGAACGCGAAGTTCATGTGCATGGTTTCATCCCGGAAGACCCAGTTCGTCCCGGTCGCCAGGCCGTGCAGCAGGCCGCGCGAGCGGAACCAGTACACGTACGCGAAGGCGCCGTAGAAGAACAGGCCCTCGATGCACGCGGCGAAGCAGATCAGGTTCAGCAGGAAGCGGCGGCGGTCGGCGGCCGTCTCCAGGCGGTCGATCTTCTCGACCGAGTCCATCCAGCGGAAGCAGAACTGCGCCTTCTCGCGGATCGACGGGATCTCCTCGACCGCGTCGAAGGCGGCCGCGCGGTCGTCCGGGTCGGGCAGGTAGGTGTCGAGCAGCGTCAGGTAGAACTGGACGTGCACGGCCTCCTCGAAGAGCTGGCGCGACAGGTACAGGCGCGCCTCCGGGGAGTTGATGTGCTTGTAGAGGGTGAGGACCAGGTTGTTCGAGACGATCGAGTCGCCCGTCGCGAAGAACGCGACCAGCCGGCCGATCATGTGCTGCTCGGACGGGGTCAGCTTCGCGAGGTCCGCTACGTCCGAGTGGAGGTCGACCTCCTCGACGGTCCAGGTGTTCTTGATCGCGTCCCGGTAGCGCTCGTAGAAGTCCGGGTAGCGCATGGGGCGGAGGGTGAGCTCGAAGCCCGGGTCCAGGAGGTTCTTGGTGTCGTTGGAGCTCATTACTGGCAGGCCTCGCAGGACTCGGGGTTTTCAAGGGAGCAGGCGAGCGCTTCCGCTGCCGCGGCGTCCGCGTCGACGTCGGCCAGGGGGAGCGCCGCCGGGGTGGCGGCCTGTGCGGCGCGGGCGATCTTCGTCGCCGGGCGCGAGCGCAGGTAGTACGTGGTCTTCAGGCCCTGCTTCCAGGCGTACGCGTACATCGAGCTGAGCTTGCCGATGGTGGGCGTCTCCAGGAACAGGTTCAGCGACTGGGACTGGTCGAGGAACGGGGTGCGCGCCGCCGCCATGTCGATCAGGCCGCGCTGCGGGATCTCCCACGCCGTGCGGTACAGCTCGCGGACCTCCGCGGGGATCCAGCCGAAGCCCTGGACCGAGCCGGAGGATTCGCGCAGCGCCTCGCGGGTCTGGGCGTCCCAGACGCCGAGCCGCTTGAGCTCCTGCACCAGGTAGCCGTTGACCTGGAGGAACTCACCGCTGAGGGTCTCGCGCTTGAAGAGGTTGGAGACCTGCGGCTCGATGCACTCGTACACGCCCGCGATGGAGGCGATGGTCGCCGTCGGGGCGATGGCGAGGAGCAGGGAGTTGCGCATCCCGGACTTCGCGACCCGGGCGCGCAGCGCGTCCCAGCGCTCCGGCCAGTTCAGCTCGACCTCGTAGTGGTCGGGGTGCAGGACGCCGCGCGCGGTGCGGGTCTGCTCCCACGCGGGGAGCGGGCCGCTGCGCTCGGCCAGGTCGCAGGAGGCCTCGTACGCCGCGAGCATGATGCGCTCGGAGAGCTTCGTGGACAGGGCCTTCGCCTCGGGGGAGTCGAAGGGCAGCTTCAGCTGGAAGAAGACGTCCTGGAGGCCCATCGCGCCCAGGCCCACCGGGCGCCAGCGGGCGTTGGACCGGCCGGCCTGCTCGGTCGGGTAGAAGTTGATGTCCACGACGCGGTCGAGGAAGGTGACCGCGGTGCGGACGGTCTCGTCCAGTCGCTCCCAGTCGATCTCGCCGGACTCGGCCAGGACGAAGGCGCCGAGGTTGACCGAGCCGAGGTTGCAGACGGCCGTCTCGCCGTCGTTGGTGACCTCGATGATCTCGGTGCAGAGGTTCGAGGAGTGGACGACGGTGCCCGGCTCGGCGGTCTGGTTCGCCGTGCGGTTGGAGGCGTCCTTGAAGGTCATCCAGCCCTGGCCGGTCTGCGCGAGGGTGCGCATCATCCGGCCGTACAGGTCGCGGGCGGGCATGCTCTTGCGGGCCAGGCCCGACTCCTCGGCCTTGCGGTAGGCGGCGTCGAACGCGTCGCCCCACAGGTCGACCAGCTCGGGGACGTCGGCCGGGGAGAACAGCGACCAGTCGGCGTCGGCGTTCACGCGGCGCATGAACTCGTCCGGCACCCAGTGGGCGAGGTTCAGGTTGTGCGTGCGGCGCTGGTCCTCGCCGGTGTTGTCGCGGAGCTCCAGGAACTCCTCGATGTCCGCGTGCCAGGTCTCCAGGTAGACCGCGGCGGCGCCCTTGCGGCGGCCGCCCTGGTTCACGGCGGCGACGGAGGCGTCGAGGGTCTTCAGGAACGGCACGATGCCGTTGGAGTGGCCGTTCGTCCCGCGGATCAGCGAACCGCGGGCGCGGATGCGGGAGTAGGAGAGGCCGATGCCGCCGGCGTGCTTGGACAGGCGCGCGACCTGGTGGTAGCGGTCGTAGATCGAGTCCAGCTCGTCCAGCGGGGAGTCCAGCAGGTAGCAGGAGGACATCTGCGGGTGGCGGGTGCCGGAGTTGAAGAGGGTGGGGGAGGAGGGCAGGTAGTCCAGGCGGCTCATCAGCCGGTAGAGGGAGGCGACTTCCTCCACGGCCTGGACGCCGTCGTTCTCGGCGAGGCCGCAGGCCACGCGCAGCATGAAGTACTGCGGGGTCTCGATGACCTGACGGGTGATCGGGTGCCGCAGCAGGTAGCGGCTGTGCAGGGTGCGCAGGCCGAAGAAGCCGAAGCGGTCGTCGGCGCCCTCGGCGAGCGCGTGGTCGACCAGGGCGTCGAGCCGGTTCGCGTGCAGGCGGACGAAGTCCGCGGTGCGGTCGGCGATGAGGCCCTCGCGGTGGCCGACCTCGACGGACTCGGAGAAGGAGGTGGAGCCCTGGCCGGCGGCCTCGTCGCGGACGGCCAGCGTCAGCAGGCGGGCGCCGAGGCGGGAGTACGCCGGGTCCTCGGAGATCAGCCCGGCGGCCGCCTCGGTGGCGAGCGTACGCAGCTCAGCCTCGTCGGCGGCGGCGCTGCGGCCGCGCAGGGCTGCGGCGGCGACCCGGCCGGGGTCGGTGTCCGGCAGGTCGGCGGTCAGCTCGGTGAGCGTGCGCAGGAGCGCGGCCCCCGGACCCTCATAGGCGGACGGGTCGGACTCGGCGCGCGGTGCGGAAGGCGCGATGGTCACGGGGGGAGCTCTCCCTCGCTCGGCTCCGGGAACACCGTTGGTGCGGGGCGCGAGGGGGCGCACGTGGGGGCGCGCATGCCTGGCAGGGCTGTGCGCATGCGCCACGTGGCGTCCACCGGCCCAACCGCGAGGCCCGGACGTGTCTGCACCCGGATCGGTCGAGCCGGGCGCACTGTCGACAGGTCCTCGGACTTGCGGATGTACCGAGCAGGTCGGTGCATTTCATACCGTTGCGGGACAGTTCCGGATTCTCACCGGATTCCCCTGCGACGACAGCGAGCACGAGCATACATGTGGGGGCCGGTGCTTGCGTGAGCCACCACATGTTGTGTCGCTCCGCGAGACGGTCCGTGACTACAGCTCCAGGCGGTAGGTCAGCAGGGGGAGGCCCGGAACCGGGTACCAGTCCCGCTCGGGCGTCCGTACGAAGCCCAGCCGGTCGTAGATCCGGTGCGCCCCGAGCATCTTCTCCGTGGTGGACAGCACCAGGTGGCCCACGCCCTCCAGTTCCCGGGCGCGGCTCACGCAGGCCCGTACGAGGGCCTCGCCCGCGCCGCGGCCGCGGGCGGCGGGGGAGACCGCCAGCATCCGGAACTCGGCCTCGCCGGGGCCCGCGATATCGCACAGCGGGCTGCCGGGAGGGGCGAAGGTCACACCGCCGAGCAGGGTGTCCTCGTCCGCGGCGACGAGCACCTCGCCGTCGGGGGCCCGGCCGGCGACGTCGCGCAGCCGGCTCAGGTAGGGGTCGTCCTCGGCGAAGGTGAGGAGTCCGTCGTCGAGGTAGGCCCGTGCGGTGATCTCGCCGAGTGCTTCGTATTCGGCGGCGGTCGCCGCCCTGATGATGATGTCCATGGCATCGAGTGTGCGCCAGGGAAAGCGGCGGGGCCGCCGCGTTCCGTCGGGTGGACGGATCCGCGGCGGCCCCCTGTGCGGCTCACCGGTTCAGCAGCAGCGGAACCCTTCGCGCGGGTCGCCCTCGCGGGCGTCCGTGCGGGCCCGCTCGAAGTCCCGGCGCGACGGGACGGCTGCGTCCGGGTCGTGCGTACGGGCGTGTGCCACGTAGTGGTCGTAGGCCGCCTCGCCCGAGAACTCCCGTACGAAGTACCGGGCCCGGCCCAGCACGTGGCGCAGCCGGGTCACGCGGGTTCCCGTACGGAGTCCTCGGCCCGGCCCCCGCCCGAGTCGAGTCCGGCGGCGGCGAGTTCCGCCCGCTCCTCGGCGGTCGGGATCAGACCGGCCGGGGCGACGATCTTGGACTCGGTCCACGGGGCCTCGGCCAGGGTGACCGACTCGGGCGTGCGGATGGCCTTGAGGCAGGTCCGGGCCGCGTCCACGAGCACGATGATGATCAGCAGGGCGAAGAACACCGACAGGACGCCGTCCACGGTGGCGTTGGTGACCACGGTGTGCATCTCGTCCATGTTCTTGGCGGGCTTGAGGACCTTGCCCGCGTCGATCCCGTCCTGGTAGACGTCCCGCTGCGCGAAGAAGCCGATCTTCGGGTTGTCGGAGAAGATCTTCTGGTAGCTGGCGGTGAGTGTGACGGCCAGGTCCCAGGCCAGCGGAACGCCCGTCACCCAGGCCCACTTGAGCCGGCCGGACTTGATCAGCAGGGTGGTGCAGACGGCCAGGGCGACCGCGGCGAGCAGCTGGTTCGCGATGCCGAACAGCGGGAAGAGCTGGTTGATGCCGCCCAGCGGGTCCTTGACGCCGACCCAGAGGAAGTAGCCCCAGCCGCCGACGACGACCGCGCTGGCGAACCAGACGCCCGGCTTCCAGCTGACGTCCTTGAAGGACTTGTGCACGTTGCCGAGGGTGTCCTGGAGCATGAAGCGGCCCACGCGGGTGCCGGCGTCCACGGTCGTCAGGATGAACAGGGCCTCGAACATGATCGCGAAGTGGTACCAGAACGCCTTCATCGAGCCGCCGCCGATCACGGCCGAGAAGATCTCCGACATTCCGAGTGCGAAGGTCGGAGCGCCGCCGGTACGGGACAGCAGGCTGGTCTCCTCCACGTCCTTCGCGGCCTGGGCGAGGTCCGCGGGGGAGATGGCGAAGCCGAAGGTGGTCACGGCCTGCGAGGCCGTCTCCACGGTGGCGCCGACGACCCCGGCGGGGGAGTTGATGGCGAAGTACAGGCCCGGGTCGATGATGCAGGCCGCGATGATCGCCATGATGGCGACGAAGGACTCGGTCAGCATCGCGCCGTAGCCGATGACCTTGACCTGGGTCTCCTTCTGGATCATCTTCGGGGTGGTGCCCGAGGAGACCAGCGAGTGGAAGCCGGACAGGGCCCCGCAGGCGATGGTGATGAAGACGAACGGGAACATCGAGCCGGCGAAGACCGGGCCGTCACCGCGCGAGGCGAACTCCGTGACGGCGGGCATCTTCAGCGTCGGCATGGCGATGACCACGCCCACGGCCAGCAGCCCGATGGTGCCCACCTTCATGAAGGTGGAGAGGTAGTCGCGCGGGGCGAGCAGCATCCAGACCGGCAGGACCGACGCCACGAACCCGTAGGCGATCATCCAGAGGACCAGCGTCTCCTTCTCCAGGGTGAAGAAGTCCGCCAGCGAGGACTCGGCGACCCAGCCGCCGGCGACGATGGCGAGGAGCAGCAGCGCGACGCCGACGACGGAGACCTCGGTGACCTTGCCCGGGCGCAGGACGCGCAGGTAGAAGCCCATGAAGAGGGCGATCGGGATGGTCATGCCGATGGAGAAGACGCCCCACGGGGAGTGCGCCAGCGCGTTGACGATGACCAGGGCCAGCACGGCCAGCAGGATGATCATGATGGCGAAGACGCCGATCAGCGCGGCGGCGCCGCCGACCGGGCCGATCTCGTCCCGGGCCATCTGGCCGAGCGAACGGCCGTTGCGCCGGGTGGAGAAGAAGAGCGTGACCATGTCCTGGACGGCGCCCGCGAAGATCACGCCCACGACGATCCAGATGGTGCCGGGCAGGTAGCCCATCTGCGAGGCGAGTACGGGACCCACGAGCGGTCCGGCGCCGGCGATGGCGGCGAAGTGGTGGCCGAAAAGCACCCGGCGGTCGGTCGGGTGGAAGTCGACACCGTTGTCAAGGCGTTCGGCGGGGGTGGCGCGGGTCTTGTCCACCTTCAGTACGCGGTTCGCGATGAAGCGCGCGTAGAAGCGGTAGCCGATCGCGTACGAGCCCAGGGCGGCGGCGAGCAGCCAGGCGGCCGAGATCTCCTCGCCGCGCGAGAGCGCCAGCACGCCCCAGCCGAGGGCTCCCACGAGCCCGACCAGCACCCACACGGCCACGGCCTTGGGGGACATGCCCCCTGATGGAGAAGGCGAGTCCGGCGTGGTGCCCGGACTCGCCGCGTCCCGTACCGCCCTCGTGGCTTCCGGTTCCGGTTGCGTCATGATCCTCGTCCCCTCGTTGATCATCTGCGTGAGCGCAGGGAATCTACGGGGGACCGCCCGCTGGACGTAAGCCCCCGTCCGTATAGCGGAACGAGAGTCAACTACGAATCAGACGGCGGGACGCTGGAGTCGGGCGACGAACTTGTAACGATCGCCGCGGTACACGGAACGCACCCACTCGACGGGCTCCCCGTCGGCGTCCAGTGAATGGCGCGAAAGCATCAGCATCGGCAGTCCGACGTCCGTGCCGAGCAGTCCGGCCTCCCGCGGGGTGGCCAGCGAGGTCTCGATGGTCTCCTCCGCTTCGGCGAGGCGCACGTCGTACACCTCGGCGAGGGCGGTGTAGAGGGAGGTGTACTTGACCAGCGAACGGCGCAGCGCGGGGAAGCGCTTCGCCGACAGGTGCGTGGTCTCGATGGCCATCGGTTCACCGCTGGCCAGGCGGAGCCGTTCGATGCGCAGGACCCGGCCGCCGGTGGTGATCTTGAGGAGGCCGGCGAGGGTGTCGTCGGCCGTCACGTAGCCGATGTCCAGGAGCTGGGAGGTGGGTTCCAGGCCCTGGGCCCTCATGTCCTCGGTGTACGAGGAGAGTTGGAGCGGCTGGGAGACCTTCGGCTTGGCGACGAAGGTGCCCTTCCCCTGGATGCGCTCCAGGCGCCCCTCGACGACGAGCTCCTGGAGGGCCTGGCGCACCGTGGTGCGCGAGGTGTCGAACTCGGCCGCGAGGGTGCGCTCGGGCGGCACGGGTGTGCCGGGTGGAAGGGTTTCGGTCATATCGAGCAAGTGGCGCTTGAGTCGGTAGTACTTGGGAACGCGTGCCGTGCGGGTGGCCGCCCCGCTGTCCGGCTCCGTGATCGCCCCTTCGGTGGCCATCGCCGCCCGCCTTCCCGACTCCAGTTTCGTTGCCGTCACCGGCTCCTCCGATATGTGCGGTCACATCGTGACACGGGAGGGAGGGCGGGCCTCCTCCCTCCCCCAGGTGTCGGTCCGATAACGGACCGAGCACCCGCTCATTAGACCCTTGACACCCCTAAAGGTCTAGGCCAAGCTCCAGCTACTGGTCTACACCAATATGGATCAGATCCCGGCCCCACGGGCAGTACTTGGTGCTTTTTGAGTCACCGCGGCGGGCAAGGGAAGTTGCAGGCAGCATCCCTGAGGAGGGTGGCGTGAAGCGCAAGCTCATCGCGGCGGTCAGTGTCGCGGGCATGATGGTCGGAGTCGCGGCGTGCGGCAACGGCGGCGACGACAAGCCGAAGGCCGACGCGGGTGGCGCCAAGGAGATCACCGTCTGGGTGATGGACGGCTCCGCACCGAAGACCTGGATCGACGCGGTCAACGCGGAGTTCTCCGCCAAGCACCCCGGTGTCACGGTCAAGGTAGAGGTTCAGCCCTGGAAGGGCATCCAGGAGAAGGTCACCACGGCCCTCTCCGAGAACACCCCGCCGGACGTCCTGGAGCTCGGCAACACCCAGACCGCCGGTTACGCGGTCACGGGTGGTCTCGCCGACCTGACCAAGGACAAGGCGAAGCTCGGCGCGGACGCCTGGGCGAAGAGCGGTCTGGCCTCGGCCGAGATCGACGGCAAGCTCTACTCCGCTCCGTGGTACGCGGCCAACCGCGTCGTCATCTACGACAAGAAGGCCTTCGAGAAGGCCGGCGTCACGGCGCCCAAGACCCGCGACGAGTGGGTCGCCGGTCTGGAGAAGCTGAAGGCGGCCGACCCGGCCTCCCAGCCGATCTACCTGCCCGGCCAGAGCTGGTACGTCCTCGCCGGTCTCATCTGGGACGAGGGCGGCGACCTCGCGGTCAAGGACGGCGACAAGTGGAAGGGTGGTCTCGGTACCGCCCAGGCCGCTTCCGCGATGGAGTTCTACAAGAAGCTCCAGTCCTTCTCCACCGCTCCGAAGGACAAGGACGAGGCGAACCCGCAGCAGTCCACCGACGTCGTTCCCAAGGGTGGCGTCGCCTCCTGGATCGGCCTCGGCTGGGAGGCCGGCGGTGCCGAGAAGGCGCTGAAGGACGCGGGCAAGGAAGCCGACTTCGGTTACTTCCCGATCCCGGGCAAGACCGCCGACAAGCCGGGCACCGTCTTCCTCGGCGGCTCGAACCTGGCGATCGCCGAGCGCTCCAAGAACAAGGACCTCGCCAAGGAGTGGCTGGCCCTCGCCGCAGGCAAGGACCAGATGACCAAGTACGCCGCCGAGACCAAGGGCGCGCTGCTCCCGAACCAGGCCGGCGCGAACTTCACCCCGGCCGCGGGCTCCTTCGCCGAGGCGATGGCCAAGGCCGGCGTCAACGGCAACATCACCCCGGTGACCCCGGGCTGGGCCAACGTCGAGACCGAGCCGAACCCCATCAAGGAGTTCATGACGAAGGTCCTGAAGGGTGACGACGCCGCCAAGGCGGGCGCGGACGCGGACAAGGAAATCGCGAGCCGCATCAACAAGTAACACCCCGAAGTACCCGTACTGAACGCACCGGGGGCGCGGTGGGCGCCCAGAGCGCCCACCGCGCCCCCGGTCGCGCATTGACAGACGTAAGCGCCGCCTGCTCCGAGCGGGGAAGCGGGTGCCAGTCGCCACAGTCAACCGCGAGGAAGCCCAGACATGACCGTGCACTCCCAGGGAGCGGCCACTTCCGCTCCACAGGACGCACCACACGAGTCCGCGGGGCCGGCCCAGACGCCGCCGCCCACCGGAGCCAAGGCAGCGTCCCAGTCTCCTCGCGGGGGCAGAAAGTCGCTCCCCTCAGGGTGGTTGCCGTACCTCCTGATCGGGCCCGCCGTGCTCAGCATGGCGACCCTGCTGCTGTACCCGCTGATCAAGAACATCATCCTGTCGTTCCAGAAGGTCGACAAGATCGAGTTCATCCAGCGGAAGGCGCCGTTCAACGGCGTGGACAACTACACCGAGCTGCTGGGCGACTCGCAGTTCTGGACCGTGGTCGTCCGCAGCTTCGTCTTCACCGCAGCCAACGTCTTCCTGATCATGGTGCTCGGCAGCCTCATCGGGCTCCTGCTGAACCGGCTCGGCAAGTGGATGCGCCTGGTCCTGTCGATGGCGCTGGTGATGGCCTGGGCCATGCCGATCGTCGCCTCCGTGACCGTCTTCCAGTGGCTGTTCGACGAGCAGTACGGCGTCATGAACTGGCTGATGCGCACCTTCGGCTTCGCCGGCTACGACCAGCACAACTGGTTCGAGACCGGCATGTCCACCATGGTGATCATCACCGTCCTGCTGGCCTGGGGCTCCATCCCCTTCGTCGCCCTCAACATGTACGCCGGCCTGACCACGGTCAGCGGCGAGCTGTACGAGGCCGCGCGCATGGACGGGGCCAACGGGTGGCAGACGTTCTGGAAGGTCGTCTTCCCGAACCTCAAGTCCTTCTTCCTGGTCACGACGTTCCTTGAGGTCATCTGGATCTTCAAGGCGTTCACCCAGATCTACGCGATGAACAAGGGCGGCCCCGACCGCGCCTCGGAGACGCTGACGATCTACGCGTACGTAGAGGGCCAGAGCCAGGGCCACTACGGTCTGGCCGCGGCGATCTCCGTCCTGACGATCGTGATGCTCGTGATCGTCATGTCCTTCTACTTCCGTCTGATCCTGAAGCAGGAGGAGGAGCAGTGAGCACCACCACCGCCCCGAAGCCCGCGCCGTCCGCGCCGTCCGCGAAGCCCCAGCAGCTGCGCAACCGCCGGCCGATCCGTCCCGCCGCGGTCGCCAAGAACATCGGCGCCCTGCTGCTGGCCGTCCTCTTCGTCTTCCCCGTCTACTGGATGTTCTCCTCGGCCCTGAAGCCGTCCAGCGAGATCCTCTCCAAGGACCCCGTCTTCGTCTTCACGCCGACGATGGAGAACTTCACCAAGGCCACCGGCGTCGACCTGTTCTGGACCTACGTCGCGAACAGCTTCATCGTCACCATCGGCGCCGTCACGCTGGCCCTGCTCGTCGCCCTCGCCGCGAGCTTCGCCATCGCCCGCATGAAGTTCAAGGGCCGCAAGGGCCTGGTCCTCGCGGTGATGATGGCCCAGATGGCGCCCTGGGAGGTCATGGTCATCGCGATGTACATGATCGCCCGCGACTCCGAGATGCTGAACAGCCTCCCGCTGCTCACCGCGATCTACTTCGTGATGGTCCTCCCCTTCACCATCTGGACCCTGCGCGGCTTCATCGCCGCCGTCCCGGTGACGCTGGAGGAGGCCGCCCAGATCGACGGCTGCACCCGCGGCCAGGCCTTCCGCAAGGTGATCTTCCCGCTGCTGGCCCCCGGCCTGATGTCCACCTCGCTCTTCGGCTTCATCACGGCCTGGAACGAGTTCGCGATGGTGCTGATCCTGAACAAGGACAAGTCCGCGCAGACCCTGCCGCTGTGGCTGACCCAGTTCCAGACGGCCTTCGGCAACGACTGGGGCGCCACCATGGCCGCTTCCTCGCTCTTCGCGGTCCCGGTGCTGCTCATCTTCGTCTTCCTCCAGCGCAAGGCCGTCGGCGGCATGACCGCCGGCGCCGTGAAGGGATAACGGCCCATGACTGTCCTTGCGCACCGCACCGATACCGTGACCCGGGACGCCCTCGCCGTGCTCCAGCCCGGCTTCGAGGGCACGACCGCCCCCGCCTGGCTGCTCCGGCAGGTCGCCGAAGGCCTCACCGCCGTCGGCCTCTTCGGCCGCAACATCACCTCGCCCGAGCAGGTCGCCGCGCTGACCGCGCAGCTGCGTACCGAGCGGGACGACCTCCTCGTCGCCATCGACGAGGAGGGCGGCGACGTCACCCGCCTCGAGGTCCGGGGCGGCTCCTCCTTCCCCGGCAACCTGGCCCTCGGCGCCGTGGACGACGTGGACCTGACCCGCGACGTCGCCCGCGAGCTGGGCCGCCGCCTCGCCGAGTGCGGGGTCAACCTCAACTGGGCCCCGTCCGCGGACGTCAACTCCAATCCGGACAACCCGGTCATCGGCGTACGGTCCTTCGGCGCCGACACCCACCTCGCCGCCCGGCACACCGCCGCGTACGTCGAAGGCCTCCAGGCCGCCGGCGTCGCCGCGTGCACCAAGCACTTCCCGGGCCACGGCGACACCAACGTCGACTCGCACCACGCGCTGCCGCGCATCGACGTGGACCTCGACACCCTGGTCGCCCGGGAGCTCGTACCCTTCCGGGCCGCCATCGAGGCCGGCAGCAAGGCCGTCATGAGCGCCCACATCCTGGTGCCGGCCCTGGACCCGACCCGCCCGGCCACCCTCAGCCCGCAGATCCTGACCGGTCTGCTGCGCAAGGAGCTCGGCTACGAGGGCCTCATCGTCACCGACGGCATGGAGATGCAGGCCATCGCCGGGACCTACGGGATCGAGCGCGGTTCGGTGCTGGCCATCGCGGCCGGCGCCGACGCCATCTGCGTCGGCGGCGGGCTCGCCGACGAGGGCACCGTGCTCAGCCTGCGCGACGCGCTGGTCGCGGCCGTCCGCGACGGCTCGCTCCCGGAGGAGCGCCTCGCCGAGGCCGCCGCCCGGGTCCGCTCGCTGGCCGAGTGGACCCGCCAGGTCCGTCAGGGCGCGCGGCAGGAGGGGAGCAGCGCGCCCGGCATCGGACTGGCGGCGGCCCGCCGGGCGGTGGTCGTGACGGGGTCGCGCGCGGCGGCCGCCCCGGTGAACGCCCCGTACATCGCCACGCTCACCCCGGTGGCCAACTTCGCGGTCGGCGACGAGACCCCGTGGGGGGTGGCCGGGGAGGTGTCCGCACTCGTCCCGGGCACCGACTCGGGCGTGTACCAGGAGGGGGCGACGGCCGACGGCATCCTGGCCGCCGCGGGGAACCGGACCGTCGTCGCGGTGGTCCGCGACGCGCACCGGCACCCCTGGATGACCGAGGCGCTGGACGCGCTCGTCGCGGCGCGGCCGCAGACGATCGTGGTCGAGATGGGCGTGCCGCAGGCAGCACCGCGCGGCGCGCTGCACATCGCGACGCACGGCGCCGCCCGGGTCTGCGGACGCGCTGCCGCGGAGATCATCGCGGGGGTGTAGCAACCCCTGCGGGCGTCACCCCGCGTCTCATGCGCCGGCGGGGCTGGATCTTCCAGCCCCGCCGGCGTTCTCGGGCGCGCGGGGTTCTCCTGCGCGCGGCGAGCACGATGAAGGGCCGGACACCCCCTGCGGGGTGCCCGGCCCTTCATCGTGTGCGGGTACGACCTACAGACCCTGCCAGGCGGGCTTGTTGGCGTAGGTGTGGCGGAAGTAGTCCGCCAGCTTCAGCTTGGAGGCGGCGGCCTCGTCCACGACCACGGTGGCGTGGCGGTGCAGCTGGAGCGCGGAGGCCGGTACGAGGGCGGACAGCGGGCCCTCGACGGTCTGCGCGACGGCCTCGGCCTTGCCCTCGCCGGTGGCCAGCAGCACCAGGTGGCGGGCGTCGAGGATGGTGCCGATGCCCTGGGTGATGACGTGGTGGGGCACCTGCTCTATGTCGTTGTCGAAGAAGCGCGCGTTGTCCACGCGGGTCTGCTCCGTCAGCGTCTTGATGCGGGTGCGGGAGGCGAGCGAGGAGCAGGGCTCGTTGAAGCCGATGTGCCCGTCCGTGCCGATGCCGAGGAGCTGGAGGTCCACGCCGCCGGCCTCGGCGAGGGCGCGGTCGTAGGCGTCGCAGGCGGCGACGATGTCCGCGGCCGAGCCGTCCGGGCCCATGAAGGAGGCCTCGGACAGGCCCAGCGGCTCCACGACCTCGCGCAGGACCACGGCGCGGTAGGACTCCGGGTGTCCGGCGGGCAGGCCGACGTACTCGTCGAGCTGGCAGACGCGGGCCTTGGAGGCGTTGACCAGACCGGCCTTCACCTTGGCGGCCAGCGCCTGGTAGATGGGCAGCGGGGTAGAGCCGGTCGCCACGCCGAGCAGGGCGTCGGGCTTGCGGCGGACCAGGGCGGCCATGGCCTCCGCGATGAGCTCGCCGCCTGCCTTGGCGTCCGGGACGATGACAACTTCCACGCGGGGCCTGCCGATCTGGAGTGTGAATGTGGTATAGACCAATCTAGCAGAGGCGAGGCCCCGTTGCCGGGTCTTCGCACACACTCCATGGTGGGCCGGATCGGCCGCCGCGGCCTCCCGGGCCCGGGCCGGCTACAGCAGTGAGAGCTGGAGTCCGCCCGTCACGGCCAGATGCTGGCCCGTGACCCAGCGGGAGTCCGGGGAGGCGAGGAAGGCGACCACGTCCGCGACCTCCTGCGGGGTGCCGAGCCGGTCGAAGACGGAACGGGAGGCGGCGTGTGCGCGGGCCGCCGGGTCCGCGAGCCAGGCGGCGTTCAGGTCGGTCTCCACGATGCCGGGGCCCACCGAGTTCACGGTGATCTCCCGGGGTGCGAGCTCGGCGGCCAGCGAGACGGTCAGCGCGTTCACGGCGCCCTTGGCCATGACCGTGGCGAGGATCGCCGGCAGGGCGATGTCCGGGGTGCCGGTCACGTTCACGATCCGGCCGCCGTCCCGCAGCCGCTCCAGGCCGTGCCGGATCACGAAGAACGGCGCCTTCGCGTTCAGCGCGTGCACCCGGTCGTACGTCTCCTCGTCGGTGGAGCCGATCCCGGCGAAGGTGGCGGTGCCCGCGTTGTTCACCAGGATGTCGACCCCGCCGTCCCCCTCGCCGGCCAGCGGATGGGCCGCGTACGCCGCCCAGAGGGCCTGCGCACCGCTCGGGGCTCCGAGGTCCGCCCCGACCGCGAAGGCGCGGCCCCCGGCCGCCTCGATGGCGCCGACGGTCTCCCCGGCCGCCGCCGCGTTGGTCCCGTAGGCCACCGCGACCAGCGCCCCGTCGCGGCCGAGCCGCTCCGCGATGGCCCGCCCGATGCCCCGGCTGCCGCCCGTGACCAGTGCCGTCTTCCCCTTGAGCACGCCCATGGCGCGCCCCCCTTTCGATAACGGTCGATACAGAAAGGACCGTACCAGATTCCGTAACGCCCGCTATAGAATGAGCGCATGGTGACCGGACAGCGCGGCAGGCCCCGCTCCTTCGACCGTGACGCGGCCCTCGACAAGGCGATGTTCGCCTTCTGGGAGCGCGGCTACGAGGCCACGTCGATCTCCGACCTGACCGCATCCCTCGGCATCAGCGCCCCGAGCCTCTACGCGGCCTTCGGCGACAAGCGCAAGCTCTTCGACGAGGTCGTGGTGGTCTACGGCGGCCGCTACGCCGACTTCGCGGCCGTGGCCCTCGCCGAGGAGCCGACCGCCCGTGCGGCGCTGGGGCGCGTCCTGCACGAGGCGGCGGAGGTCTACACCGACCCCGCCCACCCGCCGGGCTGCATGGTGATCAGCGCGGCCGTCAACACCACCTCGGACGAGGTGGCGCAGGCGCTGCGGGTGCGGCGGGAGGCCAATCTGGTGGCCTTCGAGCGGCGGATCCGGGCCGATGTCGCCACGGGGGTCCTGCCGGCCGGTACGGACACGTGGGCGCTGGCGCGCTACGCCGGAGCGGTGCTCCAGGGGATGTCCCAGCAGTCGCGCGACGGCGCGGGGCGGGCGGAGCTGGAGGCGGTGGCGGAGCTGGCGATGCGGGCCTGGCCGCAGTAGGACGGGTTCCGCGGTGCGCTCGCGGCTTCCGCGGTGCGCTCGCGCACGGTGCGTCCGGGCCGCGGAAGGGCCACGGGATTCCTCTGGGCCACGGTGCCGAACGGGACCCTCAGCCCGCCCGGCACCGTAGCCCGGAGTACTTACGGCCGACGGGTGTGCGGTGCCCGACGTCCGGTGGGAGGTGAACGCGCGGTCAGGGCAGATCGCGCGGCTTACCTCGATCCGTCCTCCTGTGCGGGGAGGGCGGAAGCCTGATGCAATTGTGGACTAGACCAATCTGTTCTGTCCATCCAATGACGCAACCCTGATTACCGTCACTTCCTCCAACCCTACGCGGAAGCGGGGTCTCCTGGATACTCCGGAGTATCCACGCTGAGGAAAGTCATGGCCCGTACCCGGGGTACGCTCGCCACGTGCCCTCCATGAACGACCTCGTACGCCAGCACACCGCTCTCAGTGAAACCGACCTGGAGTGGCTCCACCTGCTGGTCTCGGAGTGGCAACTGCTCTCCGACCTCTCCTTCGCCGACCTCGTGCTCTGGGTTCCCACCCTCGACGGCAGCCGGTACGTCTCGGTCGCGCAGATGCGCCCGAACACCGGCCCCACCTCGTACCAGGACGACATGGTCGGCCACCTGGTCCCGCGCGGCCGGCGCCCGCTGCTCGACGCCGCGCTCGACGAGGGCCGCATCGTGCGCGAGGGGGACCCGGAGTGGCGCGAGGAGGTGCCGGTCCGCGTCGAGTCCATCCCCGTGCGCCGCGAGGGCCGGGTCCTCGGCGTGATCGCACGCAACACCAACCTGCTCACTGTGCGTACACCCAGCCGGCTGGAGCTGACCTACCTCCAGTCCGCCTCCGACCTGGCCCAGATGATCGCCGCGGGCTCCTTCCCGTTCCCCGGCCAGCAGGTCGACATGGACGCCTCCCCGCGCGTCGGCGACGGCCTGATCCGGCTCGACGCCGAGGGCGTGGTGACGTACGCGTCCCCGAACGCGCTCTCCGCCTACCACCGGCTCGGGCTCGCCTCCGACCTGGTCGGCCAGCACCTGGGCACCATCACCTCCGAACTGGCCCCCTCCCGCGGTCCGGTGGACGAGGCCCTGGTCAAACTCGCCAGCGGCTGGGCCCCCCGTGAGACCGAGGCCGAGGGCAGCGGCGGGGTCATCCAGCTGCGGGCCATCCCGCTCAAGCCCAAGGGCACCCGGATCGGCTCGCTCGTCCTGTGCCGCGACGTCACGGAACTGCGCCGTCGCGAACGTGAATTGATTACGAAGGACGCGACCATCCGGGAGATCCACCACCGGGTCAAGAACAACCTCCAGACCGTGGCCGCGCTCTTGCGCCTGCAGGCCCGCCGGATGGATTCGCCGCAGGGGCGCGAGGCGCTGAACGAAGCCGTCCGCCGCGTCGGTTCGATCGCGATCGTGCACGAGACGCTCTCTCAGAACCTCGACGAGCGGGTCGAGTTCGACGAGATCGCCGACCGCGTGATCGCGATGGTCTCCGAGATCTCCCCGGGCAAGGTCGCCTGCCGGCGCACCGGCCGCTTCGGGATCCTCGACGCGGAGGTCGCCACCCCGCTGTCGATGGTGCTCACGGAGATCCTCCAGAACGCCCTGGAACACGCCTTCACCCAGGGGGAGGGCGGCACCGTGGAGGTGTCCGCCGCCCGCTCGGGCAGCGGCCGCGACGACGCCCGGCTGCTGATCTCGGTGGTCGACGACGGCTGCGGCCTGCCCGAGGGCTTCGACCCCCAGCGGGCCGGCAACCTCGGGCTGCAGATCGTACGGACCCTGGTGGAGGGCGAGCTCGGCGGGACCTTCGACATGGTCGCCTCCGAGCCGCGCGGCACCAAGGTCGTCCTCGACATACCGGCCAGCCCGCAGAAGTAGCGCACCCGGCCCGTGACTCAGGGTGACGTCAGGGGCCGGCCACCGGGGCCGGACAGCACTGAACCCCGTACCGAATGGTTTTCGGTACGGGGTTCAAGAGCACGTTGCTGAGCGCTTATATGGGTACTACGCGCTGCGGCTCGAGGCTCGAAAGTCGATGTCAGGCGGTTGCGTTGCGCGCCCGATTGCGAGCGGCGCGGCGCTTCATCGCGCGGCGCTCGTCCTCGCTGAGGCCGCCCCAGACACCGGAGTCCTGGCCGGACTCGAGCGCCCACTGCAGGCACTGCTCCATGACGGGGCAACGGCGGCAGACGGCCTTGGCTTCCTCGATCTGCAGCAGCGCAGGACCGGTGTTGCCGATGGGGAAGAAGAGTTCCGGGTCTTCCTCACGACAAACGGCGTTGTGACGCCAGTCCATGGCTGCTCCATCTCCTTGTATTGCGGGCAGGTTGCTTGTGAATGTGAACGCTTTCACGAATCCCTTCGTGAGGGAAGGGAGACCGCCCAGTTTGGGGAAAAACTCGCCCTGGGCTGTCGGAGATTCGTGGAGGGGTTCTGGCGATCTGTGTGGGTGCCGGGTTCTGCGGGCTGTCCCGATCGCCATGTAGAGATTCGCAAACCTCGGACGGGGATACAACCCCTTCCGGAAAGTTTTTTTTGATTCGTCGGTGTCTACTAGGTCACAGCCCTACTTCCTAGGGGTGGACCGGCGTGTAAACGTTCGAGTAGAAGGACTTTCGGCCCTTCCACTCACACAATCACACGCAGTGCACGGCGTATGCCTGTGAACCGAACGCTGGTGCGCAGTCCGAGGTGGTCGCCGTCCATCTGGAACGGAAGCGGCACCTTGGAATGCAAGGTGAAGTCCGTCAGATCGTGCAGAGACACCGCATGCTTGCCGTGCGGGCCGCGCTCAGGAGTCGAGGTCAGGAGCTGTGTCGCGTAGCGAGCGACCGCCGGAGTTGACAAACGGTCCAGCGCCAATACGTCAAGTGCAGTATCGAACGACGCCTCGGGGGAGGCGTAAAGAGGCCGGTTGCCCAGGTATGTCCAGGGTGACGTGTTGCACACTATCGACAGCACCAGGTCCGTCACCGGATCCGCGCCGGGGCGCTCCAGCGTGACCGTGCCGTGCCGGCGGTTGGGCTCTTCCCAGAACTGGCGCATCAGCTGTCGCACGTACAGGGCGTGGGTCGAACGCTTGCCCCGTTCCCGCTGCTGCTCGACGCGGCCCACCACGCCCGCGTCGAAGCCGAAGCCCGCGCAGAAGGTGAACCAGCGTGCCGGAACCGACTCGTCCTCCGTGCCCGGAGTGCCGGCGGCGAGCCCCAGGCCGACCGTTCGTTCGCGCCGCTCCCGCAGTGCGTCGAGCAGGGCGCCGGTCGCCTCGACCGCGTCGTTGGGCAGTCCGAGCGCGCGGGCGAAGACGTTGGTGGAGCCGCCGGGGACCACCGCGAGCCCGGGCAGCCGGTCCGGATCGGGTCCCTCGTGCAGCAGTCCGTTGACCACTTCGTTGACGGTGCCGTCGCCGCCCAGGGCCACGACCAGGTCGATGCCGGTCTCGGCCGCCCTGCGGCCCAGGTCCCGGGCGTGGCCGCGGTATTCGGTGGTGACCGCCTCCAGCTTCATCTCGCTGGCGAGGGCGTGGGTCAGGACGTCGCGCGTGCGCGCACTGGTGGTCGTCGCTGCTGGGTTGGCCACGAGGAGTGCACGCATGGGCGTCAGCCTACCGACCCCTTCCGGAGCCGCCCATACTGGCCGTCCCCTCCGGGCGCGGCCGGGGCGCGGCTACGCTGCTGGGGTGAGTACGAAGCCCAGTCCCACCGCGTCCGCCGTCCCCGTCCCGCTGCCCCGCCGGCTGACCGCGGCCGCCGCGCTGACCGCGCTGGAGGGGCTGGCCGTGGCCGGGCCCGGGGTCGCCGACCTCTATACGGCCGTCTCCGGTGACGGCGACTCCCTGCAGGCCGCGACCGGCGGGGTCACCCTGCTCGTGCTGGCCGCCCTGCCGCTGGTCGCGGCGCGCGGGCTGCTCCTGGGCCGGCGCTGGAGCCGCGGCCCCGCGCTGATCACCCAGCTGATGGCGCTGCCGGTGGCGTGGATGCTGTGGACCGCGGGAGGGGCGATGAAGGCCGCGGCCGTGGCGCTGGCCCTGGCCGCGGTGGGCGTCACCGCCCTGCTGGTGAACCCGAAGGCCACCGAAGCGCTGGGCATCGGGCCCGCGGAGCAGGCCCGATAGCCCGTACGGGCCGCTCGTGCGCGGGGCCTGCTACTCCTCGACCAGGAGCTTCTCGCGGAGCTGGGCCAGGGTGCGGGCCAGCAGCCGGGAGACGTGCATCTGGGAGATGCCGACCTCCTGGGCGATCTGCGACTGGGTCATGTTGCCGAAGAACCGGAGGAGGAGGATCCGCTTCTCTCGCGGCGGCAGCCCTTCGAGCAGCGGCTTGAGGGACTCGCGGTACTCGACGCCCTCCAGCGCCTCGTCCTCCGAGCCCAGGGTGTCCGCGACCGCCGGCGACTCGTCGTCGGTGTCCGGGACGTCCAGCGAGAGCGTGCTGTAGGCATTGGCCGATTCCAGGCCCTCCAGCACCTCCTCCTCGGAGATCCCCAGCCGTTCGGCCAGTTCGTGCACCGTGGGGGAGCGGCCGTGCTGCTGGGACAGTTCCGCCGTCGCCGTGGTCAGCGAGAGCCGCAGCTCCTGCAGGCGCCGGGGGACCCGTACCGCCCAGCCCTTGTCGCGGAAGTGGCGCTTGATCTCGCCGACCACCGTGGGCGTGGCGTACGTGGAGAACTCGACCCCGCGGTCCGGGTCGAAGCGGTCCACGGACTTGATCAGACCGATGGTGGCGACCTGGGTCAGGTCGTCCAGCGGCTCGCCGCGGTTGCGGAAGCGCCGGGCCAGGTGTTCGACCAGCGGCAGGTGCATCCGTACGAGCCGGTTGCGCAGCTCCGCCTTCTCCGGCGAGCCGTCGGGCAGCGCCCGCAGCTCGATGAAGAGGGCCCGCGCGCCGCTGCGGTCGCGCGGATCCGGCAGGGGCAGCGGCGCGGTGAACACCGGGGCCGCGAAGGCTCCGGGGGTGTCCGCGGCGGCCGCGTCCGGCGTGTCCGGGGCCGGGGTCACCGGCTGGGCCGTGGCAGCGGCCCCCGGTGGCTGGACCGGCAGTGTTTGGTCGTGCTGGTTCTCGCTCACAGGGCCCGCCCGTCGCTCCGCCGAGTCCAAAAAGCCGTTTTCCGCATCCGTGTCAGCCGGGTGCGGCCGGGCGTGCTGCTGCTCCGGAATGCCGCCGTCGACCTCGTGTCCTACCCGGGGCCGATCCCCGCCCCGCACCGGGACCTCCCCGCCGCTCACGCCGGGCCTGGTCCCGCGCCGCGCTGTTTGTAGAGGCTGATGCTCACCGTCTTGTTCTCCTCGACCGTGGCCTCGACCTTCCCGGCGAGAGCCGAGAGGACCGTCCACGCGAACGTGTCGCGCTCCGGCGCCCGGCCGTCGGTGGTCGGGGCGGAGACGGTCACCTCCAGCGAATCGTCCACCAAGCGGAAGACGCAGCTGAGGACGGAGCCGGGCACGGCCTGCTGGAGCAGGATCGCGCAGGCCTCGTCCACCGCGATGCGGAGGTCCTCGATCTCGTCGAGGGTGAAGTCCAAACGTGCCGCGAGGCCGGCCGTGGCCGTCCGCAGCACAGACAGGTAGGCACCCGCAGCGGGCAGCCGGACTTCCACGAAGTCCTGGGTCCCGGGCTCGCCTGCGATCTGGGACACCCTCACCTCCAAGGTGGTACGAGCTCTGTTCGCCGGTGACGCTATCGCGATCCGGGCGATCGTGTCGCGGCACCCCTGTCGGACGGTGCAGAACCCCTTTGAACAAAGCTGCACATAGCCGGCCGGAAGGCCGCGCCTGCGACCAGTGACTGATGGTAAGCCCTTGGGGACGCACAGTGGCTAGGGGTCTGCGGGCCCAAATCAGGGGAACCGGCGGAGGGTTGATCTACCCCGCTCGGGGCGATCGAACCGTCGAATTCAAACGATCGAACCGTCGACGAAACACCATCGCCAGGTCTCACCCGGTTCGAAGCTGCGCATCACCGGATGACCGGTCTCCCGGTGGTGCGCCGTGGCGTGCCGGTGGGGCGAGGAGTCGCAGCAGCCGACGTGCCCGCACCCCAGGCACATCCGGAGCTGGACGGGATGGCTGCCGAGCGCCAGACATTCGGGGCAGGTCTGGGCAAGCGGGACGGGCTCGGGGCGCGGCAGTTCGGGAACGTGGGTGCACTCGCTCATGATGGCCAGCGTACTGAGGTACGGGCGCCCGGGATGCCATGACTCAAGCGAGGGTGATCTTCGATGGAGGTATTGCCGCTGGTGGCGCTGGTCGCCGGCTGTGCGGTCGTCGCGGGCCTGGCCCGCCGCACCCCGGTGCCCGCGCCCCTGATGCTGGTGGCCGCAGGCCTGGCCGCGGCCTACGTGCCGGGCGTGCCGGAATACGACCTGGACCCGCACATCGTGCTGCCCCTGCTGCTCCCGCCGCTGCTCTACACGGCCGCGGTGGACAGCTCGTACCTGGACCTGCGGGCGAACATCCGGCCCGTGGCGCTGCTCTCGGTGGGGTACGTGCTCTTCGCGACCGTCGCCGTCGGGTACGCGGCGTACCTGCTGGTGCCGGGGCTCTCGCTGCCGGTGGCGCTGGTGCTGGGGGCGGTCATCGCCCCGCCCGACGCCGTCGCGGCCACGGCCATCGCCCGCAAGCTCGGGCTGCCCAACCGGATCACGACCATCCTCCAGGGCGAGTCCCTGGTCAACGACGCCACCGCGATCACCGCGTACAAGGTGGCGCTGGCGGCGGCGGTCGGGGCGAGCGCCGGCTGGACGGACGGGATCCGGGAGTTCCTGGTGGCCTCGGTGGGCGGGGTCGCGATGGGCCTGCTGCTGATGGTCCCGATCCACGTCCTGCGCACGAAGCTGCGCGAACCGCTCCTGCAGAACACCCTGTCGCTGCTCATCCCCTTCGTGGCCTACGCGGCCGCCGAGCGGGTGCACGCCTCGGGAGTGCTGGCGGTCGTGGTGGTCGCGCTGTACCTCGGGCACCGCAACTGGCAGGTCGACTTCGCGACCCGGCTCCAGGAGGAAGCGGTCTGGAAGGTGGTCGCCTTCATCCTCGAATCGGTGGTCTTCGCGCTGATCGGGCTCCAGCTGCCGGTCGTGCTGAAGGGGCTGGGGGAGTACGAGGGCAGGGCCGCGGCGGGCTACGCGGTGGTCGTGTTCCTCGTCGTGGTCGCGGCCCGCTTCGCGTGGGTCTTCCCGGCGACGTTCCTGCCGAGGTTCTCGCAGCGGATCCGCAGCCGCGAACCGGAGACCAACTGGAAGGCTCCGGTCATCGTGGGATGGGCGGGCATGCGGGGCGTGGTCTCCCTGGCGATCGCCTTCTCCGTGCCCGTCACCGTGCCGCACCGGAACCTCATCCTGTTCCTGACCTTCACGACGGTGATCGGCACGCTGGTGGTCCAGGGCCTGACCCTGCCGCCGCTGATCCGGCTGCTGCGCCTGCCGCCCAAGGACACCCACGCCGAGACCCTGGCGGAGGCCCAGGCCCAGAGCGAGGCCTCGCAGGCTGCGGAGGACCGCCTGGCGGAACTCCTGGCCTCCCCCGCGAACGCCCTCCCGCCCCCGCTGGCGGACCGGCTGCGCACGGTGCTGGAGCGGCGCCGCAACGCGGTGTGGGAGCGGCTGGGCGAGGTCAACGCAGTGACGGGCGAGTCCGCGGACGACGTCTACCGCCGGCTGGCCGGGGAGATGATCGAAGCGGAACGCGAGGTCTTCGTCTCCCTGCGCGACGCCCGCCGCATCGACGACGAGATGCTCCGGGCCCTGCTGCGCCGCCTGGACCTGGAGGAGGCCGCGGCGTACCGGGAGGAAGCGGGCTAGCGCCGGGGCCGCGGAGCGCGTGCCGGGCGTCGTGAGGCAGGCGGGACTGTGCGGACACCCCCTACGGGCGGCCCGTGACGACCGCCGCCAGGGTGGTGCCGCGGGGGAAGGCGCCCTCGCGGGTCAGGGCGAGCAGGGCCCACAGGAGCTTCGCCACGTAGATCCGCTCCACCGGCAGGCCGTGGCGGGACTCGAAGTCCGCCGCGAACAGCGCCAGCTCGGCGGGGACCCGGGCGTAGCCCCCGTGGGCGTAGCCCTCGGCCAGCGACCAGTCGCCCGCCGGTCCGCCGAAGGCGGCCGCCTGGAGAGAACGTATCTCCGCCCCCAGGAAACCGCCCCCGACCACCGGCACGCCCAGCGCCCGCTGCCCCGCGCCGAGTCCCGCCGCCAGCCCGGCCAGCGTGCCTCCGGTCCCGCAGGCCACGGCGGCCACGTCGCAGACTCCGGCCAGCTCGCGGCCGAGCTCGGCGCAGCCGTGCAGGGCGAGGGCGTTGCTGCCGCCCTCGGGGATGACGTAGGCCCCCTCGGCGCCGGCCAGCGCGGGCAGGGCGGCCTTGTCCCGGTAGGCCGACCGGGTCACGAAGTGGAGCCGCATGCCGTCCGCCGCGCACCGGGCCAGCGAGTCGTTCAGCGGCCGCCCCGCGAGCTCGTCCCCCCGTACGATCCCGACCGTGCCCAGCCTCAGCAGCCGGCCGGCCGCGGCGGTGGCCCGCAGGTGGTTGGAGTAGGCCCCGCCGAAGGTCACGAGCTCCGGGTACCCGCCCGCGACGGCGGCCCGCAGATTCGGCGCGAGCTTGCGCCACTTGTTGCCGGGAGGGTACAGGTCCACTGGTCCAAGTAGGTCCGTGTCCCACGGGACGTTGGTGTGGATCAGGTCGTCCCGCTTCAGTAGCAAGCGGACGCCGTACCGCTCGAACCTGTCGTCACGGATCTCCTGCAACGGGGACGGCGGGCGTGGCTGCAAGAGCACGTCAACGTTCGCGGGGCGATTCACCCGTCCATTGTGGGGCGCTCCTGCCCGTGCCGTCGCACGTCAGAGCCCCGCCCACGCCATTCGGGTGGTGTGAGCGGGGCCGGAGCCGGCGCGCTGGACTGTCCTGATCGCCGTCGCCCAGCGGGCCGGGGTCTACGTCTGGCGGGTGACGCGCGCGTGATCCGTGAACACCCGCCTGAACAGGTCGTGCCCCGTCCGCCCGGCGTGCCGGAGCGCCCAGTCCTGCGCGTCCGCCTGTTCGTCGTGAGCGCCGGACTCGGCTCCACAGCCTTGGGCGACGCAGAACGCCTCGTACGTCACCCCGCCTTCGGGGGCGTGCCGGATCGTGTGGGGGACGTAGCGGAGCACGGCGCGGGTCATCGACTCACCTCCGTGTGCGGGTGCTGGCGGATCTCCACGTTGCAGTCCATGACCCCCGAGAGGTCCCGGCGCCGGTAACACTCAGTGCGCTGAGCGACCAGTGCCCCGCACACGTCGCAGTCAGGGTCTGCTGGATCGGGGTCGGGCACGGGGAACGGATGCCGCTGCTCGACTTGTTGCCACAATCCCGGCGCCATACCGAAAACCCCTTCACCGTCCGCTGGTGCCGCGATCGTCCCGCCGATGATCAGGACGGGGGAACCTCGTACGTTCGGCACTTCGGGAACGCTGGGTGAACCTCGGGCGCACCCCACGCCGGGCAACCGCACTCAAGGCGGCGGAGACGTTGGGCGAGGACATTCACGCCCTGTGGCCGGCTCTCCGGCAAGCACGGGCAGCGCGGGCCGTCAGTCCGGAACTGGTCGCTCTGTACGACCAGCGGGCAGACCTTCCCGTATCTGTGTTCGTGGATCTCCTCTCGGCAGCGCGCGAGCGCATCGACGTCCTGGTCTACGCGGCGGTGTTCCTGCACGAGGCGTATCCCCGGCTGAACGATCTCCTGCGGGAGCGTGCTGCCGACGGGTGCGCGGTACGCATCGCAGTCGGCGACGCGGACAGCGAGAACGTCCAGCAGCGAGGACAGGAGGAGAAGTTCGGGCATGGCATCGAATCCCGCTGTCGCCTCGCTCTCTTGCACTACCGGCCGTTGGCGAGCGTGCCGGGCATAGAGCTTCGGACACACGGCACGACGCTCTACAACAGCTTGTACCGGGCTGATGATCAGGTGTTGGTCAATGCCCACGTCTGGAGTGTGAACGCGTACGGTGCGCCCGTGTGGCACCTTCGCCGCCAGGACTCCGGCGGCATGTTCGACACCTACGCGGACAGCTTCAATGCCGTGTGGGAGACAGCCCACCCTGTGGAGGCATGACCGGATGGCCCGGACCGAGTACTACGACGATCCCCACGCTCCGGAGCCGAACAGCATGGTCGTGGCCGCCTCGGCGGTGGTCACCGACGGCGAGGGCCGCATCCTGCTGCAACGGCGCACGGACAACGACTTGTGGGCGCTCCCCGGCGGAGGGATGGACCTGGGCGACTCACTGCCCGGCACGGCTGTCCGCGAGGTCAAGGAGGAGACCGGGCTCGACGTGGAGATCACGGGACTGGTCGGCACGTACACGGACCCCCGGCACATCATCGAGTACACCGACGGCGAGGTCAGGCGACAGTTCAACGTCTGCTTCACGGCCCGCATCACCGGCGGAGAACTGTCCCTCTCGAACGAGAGCACGGAACTCCGGTTCGTGGCGCCGGCCGACCTGGACGTGCTACCCATGCACCACACCCAACGCCTGCGCCTCCGGCACTTTCTGGAGCGCCGTCCCGCGCCATACCTCGGCTAACCGGGCAGCGACGGCCACGTGACAGGTGTCAGCGAGGGGAGACAGCGGTGAGGGATGGCCTGCGCCTCCTCGTCGGGTACGTCACCGACCACCCACACGGCTGTTGAACGTATTCCACCTGCACCTTTTGTTCGGGTCGGGCGGACGTTATCCGCCCTCCCCGGATGCCGGTCCGCGGCGGGGCCTACTTCAGCCGTTCCTCCACGCGGGTGCGCATCGAGGCCATCGTGAAGCCCTTCGGGTCGATCTTGCCCGGGCGCCATTCCAGGTGGCCGATGACCGAGCGGGCGGTCCAGCCGTGGGCGCGGCACAGGGCGGCCGATGCGCGGGCCATCGCGTCGAGCTGGGCGGCCGGCCAGGGGTCCTGGCCGTCGCCGAGGTTCTCGCACTCGAAGCCGTAGAAGTGGCGGTTGCCGTCGGTGTCCGAGGAGTGGTCGGGCGGGAGGCGGCGCTCGGCGATCACGGCCGCCAGGACGTCGGAGTCGCCCGCGCCGGCGTGGTTGGCCCGGCCGTTGCCGACCAGGTGGACCCGGCCGTCCTTGGTGATCACGCCGTGGCAGAGCGGGCCGGGGAGGTCCGCGTGGCCGTCGCGGCAGAGCTGGACGGTGTACGCGGTCCCGTGCGTGACGGTGTGGTGGAGCATCACCCCGTGGACCGGCCCCCAGGGGCCCTTGTGGTTGCGGTTGTGGGTGCGCCAGCCGCCGATTTCGACGACGGTGAGCCCCTCGGCGCGCAGGGCGCCGAGGAACCGGTCTGCGGACAGGGGTGCGGACATGACCGCCTCCTTTGAGTAGCCGGACGGTTACTCAACGTTTAGTGGAGGCAGTCGTTCCGCCGCAAGGGCGCGCACCCGGCGCACGGATCACGGATCACGCCGAGGCGAGCCACAGGTCGGGGCCGAAGACCTCGTAGGCGATGTCCGCGGGCGCCACGCCCTTGGCGATCAGCTGCTGGCGCGCCGCCCGCATGAAGGGGAGTGGGCCGCAGAGGTAGGCCTTCGTGCCCGGGGCGACGGGGAGGGAGCCGAGGTCGAGGCGGCCCTCGCGGTCGCCCGGCTCGGCGTCGGCCTCATACCAGAAGTGCGCCGTGGCGTCGGGGAGCTTGTGGGTCAGGGCGCGGTGGTCGGTGCGCAGGGCGTGGTCGGCGGGGGAGCGGTCGGCGTGCAGGACGGTGACGGGGGCCGCGTGCGCGGTGTCGGCCAGGTGTTCCAGCATGGAGAGCATCGGGGTGCAGCCGATGCCGGCCGAGGCCAGGATCACCGGGGCGGCGGAGTCCTGGAGGACGAGGTCGCCGTAGGGGGTGGAGACGCGCAGGGTGTCGCCGGTGCGGACGTGGGCGTGCAAGTGGTTGGAGACCTCGCCGTCGGGGCCGTCGGCGGCCGGGCCGTGGACCCGCTTGACGGTGATCGAGCGGACCGGGGAGCCGGGGGCGCTGGAGAGGCTGTACTGGCGGATCTGGCGGGCGCCGTCGGCCAGTTCGACCTGGACGGAGACGTACTGGCCGGGCTTGAAGCCGGGCGCCGGGGCGCCGTCGGCCGGGGTCAGGTGGAAGGTGGTGCAGTCGACGGTCTCCTCGACGCGGGCGGAGACCGTCCAGTCGCGCCAGACGTCCCCGGCGAGGACCTGCTGCTCGGCGTAGAGGCGCTCCTCGATGGTGATGAGGGCGTTCGCCATGAGCCAGTAGACCTCGTCCCAGGCCTCGGCGACCTCGGGGGTGACGGCCTCGCCGAGGATTTCCACGATGGCCTCGAAGAGGTGCTTGTGGACGATGGGGTACTGCTCGCGGGTGACGCCGAGGGAGGCGTGCTTGTGGGCGATGCGGTTCAGCATCACGTCGGGGCGGGCGTCGGGGTGTTCGACCAGGTGCGTCGCGAAGGCGGCGATGGAGCCGGCGAGGGCCTGCTTCTGGAGGCCGGCGTTCTGGTTGCCGCGGTTGAAGAGGTCGCGGATCAGTTCGGGGTGGGCCGCGAAGAGCTTTCCGTAGAAGAGCTCCGTGATGTCGCCGATGGCCGCGCCCACGGCGGGCAGGGTGGCGCGTACGGTCGCGGTCGACTTCTCGGACAGCATGCGGTGACTCCTCGGTCGGGGGTGGATCGTAGAATTTGAATGCGAGATGCGTATTTACGGACAGGGTCCGGGCGTCCGCCGAGATGCGGATTCCTGTTCGAAGGGGTCGTGGAGATCAGGCTATGCGGGCCCAGTGCCGATGCGAACCGGCCATCCGGCCTCCGCCGTCAGGGTCTTCCGGCCCCCGCCGGTCCGCCCGAAATGCCCAGCAGGAGCGGCCCGGTCGGGGCTGCCACCAGGTCGTTCACCGTCAGCGGGTCCAGGGAGGCGAAGAAGGCCTCCTGGGCCCGGCGCAGTGCTCCGCGCAGCACGCACGCGCTCCGCAGCGGGCACGGGACGGTGCCGTCGCAGTCCACCACGTCGCCGGCGCCCTCCAGCTCGCGGATCACCCCGCCCACCGAGGCGGCGCGCCCGGCGGAGGTCAGGGTGAGGCCGCCGCCGCGTCCGCGACGGGCTTCGACCAGGCCGAGATGCTGCAGCTTGGCGACCACTTTGGCGGTGTGGGTGTACGGGACCTCCATGGTCGCCGCCACGTCGCGCGTGGTGGGGAGGTCCGCCTCGGCGACGGCCAGGCGCATCAGTACGCGCAGGGCGAGGTCGGTGAATCGGGTCAGCCGCATGGGTCCAGCGTAGAAAACTTGCATCCGAGGTGCAAATTAAAACGGCGATGATCACATCGGTGGCCGAAACGGGTGGGGTCCAAGTGCCGCGTGGGGCGGGAGGTGAACTCAGAAGGGTGCCCAGCCACGAACGGAGTAGTCCCACCCTTTTGTGTAATGGTCCCACCACGGTCCGTGCTGAAAGGCTCCGTCCGCAGATTCATGGAGTGATCGAAGGGGAAATTCATGTCGGTCCAGGCAGGTTCCGAATCCGAGACCCAGGCACCGCAGCGCAGTCTGGGAACCACGGCCGCGCGGAACTTGGCAACCACGACCAAGTCCGCGCCGCAGATGCAGGAGATCACCTCCAGGTGGCTCCTGAAGATGCTCCCCTGGGTGTCCGTCCAGGGCGGTACGTACCGGGTCAACCGGCGGCTGAGCTACTCCGTCGGCAACGGCATCGTGGAGTTCATCAAGACCGGCACGCAGGTGCAGGTGATTCCGGCCGAGCTGGGGGAGCTCCCGGTCCTGCGCGACTACGACGACCCCGACGCGCTGGCCGAACTCGCCGCGCGCTGCCACCAGATCGACTTCGAGCCCGGCCAGGAGCTGACCTCCTTCGGCAGCCCCGCCGACAAGGTGTTCCTCCTCGCCCACGGGCGCATCGACCAGATCGGCCCCGGCCCGTACGGCGACGACGCCGTCCTGCAGACCGTCGCCGACGGGGCCTTCTTCGGCGAGGACTCCCTCGTCGACGAGGAGGCCATCTGGGAGTACACCGCCCGCACCGCCACCGCCGGCACCGTGCTCGTCCTCTCCCGCCAGGACTTCCAGATCCTCGCCGACCGCGTCGACTCGCTGCGCGCGCACCTGGACTCCGTACGGGCCCTGCCCGAGCAGCGCACCAACAAGTACGGCGAGGCCGCGATCGACCTCTCCGCCGGCCACCAGGGCGAGGCCGTGCTGCCCGGCACCTTCGTGGACTACGAGGCCCGGCCGCGCGAGTACGAACTCTCCATCGCGCAAACGGTTCTGCGCGTCCACACCCGCGTCGCCGACCTGTACAACCAGCCGATGAACCAGACCGAGCAGCAGCTGCGGCTCACGGTCGAGGCGCTGCGCGAGCGCCAGGAGCACGAGATGCTCAACAACCGCGACTTCGGCCTCCTGCACAACGCCGACTACGACCAGCGCATCCAGTCCCACGACGGGGCCCCCAGCCCCGACGACATGGACCAGCTGCTCAGCATGCGGCGCGGCTCCAAGTTCTTCCTCGCCCACCCCAAGGCCATCGCCGCCTTCGGGCGCGAGTGCAACAAGCGCGGGCTGTACCCCGAGTCGGTCGAGATCGGCGGACACCGGGTGCCGTCCTGGCGCGGGGTCCCGATGTTCCCGTCCAACAAGATCCCGATCAGCGACGCCCGTACGACCTCCATCCTGTGCATGCGCACCGGCGAGGACGAGTCGGGCGTGATCGGCCTGCACCAGCCCGGCATCCCGGACGAGATCGAGCCGAGCACCTCGGTGCGGTTCATGGGGATCAGCGAACAGGCGATCATCTCGTACCTGGTCACCACCTACTTCTCCGCCGCCGTGCTGGTGCCGGACGCGCTCGGCGTCCTGGAGAACGTGGAGATCGCCCGCTGGAGCTGACCCGGCCGGTTCCGGCGCCGGCGCCGGAGCGAGGGGACCGACGGACAACGGGACAGGACGGGACGGAGCGCACACGCCATGTCGACCACTGAGGCGACGACCACAAGCGAGGGGCAGGAAGCCGCCGTCCTGCTGGAGCGGACGAGGGAAACGGTCAACCCGGAGCTGCGCCGGACCGTGGAGAGCCTGCCCGGCTCGATGCGGCACGTGGCGATGTACCACTTCGGCTGGGAGCACGAGGACGGCACCCCGGCGGCGGGCAGCACCGGCAAGGCCATCCGGCCCGCCCTGGTGCTCGCCGCCGCGCAGGCCCTGCGCGGGGACGGGGTGCCCGGTGACGCCGTACGGGCGGCGGTGGCCGTGGAGCTGGCGCACAACTTCACGCTGCTGCACGACGACGTCATCGACAAGGACGTGCGCAGGCGCGGCCGGCCGACGGCCTGGACGGTCTTCGGCACCTCGGACGCGATCATCACAGGGGACGCCATGATGGCGCTCGCGCTGCGACTGCTCGCCGAGGATCCGCATCCGGCCTCGGCGGCGGCCGCGGCGCGGCTGGCCGCCTGCATCGTCGAGCTGTGCGCCGGCCAGCAGGCGGACTGCGCCTTCGAGCGGCGCCCCAGTGTCTCCCTCGACGAGTGCCTGACCATGGCGACGGCCAAGACCGGGGCCCTGCTGGGCTGCGCGTGCGCGCTCGGCGCGCTGTACGCGGGGGCCGGGCCGGACGAGGTCGAGGCCATGGACGCCTTCGGCCGGGAGGCCGGACTGGCCTTCCAGCTCATCGACGACCTGATCGGCATCTGGGGGGACCCCGGTCACACCGGCAAGCCGGCCGGGGCCGATCTGCTCGCCCGCAAGAAGTCCCTCCCGGTCGTGGCCGCCCTCACCTCGGGCACCCCGGCGGGGGAGGAACTGGCCGCGCTGTACGCGGGTCCCATGACCGGGGACGACGTGGCCAGGGCCGCCGCCGCGGTGGAGCGGGCCGGTGGCCGGGACTGGGCGCAGGCCCATGCCGCCGACCGGATGGGGCGGGCGGTGCAGCAGCTGTCACGGGCCGTTCCGGATCTCGGGGCGGCGGGCGGGCTGCTGGCGCTGGCGGAGTTCGTGACGCGGCGCACGATGTGAGCGCGCAAGGGGGCGCGTAGGGGCGAGGGGGACCCCGGGAGGCCTGTTCCGGCACCGCACGGTGCCGGAACGGGCCTTACCGCGTGGAGGGGGCAACTCTAGGATCGCTCACGGTTGTTGACGCGCGTGAGTGATGTGAAGGGTGTGACCCATGGGACTGGACATACGCCAGGCCGGGCCGTCGGACCGGGACGCCGTGGCGCGGCTGCTCGACGAGGCCTTCCGCAGCGATCCGGTGAGCAGCTGGGTGTTCCCGGACCCGGAGCACCGGGCCGCGGTGCACGGGAAGTTCCTGGGCGTCTTCGTGGACGTGGCGCTGGCCGAGGGGCGGATCGACTACGCGGCGGACGGCTCGGCGGCGGCGCTGTGGCTGCGGATCCCGGCGGCCGATCCGGAGGCCGAGCCCGTGGAGGACGAGATCCCGGCGAGGATGCGCGCCGTGGCCGACCCGGACAACGAGCGGTGCGAGCTGGTGGGCCTCCTGACGGGCGAGGTGCATCCGACGGCGGAGGAGCACGAGTACCTGCTGATGATCGCCGTCGCCCCCGGGCGGCAGGGCGAGGGTCTGGGCACGGAGCTGATCCGGCCGGTGCTGGAGCGCTGCGACCGCGAGGGCGTGCCGGCCTACCTGGAGGCGAGCAGCGAGCGCAGCAAGGCGCTGTACGAGCGGCTGGGCTGGCAGTTCACGGGCGAGGCGGTGCGGCTGCCGGACGGGCCGCTGATGTGGCCGATGTGGCGCAAGCCGCGGTAGCAGCCGATCCCCGTTGCCAAACCACTCCGCCTGAAGTACTTTGAGCGACGTGCCTCGATGGGGGTGCACTGTCGAACGGAAGAGAATCGCTTGCGCAAGCTCACGTACTTCGTCGCCGCGTCGGTCGACGGCTTCATCGGGGCCCCGGACGGCGACGCCGCATTCATCTACGGCCACCTCGACCAGGAGTTCATCGAGCACCTCAAGGCCGAGTACCCGGAGACCATCTCCACCCCGGGGCGCGTCCAGCTGGGGATCGGGGACGCGGAACCCAGGCACTTCGACACGGTGCTCATGGGGCGCGGTACGTACGAGCCCGGCCTCAAGCAGGGCCTGACCAGCCCGTACGGGCACATGCGCGAGCAGTACGTGGTCTCGCGCTCGCTCACCGAAGCGCCGGACCCGGCGGTGCGGCTGATCGGAGGCGACCTGGTGGCCAAGGTCCGCGAGCTCAAGGCCGAGGAGGGTCTCGGCATCTGGCTGTGCGGCGGCGCGGACCTCGCGGGACAGCTGATCGACGAGATCGACGCGTTCGTGGTCAAGACGTACCCGGTCTTCGTCGGCACCGGCATGCCGATGTCGCGCGCCGGATTCGGCGCCCGCCCCCTGGAACTGACCGGGTTCCAGGCCCTCGGCGGCGGCCAGGTCGTCACCTCGTACACCGTCAGGCGCTGACCCGCCGAACCGGCGGAACCGGCCTACCGTGGAGGTATGGCCGGTGAACAGCGGGACCAGCAGGCGCACGGGACGGTCGCCCCGCACGCCGGGCACGACCAGCAGTCGTGCCCGGCGTGCGGGAGCCCCGTCGACACGATCGTCGGGCGGCGCAAATCCCTGGGGATCTTCGTACCGGTGTGGACCCCCGGTCCCTGCCGGAACCGGGGGTGCACGGCGTACGAGGCTGCGTACGAGCAGCCGGGGGACGGGCCCCGGGGTGAGGGGTCCCGTCCCGGCGGGGCCTAGCCCTTCGCGTCCAGGCCGGACGCGACGAGGCCGTTCGCCCACAGCTGGTTGACGCGCGAGCGCTCGGCGGAGTTCGGGTTGGGGTTCGTGCACGAGGTGCCGGGGCCGCCGCCGGACATCAGCTCGCTGCACGGGCCCGAGTAGTGGTCCGGCAGTCCGAGGACGTGGCCGGTCTCGTGCGCGGTCACGCGGGTGGAGTCGTACTGCTGGTTCTGCCGGTAGTCCAGGAAGATGTAGCCCTGGCCGTGGCCGTTGGTGCTCGCGTACGAACCGCGCGAGTCGTTGCCCTCGTAGTACGAGAAGTTCCCGCCCGAGGACACCTCCTGCAGCTTGACGTTGACCACCGAGCTGTTCCAGATCTGCGTGGAACGGGCTATCTGGCTGCGGAAGCTCGGCGCGTTGCGGGTGTTGTAGGTGACGGTGACGGCCGCCAGGCCCGGGCTCGCGGCGCGCTGCTCGGCCACCGAGCGCTGCACGGCCTCGAAGAAGGCCCGGTTGGCGGCCTGGTTCTCCTTCGACTGCTCGTACGCGGCGTACGTGGCCGGGCTGCCGGCGCCCGGGGAGGCCGAGGCGGCGGCGCCCGGGACGACGGCGCCGAGGACGGCGGCGACGCCGAGGCCGACGGCGGACAGAGTGGTCTTGCGGGAGTGCTGCATGTGGGGGACTCCTGCTCATCCGGTGCGGTGGGGGGATCGTTCGGTACCGGAGTCTGCGGGAGCGGGAGGGGCCGGCGGATGATGTCAGACCCCGATAACGCCGGGCTATCGGGAGGATTTCGGAAGCCCAACCACCATGAGAATGGCGGGATTCGAGGGGATACCGGTTACTGGTGCGGTCGGCTCGGCCCGGCCTACTCTCGGGGCATGGAGCTTGAGGTCAGGCACCTGCGCGCCCTGTGCGCCATCGCCGACGCCGGCAGCCTGCACAAGGCCGCCCGGCAGCTCGGCGTGAGCCAGCCCTCCCTGACGACCCAGTTGCGGCGCATCGAACGCGCCCTGGACGGGGAGCTGTTCCTGCGCGAGCGCACCGGATGCCGGCCGACTCCCTTCGGTCGGACCATACTCGGGCGGGCGCGGCCGCTCCTGGCCGAGATGGCCGCCCTCGTCGCGGAGGCCCGGGCGCTGTCGCAGGGGCCCCGGCTGCGGATCGGCTCGACGGCCAGCCGCGCCCTGCCCGGCTGGCTGCGGCGGCTGCACCGGCGGCTGCCCGACACGGAGACCGACCTGATGGTCGACGTGTCCGCCAACGCGCTGCTGCGGATGACCGCTTCGGGCCGGCTCGACGTGGCCTTCGTGCACGAGGTGGAGGGCAGCCCGCTGCGGGTGCCGGCCGGGCTGGAGCTACGGGTGCTGATGGAGCGCGAGCCGCAGTTCGTGTCCATGTCCCGGGACCATCCCGCGGCGGCGCGGGCCGTGGTGGAGCTGCGCGACCTCGCCGCCGACCGGTGGACCGTGGACCCGTCGGTGGACGGGGAGTGGGACGGGCTGCGCCGGGTCCTCGCGGGAGCGGGCCTCGACCCGCCCCTGCTGCACGCCGACTACCACACGGCCGCCTCGCTGATCGCCTCCGGCGAGGCCGTCGCCCCCTGCCAGCCCACCTCCGGCGTGCGCGAGGACATGGCGATCCGGCCGCTCTCCGGTGATCCGCTCGCCGTACGCCTCCTCCTGGCGACCCGCCCCGGGGTGCACGCGCAGGTGTCCGACGGGGTGTACGAGGACCTCCGCGCGGCCTACCGCGAAGCGGCCCTGGAGACTCCGCCCTACCGGGCCTGGCTGCGCCGCAACGCGAGCCCGTTGCTGGCGGCGTAGGGCGGGCAGGGGCCGGTACGGCCCGGGCGGGCGCGGCGGCCCGGGCGGTTACGCCCTGCGGCGGGCCCGGTCGTAGGCCAGGGCGGCCGCGCCGTGGGTCACCAGTACGGTGCCCGCGGCCAGCCAGCCCGGGCTGCGGCGGCGGGCCGCCCACATCATCAGGGGGGCTCCTGCGGCCAGTTGGGCCGCACCCGCCAGGCGCGCCTTGGGGCCCCGGATCCACGGGCCCAGGGGGCTGTCCTCGACCACCGCGAGCTCCGCCCGCACGGTGTCGCGCCAGCCCGCCCACTCCACCCGCTCGGCCCCCGGCGCGACCCGGGCGGCCTCCCGCAGCCGGTCGGCCGGTTCGCCCGGGGCCAGGCCCGCCGGCAGGGCCAGGCCCGCGCGGGCCAGCAGCGCGATGACGCCGAGCAGCCGGGAGTCGCCGTCGGCCGCCGGGTCGGGGCGGGTGAGGCGCTCCAGTTCCTCCAGGTCCAGCACCGGGTCCAGGGCGAGCCGCGCCGCCAGCACCCGCATGGCGTCCGCGTCCGCGGCGTGGGGGGCGTCCGGCCCGCCGTGCGGGCGGCCCGCCGCGTCCCACTCGTAGGCCGCCGACCTGCGGAACCCGGAGGCCAGGACGAAGCCGGTCCGGCCGTCCTCCCACCACAGGCTCAGCACCGGCCAGTTGGAGCTCAGTGCGACCGCCGCGCCCCAGCCCGCCAGGACCTCCGCCACGGATTCCGGGCCGCCGATCCAGGGCTTGGCCTCGGGCACCAGCACGCTCCACTCGCCGGCGGGGGCCAGCAGCAGGCGTTCGCGCAGGATGTGCGCGGCGGGTCGGGCGGCGAGGGGCTCGGCGCGGCAGAGCAGCAGTCCGCCCGCCGTGGTCTGGGAGATCGGCATGCCCACACGCTAAGCCAAAACCGCCCAAAGTAATGATTTTGGATCATCCTGACCCGCTTGACTTCCCGCAACCGCGATATATCGTGTTGGTCAGAAGACGCGATATGTTGCGTGCACGTACGCCGAGGAGGGTCAGCACCATGGCAGAGGCAGCGCAGAATCCGCAGACGTGGTCGGTCGCCGCACCGCAGAAGCTCGCCTTCGAGGAGCCGGTGACCGAGGTTCGCGTGCGGATGGCCGGCGGCACGGTCAATGTCGTCGCCGGCGCCGCCGACGAGGGCCTGGCCCGGCTGGAGGTGTCCGAGGTGGACGGCCCGCCCCTGCACGTGGTGCAGGAGGGCGGCACCCTCACCGTGTCCTACGAGGACCTTCCCTGGAACGGCTCCCAGGGGCTCAAGCAGTGGTTCGAGAGCAAGCCGTGGAAGGCCTGGTCCGCCTCCGACTCCGGCCGCAAGGCCTGGGAGCGCAGCGCGACCGTGACCCTCACGGTCCCGGCGGCCACCCGGGTGCAGCTGGCCACCGTCAGCGCCACCGTCTTCGTCTCCGGCGTCGAAGGCGGCACCGACATCCACGGGGTCTCCGGCGACACCACGCTCGTCGGCCTCTCCGGCCGGGTCAAGGCGCACACGGTCTCGGGCGGGGTCGAGGCCCAGTCCGTGACCGGCGAGCTCGGATTCCACTCCGTCTCCGGCGGCCTGACGGTCGTCGACGGCGCGGTGGGCAACGTACGGGCCGACTCGGTCAGCGGCGACATGCTGATCGACCTGGCCCTCGACGACCGCCCCGCACCCCGGCCGGTCGACATCTCCCTCAACTCCGTATCCGGGCAGGTCGCCATCCGCCTCCCGCACCCGGCCGACGCACGCGTCGAGGCCAACACCGCCACCGGCGGGGTCTCCAATGCCTTCGAGGACCTCCGCGTCTCGGGCCAGATGGGCGCCAAGAGGATCACCGGCACCCTCGGTGCCGGCACCGGCACCCTGCGCGCCACCACCGTTTCCGGCTCCATCGCCCTGCTGCGCCGCCCGGCCGCCGACCCGGCGGGCGCCCCGGCCGCCCCGCTCGCGCTCGACAAGAAGGTGCTCTGACATGCCGCCCGTCTTCGCCCACGGCCGCCTCCGGCTCTACCTCCTCAAGCTGCTCGACGAGGCCCCGCGCCACGGGTACGAGGTGATCCGGCTGCTGGAGGAGCGTTTCCAGGGGCTGTACGCGCCCTCCGCGGGCACGGTGTACCCGCGCCTGGCCAAGCTGGAGTCCGAGGGCCTGGTCACGCACGCGACCGAAGGCGGGCGCAAGGTGTACTCGATCACCGACGCGGGCCGCGCCGAACTGGCCGACCGCGGCGGCGAACTGGCCGATCTGGAACTGGAGATCCGCGACTCGGTCTCCGAACTGGCCGCCGAGATCCGCGCCGACGTGAGCGGCGCGGCCGGTGATCTGCGGCGCGAACTGCGGGCCGCCGCCAGTGCGTCGGCCACCCAGGTGGAGGACGAGTCCTGGAAGGCCGCCAAGGAGGAGCTCCGCAAGGCGAAGGCCGAGTGGAAGGAACAGGCGCGCCGCGCAAAGGACGAGAGCCGCCGGGCCCGCGAGGAGGCCCAGCAGGCGCGCCGGCAGGCCAAGGAGGCGCAGGAGCGGGCCCGCGAGGAGGTCCAGCGCATCGCAGGTCAGCTGCAGGAACAGTTCGCGAAGTCGGGCGGGGTGCTGGGCAGTCTGGCGGGGGCCTGGCTCGGCGGCTCCGGATCCGGCCCGACGGCGCCGTCCGCGCCCTCTGCGCCCTCTGCCCAGCCGGCCGCCCCGGCGCCCGCTCCCGACCCGGACTGGGCGCGCGACGTGCCGCCGACGGGCGACCCGGCCCGCGACCTGGACCGGCTGCTTGACCGCTTCCGCGACGACATCCGCGACGCGGCCCGCGACCGGGGCGTCAGCGACGAGCAGCTGGCGCAGGCCCGTAGCCACCTCGCCGACGCGGCCGCCCGCATCTCCTCGGCCCTGGGCCCGCAGGGCTAGGCCGTCTCTTTCGGATCTTGCCGGGCCCGCGACGCCCGGCACCGCGCCCGGCCGCACTGCCGGGGCGACCACGTACGCCCAGTACGCGAACGCCCCGGCAGCACGCCCGGGCACGGCACCGGACGCCGCGGGCTCGGCCGACAAGATCCGAAAGAGACGGCCTAGGGGTCTCCCCTGAGTCTTCGCCGCGGCCGACCCCTGTACGGCCGCGGCGGGACTCATCGCGAGAGGCGGATCAGCGCGCGGAGCCCGCGCGGCGCATCCGTGCGGCGAGCAGGAGTCCTGCGCCCGCGACGACCGCGGTGCCCGCGCCGCCCGCGATCCAGGCGGAGTCACCGGCACCGGTGGTGGCGAGGTGCCCGCCGCTGCCGCCCTGGGGGGTGACGGAGGTGTTCCCGGTGCTGCCCCCGGAGCCGGGGGTGGTGCCGGGAGTGCTCGGGGTGGGAGTCGGGGTCGGAGTCGGGGTCGGCTGACCCTTGTCCTTGTCCTTGTCCTTGTCCTCCTGAGCCTTCTTGTCCTTGGCGCGCGCCTCGTGCTGGCCCGTCTTCAGGAACTCGGCGCGGTCGGCGGGAGTGCCGTTGAGCGCTGCGCGCCCCGCCTTGATCACCTCCGGACCCCCGCCGTCCATGATCTGGGCGATCTCGACCCGGTTGTCCTGGTCGCGCAGGTGGTGCTGGCCGTTCTTCAGGAACTCGATGCGGTCGGCGGGAGTGCCCTTGAGCGCCTTCAGGGCGCCTTCCTTCAGGCCGGGGCCGGCGCCGTTTGAGATCCGGGCGATGTCGACCCTGTTGTCCGAGTCGCGCAGTTCGTGCTGGGTGACCTCGTAGAAGTGGCGCAGCTGCTCCAGCGTCGCGTCGCTCCGCATGATCTGCTTGATCCCCTCCTTCAGGTCGGGGCCGGCGTCGGTCACGAGGCGGGTGATGAGCACGCGGTAGTCGTCGCGGCGGATCACGTGCTGGTCGGTCTCGATGAACTTCCGCATGGCCGCGGGGCCGTCGGCGATGGCCTTGAGGCCGGCGTCCTTCATGTACTGGCTGGCCATCGGGTCGGCGATGATCGCGAGGATCGTCTTGCGGTCCTGCTCGGCCTGGGTGTCACCGGGCTGCTCGGCCGGGGTCTGGGCCGCCGGCGGCTGCGCCGCGGTGGGCTGGTCCGGCGCGGTCGGAGCCGTGGGGGTCGAGGGCGCGCCGGATTCCTCGCCGGTGGCGAAGGCCGGGGACGACAGGAGCACGGCCGGGGCCAGCGCGGAGATGGTGACCGCAGCGGCGATCCGGGACAACTTCACAGCGAAAACCCCCAGTGGAGAACGTTCTTTCGCAGGGGAGGACTGTCCGGGCGCCCACATGGTTGTACGCCGCATTGAAAAACTTTCGGAGAGTGCTCCCGCCGCTCACCCCGCCAGGGCCGCCTCCGCTCCCGCGTAGGTGACCCCGTGGTCCGTGAGGACCTCGGCGGCCGTGCCGGGGCGGGAGAGCAGCGAGAGGAGCAGGTGGAGGGCGCAGATGTGACGGTCCTTGCGGCCCACGGCGATGCGCAGGGACTGCTCCAGGACCTTCTTGGCGCCCGGGGTGAAGCGGGTGCGGCCGGAGCGGCTGCGGGCGGCGGGGTCCGCCAGGGCGCCCTCGCCGTGGGTCTCCTCGACGCGGGAGACGATCTCCGTGAGGTCGATGCCGAGCCCTGCGAGGGCTTCCTCGTCCGCCTTGGACATGCCGCCCCGGCGGCGGGCCACGGCCAGGTCCGCGGAGATCGCGGCCCGGTCGACGCCCAGCGGGTCGAGGACGCCGAGGGCGAGGAGCGCGAGCAGCAGGTGCTCCTCGCCGATGCGCTGCGCCCCGGTCCGTTCGGCCTCGGCGAGCGCGCCCGTCACGGTGGAGCGGGCGTCCTGGGTGAAGCGTTCGAACATCAGAGCCTCCCGTGCTTCTTGTGTACGGCCTGCCGGCTGACGCCCAGCTCGGCCGCGATCTCCTGCCAGGACCAGCCCTGTGCGCGGGCACCGCGCACCTGTACGGCCTCCAGCTGCTCCAGCAGTCGCCGGAGGGCGGCCACGGCGCGCAGGCCCACGCGGGGGTCACGGTCACCGGCGCGTTCGGCCAGATCGGTAGCTTCCGTCATGGCTGTCAATGTAGGTTGACGCACGGGAGGGTGTCAACCCACATTGACAATGACGGCGGTGCCGGGCGCTAGACGGTGAGGACGATCTTGCCGAAGACGTCGCCCGACTCCAGCTTCTCGAAGCCCTCGCGGGCCCGGTCCAGCGGCAGGGTCTCGTCGATCACCGGGCGGACGCCGGTCGCCGCGCAGAAGGACAGCAGGTCCTCCAGCTCGTCCTTCGAGCCCATCGTCGAGCCGACCACCTTGAGTTCCAGGAAGAAGATCCGGGTCAGCTCGGCGTGCGCCGGGCGGTCCCCGCTGGTGGCGCCCGAGATGACCAGGGTGCCGCCGGGGCGCAGGGACTTGACCGAGTGCGACCAGGTGGCGGCGCCGACCGTTTCGATGACCGCGTCGACCCGCAGGGGGAGCCGCGCGCCGGGCTCGTAGGCCTCCACGGCCCCCAGCTCGACCGCGCGCTTGCGCTTGGCCTCGTCGCGGCTGGTCGCGAAGACCCGCAGGCCGGCGGCCTTGCCGAGGACGATGGCGGCGGTGGCGACCCCGCCGCCGGCGCCCTGGACCAGGACGGAGTCCCCGGGGCGGACGCCGGCGTTGGTGAAGAGCATGCGGTACGCGGTGAGCCAGGCGGTGGGCAGGCAGGCGGCCTGCTCGAAGGAGAGCTCGGCGGGCTTGCGCAGGACGTTCCAGGCGGGGACGGTGACCTGCTCGGCGAAGGTGCCCTGGTAGCGCTCGGTCAGGATCGAGCGGGGCTCGTCGGGGCCGACCCCGTGGCCGCTCTGGCCGATGACGGAGTGCAGGACGACCTCGTTGCCGTCCTGGTCGATCCCGGCGGCGTCGCAGCCGAGGATCATGGGGAGCTTGTCCTCGCCGAGGCCGACCCCGCGCAGCGACCACAGGTCGTGGTGGTTGAGGGAGGCGGCCTTGACGTTCACGGTCACCCAGCCGGGGCGGGCCTGCGGGGCTGGGCGTTCGCCCAGCTCGAGGCCGTTCAGCGGCTGGTCACGGTCGATTCGGGCGGCGTAGGCAGCGAACATGGCCGCGAGGCTACCGGTCGGTAGCCCGGGGATCCAGGGCCTGGCCCGGCCCGGCGGACGGCGTTCGGTGGAGCGGGCCCCCGGGGCCGGGCCCTGCGGGGCCGGATGGTCAGGGGGGGGCGGACGGAAAGAGGGGCCCGGCCGAATCGTTCGGCCTGGCCCCTCTTCGTACGGCTCGGCGCAGCGCTTACGCCAGGCGGGCCACGCCGTCGGCCTTGGCCGCCGCGGCGACCGCGGCCGTGACGGCCTCGGCGACGCGGGTGTCGAACGGCGACGGGATCACGTAGTCGGCGGCGAGCTCGTCACCGACGACGCCGGCGATGGCGTCGGCGGCGGCGATCTTCATGCCCTCGGTGATCCGGGTCGCGCGGACCTTCAGCGCGCCCGCGAAGATGCCGGGGAACGCCAGCACGTTGTTGATCTGGTTCGGGAAGTCCGAGCGGCCCGTGGCCACGACCGCCGCGTACTTGTGCGCGACGTCGGGGTGGACCTCCGGGTTCGGGTTGGCCATGGCGAAGACGAAGCAGTCCTTCGCCATCGTCGCCACCGCGGCCTCGGGGACCGTACCGCCGGAGACGCCGATGAACACGTCCGCGCCCGCGAGGGCGCTCTCCAGGGAACCGGTCTGGCCGGTCTTGTTGGTCAGGCCCGCGATCTCCGCCTTGACGTCCGTCAGGTCGGAGCGGTCGGCGGAGACGACGCCCTTGCGGTCGGTGACGCAGACGTCGCCGATGCCCGCGTCCACGAGGATCTTGGCGATCGCGATGCCCGCGGCACCGGCGCCCGAGATCACGGCGCGCAGGTCGGCGAGGGTGCGACCGGTGAGCTTCGCGGCGTTGCGCATGGCGGCCAGCGTCACGATGGCCGTGCCGTGCTGGTCGTCGTGGAAGATCGGGATGTCCAGCGCCTCCTGGAGGCGGCGCTCGATCTCGAAGCAGCGGGGCGCCGAGATGTCCTCCAGGTTCACCCCGCCGAAGGACGGAGCGAGGCGGATCACGGTTTCGATGATCTCGTCCGTGTCCTTGGTGGCGAGCGCGATCGGAACCGCGTCGACGCCACCGAACTGCTTGAAGAGAATGGCCTTGCCCTCCATCACGGGGAGGGAGGCCTCGGGCCCGATGTCACCGAGTCCGAGCACGGCCGTACCGTCGGTGACGACGGCGACCACGTTGGACTTCCAGGTGTACTCGTTCACGAGCTCGGGCTGCTCGGCAATGGCGCTGCAGACCTTCGCAACGCCGGGCGTGTACGCCAGGGACAGGTCGTCCTTGTTGTGGACCGGCACGGTGGCCACGATGGCCATCTTGCCGCCCCGGTGCAGCGCGAACACCGCATCCGGGTTGTTGTCCGTCACGCTGTCGCTGCGAGGATTGACGATCTCCGCTGCCACTGTCTTAACCCCTTAAGTCTTTGAATCGTTGAGGGTGGCCACTCCTGGTTAAGGGGTGGGCGGGCACCGCGTCCGTCTTTGCGGCGACGGTTGTAGGTCCGTCTCCGCGAAGGGGAGGTTCGTACGCGCGGGCGCGCCGCACGCGCGCCCTGAGCCCCGGATGAGGGGTGTAAGGATCCGTTCTACCGCAAGAACACTCACCCAGACGAGTCGATTCCCGCTCGACCATAAGCCCCTTGTCCCGGTTTTGGCGAAAAGTCCAAACCTCTCTGTCCGATGGGCGAGACGCGCCGCAAATAGTGCGGCAAAAGGACCAGGTCACGGCCGTTCGTGCGGCTCTGAGGGGCCTTGTCCGCAGTCCTGTTGGGTACGAAGGGGCTGCCGTTATCCGATTTTGACCTGACGGGCTGCCTGAATGACTCAGTCCGAATGGCAAGATGCCCCTAATCACACAAGGTCGCGACACTCGATGGGGCGTGCCCGACCGCTTTTCGATGCTTTCCACCTGCCGGAGGAACCAGCTCATGACCGCAAGCACCACCCGCCGTACGACCGCCGCCCGGTCCCGGATCGCCGCGGTCGGCGCGATCGCGGTCGCCGGCGCCCTGATCCTCACCGGCTGTGGAGACCAGACCGAGAAGAAGGAGTCCGGGGACACCACGAAGCCCAACGCGGCCCCCCTCTTCTCCGCGCTGCCGAAGAAGATCCAGGACGCGGGTGTCATCAAGGTCGGCACGGACGCGGCGTACGCCCCGATGGAGTTCACCGAGGGCGGCAAGATCGTCGGTGTCGACCCCGACATCGCGGAGGCCCTGGGCAAGCAGCTCGGTGTGAAGTTCGAGTTCACCTCGGGCAGCTTCGACGGTCTGATCACCTCGATCTACTCCGGCCGCCAGGACGCGATCATGTCCTCGGTCTCGGACAACGAGAAGCGTCAGAAGGGCCTCGACGACGACGGCAAGCAGATCGGCAAGGGCGTCGACTTCGTCGACTACTTCTCCTCCGGCGTCTCGCTCCTCGTCAAGAAGGGCAACCCGCAGAACATCAAGACCCTGGACGACCTCTGCGGCAAGACGGTCGCCGTCCAGCGCGGCACGATCTACGAGGACACCTTCAAGGCGCAGGCCACGAAGTGCGGTGACAAGAAGCTCACCATCGAGGCCTTCGACACCGACGCCGAGGCCCAGACCCGCGTCAAGGCCGGCGGCGCCGTGGCCGACCTCAACGACTTCCCGGTCGCCGCGTACATCGCGAAGACCTCGGGCGGCGGCAACGACTTCGAGGTCGGCGGCGCGCAGTCCGACGTCGGCCTCTTCGGCATCGGCGTCAGCAAGGAGAACACCCAGCTGCGCGACGCCCTCAAGCAGGCCCTCGACGCGATCATCAAGGACGGCTCCTACGCCAAGGTCCTGGAGAAGTGGAACGTCAAGGACAGCGCCGTGCAGTCGGCGACGGTCAACGCAGGCAAGTGACCCGTGCGGACCGGGGGGCACCCCGCGCCCCCGGTCCCTGGTTCCTGAGCTCCACTGAAGGGCAGTCATTGTGACTGACAAGATCGACAAGGATCCGGCCGCGACCCCGCCCGCCGGATCCGGCGCCTCGGGCACCCCGTACGAGGCCATCAAGGCAATCCCGGTGCGGCACTACGGCCGCTGGGTCAGCGGCGTCGTGGTCATCGTCCTGCTGGGCTGGCTCGTCTACGCCTTCTCCCAGGGCAACGTGATCTGGAAGACGGTCGGGGACAAGCTCTTCGACCCCTCGATCATCGCCGGCCTCGGCAACACCGTGATCATCAGCGTGTCCGCGATGGCGCTGGGCCTGGTGCTCGGCATCCTCTTCGCGGTCATGCGGCTCTCGAAGAACCCGGTGACGAACACCGTCGCGTGGCTCTACATCTGGTTCTTCCGCGGTACCCCGGTCTACGTACAGCTGCTGGTGTGGTTCAACCTGTCGCTGATCTTCCAGTACGTGAACCTCGGCCCGATCTACAAGCAAGAGACCGTCGAACTGATGACCCCGTTCATGGTCGCGCTCCTGGGCCTCGGCCTGAACGAGGGCGCGTACATGGCGGAGATCGTCCGTGCGGGCATCCAGTCCGTAGACGAGGGCCAGAGCGAGGCCTCGCACGCGCTCGGCATGACCCAGACGCAGACGATGCGCCGGGTGGTGCTCCCGCAGGCGATGCGCGTGATCATCCCGCCGTCGGGCAACGAGTTCATCAACATGCTGAAGACCTCGTCGCTGGTCTCCGCGGTCCAGTACACGGAACTGCTGAGGGCCTCGTCGAACATCGGGTCCACGGCCGGCGCCATCATGGAGATGCTGTTCGTCGCCTCCATCTGGTACCTGGCCCTGACCAGCGTGTTCAGTGTCGGCCAGTACTACCTGGAGCGCCGCTACGCACGTGGTTCGCTGCGTTCCCTGCCGCCCACGCCGTTCCAGCGCCTGCGGGCCAACCTGAACATGTTCCGCCGTACGGAGGTGGCGAAGTGACCGCCCAGCCGATGGTCAAGGCCGAGGCCGTCCACAAGTCGTACGGCCCCGCCCACATCCTGCGGGGCATCGACCTCGAAGTCGCCCCGCGCGAGGTGTTCTGCCTGGTCGGCCCGTCCGGCTCCGGCAAGTCCACCTTCCTGCGCTGCATCAACCACCTGGAGCGCATCAACGCCGGGCGGCTCTCGGTCGACGGCCAGCTGGTCGGCTACCGCGAGAAGGCCGGCAAGCTCTACGAGCTGAAGGACAGCGAGGTCGCGGCCCAGCGCCGGGACATCGGCATGGTCTTCCAGCGCTTCAACCTCTTCCCGCACATGACGGCCGTCGAGAACGTCATGGAGGCCCCGGTCATGGTCAAGGGCGAGAGCAAGGCGGTCGCGCGGGCGCGCGCCGTCAAGCTCCTCGACCGGGTCGGCCTCGGCGACAAGGGCGGGAACTACCCCACCCAGCTCTCCGGCGGCCAGCAGCAGCGCGTGGCCATCGCCCGCGCGCTGGCCATGGAACCGAAGCTGATGCTCTTCGACGAGCCCACCTCGGCGCTCGACCCGGAGCTCGTCGGCGACGTCCTCGACGTCATGCGGGACCTGGCCGAGTCGGGCATGACCATGATCGTGGTCACGCACGAGATGGGCTTCGCCCGCGAGGTCGGCGACAACCTCGTCTTCATGGACGGCGGCGTCGTGGTCGAATCCGGCCACCCCCGCGAGGTCCTGGGCAACCCGCAGCACGACCGGACGAAGGCCTTCCTCTCGAAGGTCCTCTAGGACGGCGGCGATCCACGCGTGAGGGGCGGTACGGGAATCCGTACCGCCCCTCACGCACGCCCGGCCCGCGCCGCGGGCTTCCCGGACCGGGCCTGCCTCACCTACTTCAGGGCCAGCACCAGCCCGTCGGAGGGGGAGCGCCAGACCGTACGGGCCTCCGCGAAGCCGGCGCCGCGCAGCGCGGCGGCGTGCCAGGACTCCGGCGGGGTGTCGCCGTCGGCGTGCTCCCCGTAGATCTCGAAGCGGGCCTTCGTCGGCCCGGCCAGCGCGGGGTCGGCCGCCGCGAGCTCCCACCACTCGCGCCAGTCCAGCGCCCCGGCCGCCTTCGCCCGGTCCATGCCGACGTGCCGGTGGGCACGCTCGGCGGCGTTGATCCGCGGGGTGGCCGGGTCGGGCATGTGGTCGGCGTTCATGAACACCCCGCCGGCCCGCAGCAGCTCCGGGAGCTGCCCGTACAGGACGGCGAGGTCCTCGCTGGGCAGCCAGTGCAGGGCGGTGGCCGTCAGCACGGCGTCGTAGGAGCCGTGGGGGAGGGCCGTGCGCCAGCCCGGGTCCTTGAGGTCGGCGGTCACGAAGGTGACGCGGGGGTCGCCGGCGAAGTGGCCCCGGGCGATCGTCAACAGTGCGGGGTCGAGGTCGACTCCCGTACTGGTGGATTGCGGGAACCGCTTGAGGGCGCGGTCCGTGATACTTCCCGTACCGCACGCCAGATCGAGAATGCGGGGGGCGGTGCCGACCAGCGCCTCCACCATGTCCAGCATCACCCGGAACCGCTCCTCGCGGTCGGGCATGTACCACTCCTGCTGCCGGTCCCAGCTGTCCTGCCAGGCCTGCCAGTCGGATCGTTCCGCGGTATCGGAGCGTGCTGAATCCGCCACGAGCGCCTCCATGCGTAATACCCTCGAACATGTATCAGCCGTTACCGGAGACACTAATCCGCAGCCGTAAGGACTACAAGTGGAACTGGCCCATTACTCGGACTACGCCGTGCGCCTGGTCAACACCGAGGAGCCGGCCCGCAACAAGGACTCGCTGACCTCCGTGGACGCCGTCCGCGGCCTCTTCGGCGCCAGCGTGCAGATGGCCCGCAGGGTCACGGACGGCGACGTCACCCGCTTCCGCAACGTCCGCGGCCGGCTGCGCACCGTCTTCGAGGCCGCCGACGGCGGGGACCACGTCCTCGCCGTCGACCTGCTGAACTCCCTGCTCATGGAGTTCCCGGTCAGCCCCCAGGTCTCCGGCCACGAGACGATCGGCGAGCACGGCGGCCCGAACTGGCACATCCACCTCGCCGACCACCCCTCCAACGCCTCCGCCGGCTACGCCGCGATCGCGTGCTTCGGGCTGGCCTTCCACCTCACCGCGCACGGCCCGGACCGGCTCGGCATCTGCCAGGCGCCGCCCTGCCGCAACGCCTACCTCGACACCTCCACCAACCGCTCCCGGCGGTACTGCTCCGACCGCTGCGCCACACGCGCCAACGTCGCCGCCTACCGCGCCCGCAAGCGGCTGGAGGCCGAGGAGTCCGCCCACAGCGGGCGCAGCGCCGAGGAAGCCCAGGAGAGCCACGCCCTCAGCGAGCGCTGATCCTCCGCCGCGTGCTCCGGCCGGGGGAGCGGCCGGAAGCGGGCCAGCGCGGTCGCCAGCACCAGCTCGTCGGGGACCGCGCCGTAGTCCGTGCTGTCGCCCGTCTCGTTGTACGGGTTGTCGCCCAGCACCCACCAGCCGCCCGGCCGCCGCTCCGCCGCCCGCTTCACGACCAGCAGGTCCTGCTGGAACGGGTGGCGCAGCACCACCACGTGGCCCGGCCGCACGGGTGCCCCGTAGCGGACCAGCACCTGGTCACCGTTCTCCAGCGTCGGCGCCATCGAGGGGCCCCTCACCTCCACGGTGCCGATCCGCTTCAACGGCGATTCCCACTCCCGCGTCCGGCCGCGCGAGCGACTGCTCCCCGCCATCCGTGACCTCCTCACCAGCCCTGGTGCACGTTTCGTGCCCCCCGCATGCTGCCGCACTCTTCCGTACATTCGGTCACCGGCCCGGGTACACCCCTGGACTTTTGTCCCAACCGCACGGGGGCGGCCGCGAAATCGTCTTTCTCACGGAGTAATCTCCCCCTTGAGAAGACGATCACGAGGAGGACAAACTCCATGCTTTCCCGCCTCTTCGCCCCCAAGGCGAAGGTCTCCGCCCACTGCGATCTTCCGTGCGGCGTGTACGACCCTGCCCAGGCCCGCATCGAGGCCGAGTCCGTCAAGGCCGTGCAGGAGAAGTACCAGGCCAACGACGACGCCGACTTCCGTGCGCGCGCCATCACCATCAAGGAGCAGCGCGCCGAGCTCGCGAAGCACCACGTCTCCGTGCTGTGGAGCGACTACTTCAAGCCGCCGCACTTTGAGAAGTACCCGCAGCTGCACACCCTGGTCAACGACACCCTGAAGGCCCTCTCGGCCGCCAAGGCGTCGAACGACCCGGCGACCGGCGCCAAGGCGCTGGAGCTCATCGCCGAGATCGACCGCATCTTCTGGGAGACGAAGGCCGCCTGATCGGACTCTCCGTCCGATCGGCCTCGTCCCGCGGGACGATGACGAAGGGGCCCGGCCGCATCGCGGTCGGGCCCCTTCGCCGTGCCGTACGTGGTGCCGTACGTCGTGCCGTGCGTGGTGCCGTGCGGCCTACTCGTCGTCGTCTTCGTCGTCGTCCAGGCGGGCCAGCCAGGTGGCGAGGCGTTCCACCGGGACCTCGAAGTCCGGGTTCAGGTCGACGAAGGCGCGCAGCTGCTCGGCGAGCCACTCGAAGGTGACCTCCTCCTCGCCGCGCCGCTTCTCCAGCTCCTCGATGCCGCGATCGGTGAAGTACAAGTCGGGCTCCGTGCCGTGGTCGGGTGTTCGGGTGTGCCCCGTCAGGATAATCCGCCGTCCCGTCCCGTCCCGCCGGGCCCGGACCTGACCGCTTTCCGCCGTTCGCGGAGCCCCTCCCCAGGGCAGGGATGAGGGGTCCGCGGCGGGAGGTATGCATGGATCACCCCGAGCCGAGCGACGGCGTGCTGAGGGCCCTCGGTTCCACCGAGCCGTCCGCCGAGGGGACCGCGCTGGTGTGCGGCGTACGGCGGGCCCGGCGGCTGCGGCTGCTGCGCGAGCTCGCGGACCTGCCCGGCGCCCGTACCGGGGAGGCGGCCGAGCGCTGGGCCCTGCTGGAGGAGGCCGGGCGGCGCGACCCCCCTGCCGTGGCCGACGTCGTGCACTATCCGGCCACCGGGGTGTGGGCCGAGGAGACCCTGCGCCGGCTGCGCACGCGGCACGGGCCGCCCGCCGACCTCGGACACCTCGGGGCGCTCGCCGCCGCCGCGGCGCTGCGCGCCGGGATCGGCTTCAAGATCACGCTGCGGCCCGCGCACGGACGCCTCGCGCTGCCCACCCTCGGACTGCTGCGCCCGGACCGGCCGGGCCCGCTCGCCCTGACCGAGGGCTCCTGGGACCCCGCGCACCCGGAAGTGCTGGCCCTGCACGCGCTGCCCGACGGGCGGACCGCCCTCGACGACCTCGACCCCTACCGCGCCCCGGTGACGGTGCCCGCCGCCCGCCGGCTCACCCCCAAGGGGCACAGGCGCTGGGACACCCAGTGGTCCGGGGCCCTCACCCTGCTGCGGCGCTACGACACCGCCCGCGCGGAGGAGGCAGGTGGGCTGCTGCGCTGCCTGATCCCGCTGTCCGGCAGCTCCCGGACCTACGGCGGGACCCTCCCCGCGGCGCCGGGCTCCCTCCTGGCGCGGGCGCAGCCGCCGCCCGCGCTGGCCGCCACCCTCGTGTTCGAGGTGCAGCACGCGAAGCTGGCGGCCCTCGCGGAGGCGCTCCCGCTGCACACCGCCGACCGCACCGCACGGTACTGGGCGCCCTGGCGGGCCGATCCGCGACCGCTGGAGGGGCTCCTGAGGGGCGCCTACGCGCATCTCGGGCTGGCGGGCTACTGGCAGCGCGCGGCGCTCTACGGGGCCAGGGGGGCGTGGGCGCAGCACGCGCGGGTGCGGGCTCAGGTGGCGGCGGTGCTGCCCGTCCTGGACGCCTGCCCGGAACTCACCGCGGGCGGACGGGTGTTCGTCGGCGCGATGGCCGCGGCGGAGCGGGCCATGGACGGGGTGTCGGCGCCGGGGGCGCGGTACGCGGTGGCCCGCGGGGTGGTGGACCGGGACCGGACCGCCTGGTGCGCGGCGCACCCGAACCTGGCCTCGTACGCGTCCGGCTGACGGGGCGGGCCGCTGCGCGGGGCCGTCCCCTACCCGCCCTTCCACCGTTCCCCGGGCTCTGCCCGGACCCGGTCCTCAAACGCCGGACGGGCTGGAGGAACCTGGGGCTCCGCCCCAGACCCCGGTCCTCAAACGCCGGACGGGCTGGAGGAAACGCCGGACGGGCTGGATGTGGCCGAGGATGCCGGAAGGCCCGGCCCCCCGAGGGGGCCGGGCCTTCCGGCGTTCGAGCCAGCGCAGTGCTCAGGCCTCGAAGACCTCGTTCAGGAGGAGCTGCTGCTCCGCCTGGTGGCGCTTGGCCGAGCCGACCGCCGGGGACGAGCCGTGCGGACGCGAGATCCGGCGCAGGCGCTCGCCCGCCGGGATGTCCGCGCCGACCGCCAGGTCGAGGTGGTCGATCAGGTTGAGGGCGATGAAGGGCCACGCGCCCTGGTTCGCCGGCTCCTCCTGGGCCCAGATGTACTTCGCCGCGTTCGGGAACTTGGCGATCTCCGCCTGGAGTTCGCTGCCCGGGAGCGGGTAGAGGCGCTCGATGCGGATGATCGCCGTGTCGGTGATGCCGCGCTTCTCGCGCTCGGCCTCCAGGTCGTAGTAGACCTTGCCGGCGCAGAAGACGACCTTGCGCACCGCGTTCGGGTCCACCGTGGAGTCGCCGATGACCGGACGGAACGAGCCGGTCGTGAACTCCTCCGCCTTCGACGCCGCCGCCTTCAGACGCAGCATCGACTTCGGGGTGAAGACGATGAGCGGCTTGTGGTGCGGGTTGTGGACCTGCCACCGCAGGAGGTGGAAGTAGTTCGACGGGAGCGTCGGCATCGCGACCGTCATGTTGTCCTGCGCGCACATCTGCAGGAAACGCTCCGGGCGGGCGGAGGAGTGGTCCGGGCCCTGGCCCTCGTAGCCGTGCGGCAGGAGGAGCGTGACGCCGGACGTCTGGCCCCACTTCTGCTCGGCCGAGGAGATGAACTCGTCGACGACGGTCTGCGCGCCGTTGACGAAGTCACCGAACTGGGCCTCCCAGAGGACCAGCGCGTCCGGGCGGGCCAGCGAGTAGCCGTACTCGAAGCCCATGGCCGCGTACTCGGAGAGCAGCGAGTCGTAGACGTTGTAGCGGGCCTGGTCGTCCGCCAGGTAGAGCAGCGGGGTGTAGTCCTCGCCGGTCTCCCGGTCGATCAGGACCGCGTGGCGCTGGCCGAAGGTGCCGCGGCGGGAGTCCTGGCCGGACAGCCGGACCGGGGTGCCCTCCATCAGCAGCGAGCCGAAGGCCAGGGTCTCGCCCATGCCCCAGTCGATGGTGCCGTCGTCGATCATCGCGGCGCGGCGCTGCAGCTGCGGCAGCAGGCGCGGGTGGACGGTGACCGTGTCCGGGATGTTGACCTGGGCCTCGGCGATCCGCTTGACGACCTCCTGGGAGATCGCGGTGTTCACGAAGACCGGGAACTCCTGCGCGACCTGGGCGGGCGCCACCGGGGCGACCGCGGGCTGCGTGGCGGCCTCGCGGACCTCCGCGAAGACCTTCTCCAGCTGGCCCTGGAAGTCCTGGAGCGCCTGCTCCGCCTCTTCCAGCGTGATGTCGCCGCGACCGATGAGGGACTCGGTGTACAGCTTGCGCACCGAGCGCTTCTTGTCGATCAGGTCGTACATCAGCGGCTGCGTGAACGCCGGGTTGTCCGACTCGTTGTGACCGCGGCGGCGGTAGCAGATGAGGTCGATGACCACGTCCTTGTTGAACGCCTGGCGGAACTCGAAGGCCAGGCGGGCAATGCGGACGACCGCTTCCGGGTCGTCGCCGTTCACGTGGAAGATCGGCGCCTCGATCATGCGGGCCACGTCGGTCGCGTACATCGAGGAACGCGAGGACTCCGGGGCGGCGGTGAAGCCGACCTGGTTGTTGATGACCACGTGCACGGTGCCGCCGGTGCGGTAACCGCGCAGCTGCGACATGTTCAGCGTCTCGGCGACGACGCCCTGGCCCGCGAAGGCCGCGTCGCCGTGCAGGGCGACGGGCAGGACCGTGAAGTCCGTGCCGCCCTTGTTGATGATGTCCTGCTTGGCGCGGACCACGCCCTCCAGGACCGGGTCCACCGCCTCCAGGTGCGAGGGGTTCGCGACGAGGGAGACCTTGATCTGCTCCCCGTCCAGGCCCGTGAAGGTGCCGTTGGCGCCCAGGTGGTACTTGACGTCGCCGGAGCCGTGCATGGACTTCGGGTCGAGGTTGCCCTCGAACTCGCGGAAGATCTGCGCGTACGACTTGCCGACGATGTTCGCGAGCACGTTCAGGCGGCCGCGGTGGGCCATGCCGATCGCGACCTCTTCGAGGCGGGCCTCGGCGGCCGAGTCGATGACGGCGTCGAGCAGCGGGATGACGGACTCGCCGCCCTCCAGGGAGAAGCGCTTCTGGCCGACGTACTTCGTCTGCAGGAAGGTCTCGAAGGCCTCGGCGGCGTTCAGCCGGCGCAGGATGCGCAGCTGCTCCTCGCGCTCCGGCTTGGAGTGCGGGCGCTCGATGCGGTCCTGGATCCAGCGGCGCTGCTTCGGGTCCTGGATGTGCATGAACTCGACGCCGGTGGTGCGGCAGTACGAGTCGCGCAGCACGCCGAGGATGTCGCGGAGCTTCATCATCGACTTGCCGGAGAAGCCGCCGACCGCGAACTCGCGCTCCAGGTCCCACAGGGTGAGGCCGTGCTCGGTGATGTCGAGGTCGGGGTGCTTGCGCTGCTTGTACTCCAGCGGGTCGGTGTCGGCCATGACGTGGCCGCGGACCCGGTAGGAGTGGATCAGCTCGAAGACGCGGGCGGCCTTCGTGACGTCGTCGTCGTGCGAGGCGTCGATGTCCCGGAGCCAGCGGACCGGCTCGTACGGGATGCGCAGCGCCTCGAAGACGTCGTCGTAGAAGCCGCTCTCGCCGAGCAGCATGTTCGCGACGATGCGCAGGAACTCGCCGGAGGCCGCGCCCTGGATGACCCGGTGGTCGTAGGTCGAGGTCAGGGTCATGACCTTGGAGATGCCCAGCTTGTTCAGGGTGTCCTGCGAGGTGCCCTGGAACTCGGCGGGGTAGTCCATGGAGCCGACGCCCATGATGACCGACTGTCCGGGCATCAGGCGGGGCACGGAGTGGACGGTGCCCAGGCCGCCGGGGTTGGTGAGGGAGACCGTCACCCCGGTGAAGTCGTCCATCGTCAGCTTGCCGATGCGGGCCCGGCGGACGATGTCCTCGTAGGCCTGCCAGAACTCGAAGAAGTTGAGGGTCTCGGCCTTCTTGATGCCGGCGACGACGAGCTGGCGGTCGCCGTTGGGCTTCACCAGGTCGATCGCGAGGCCGAAGTTGATGTGCTCCGGCTTGACCAGGGTCGGCTTGCCGTCCTTCTCCGCGAAGGAGTAGTTCATCGACGGCATGGCCTTGATGGCCTGCACCATCGCGTAGCCGATGAGGTGCGTGAAGGAGATCTTCCCGCCCCGGGCGCGCTTCAGGTGGTTGTTGATGACGATGCGGTTGTCGAACAGCAGCTTCACCGGGACGGCGCGGACGGACGTGGCCGTCGGCACTTCCAGCGAGGCGTTCATGTTCTTGACCACGGCCGCCGCGGGGCCGCGGAGCGTCACCAGTTCGGGGCCGGCAGGGGCCTCGGTGGCGGGCGCGGCCTTCTGGGGGGCTACGGAGGCGGGGGCGGCGGCGGGAGCCGGAGCCGGGGAGGCGGGGGCAGCCGGTGCGGCGGCGGCCGGGGCCTGGGAGGTGACAGTCACAGCAGGGGCACCAGAGGGGGTGGCAGGTACAGGGGCAGGTGCTGACACGGGCGTCGTGGCCGCTGCTGCGGGGGCGGCGGGCGCGAGGCTCGCCGTCCCTGTGGCGGCGGCGTCGGAAGCCTGCGGGTGCGCGGCGGTGACGGGGGCGGCGGCCTGTGCGGAGGCGCCGTCCGTCGTCGTCGCGGCAGGGGGAGCGGGCCGGTCCGTGGGCTTATCCGCCTTCACCGGAGCGACAGCGCCCCCCGGCTTGTAGTCGGCGAAGAAGTCCCACCAGGCCCGGTCGACCGAGTTCGGGTCCTGGAGGTACTGCTGATAGATCTCGTCGACGAGCCACTCATTCGCGCCGAAGCCCGGGGCGGGGTTCTTCCCGCCTTCTCCTGCTTCGGTCGTGGTGCTCGAGTTACTGGGGGACTGTGGCGACACGGCGGCAACCGCCCTCTTCCGCTTCACAAGGTATGGACAGCGGGAATAAAGGCTACGCCTCCCGGGCCGTGAGATGCAGACCGGGCGGGACTTACGTCGCGTAGGTCACATCGAACGGCGGGTTTCACCACCAGGAATGGCGGGAAACAAGCGTGGTTCGGGCAGGAGGCACCGCGGTTGCGGCCCCCTGGCTTCGCACCCCTGACGGACCCCGGTCCGTGTGGCCGAGATCATGTCCTTCCCACTCGAACCCTACGTCAACTCGGCGCTTGCGAGCTGCCCGGAAGCGTGACGAGGATCCGGCAGCCCCGTGAGGATTCGGCCACTCCGATGTGGCCCCCGTGCAGGCCCACGGCCCAGCGGGCGATGGCCAGGCCCAGGCCCGTGCCGCCGTCGCCGCCCCGCGCGCTGCCGCGGTTGAACCGCTCGAAGACCCGGTGCCGCTCGGACTCCGGGATTCCGGGACCTTCGTCCCGCACTTCGAGGACCAGGCCCCCGGGCGCGTCGCCCGTCCGGGCGTGGACCGTGACCCGGCCGTGCGGGGGGCTGTGCTTGACCGCGTTGTCGATCAGGTTCGCCACCACCTGGTGCAGCCGCTCGGCGTCCGCGTACGCCGTCAGGTCCGGCGGGGACACGTCCAGGTGGAGGTGGACGTCGTTGCGGGTGTGCCCGCCCGAGCCGGAGGAGAGCCCCGGCCGGCCGGCGGCCGCCAGGCCCGACTCCTTCAGCACCCCCGACAGATAGGGCCACACCTCGAAGCGGCGGGCCCGCAGCGGCACCACCCCGTTGTCCACGCGGGAGAGGTCCAGCAGGGTCTCCACCAGCCGGCCGAGCCGCTCGGTCTGCTTCAGGGCCGTGCGCATCGTCTCCGGATCGGCGGCGGAGACCCCGTCCACCACGTTCTCCAGTACCGCCCGCAGGGCCGCGATCGGGGTGCGCAGCTCGTGCGAGACGTTCGCGACGAGCTCCTTGCGGTGCCGGTCCACCGCCTCCAGGTCGTCCGCCATCAGATTGATGGTGGAGGCCAGGTCGCCCAGCTCGTCGCGGCGGCCCGCCCCGCGGACCCGGCGCGTGTAGTCCCCGTGGGATATCGCCCGGGCCACGGTGGTCATGTCGTCCAGCGGCGCCGTCAGGCTGTGCGCCACGAACTGGGTGATCAGCATCGAGGCGATCACCGAGAACACCGTGATGAAGCGCACCTCGGTGGCCGTGCGCAGGGCCACCATCAGCAGGCCGGTGGTGATGAACACCGACACCACCACGAGCGTGCCCAGCTTGGTCTTGATCGAGAACGGGGAGAAGGGCCGCAGCCCCCCGGGCGGCCGCTGCCCCGGCGGCCGGTAGCCGCTCACGGCTGCGCCGGGGTCTCCAGGGCGTACCCGACGCCGTGGACCGTACGGATCCGCTCGGCGCCGATCTTCCGGCGCAGCGCCTTGATGTGGCTGTCGACCGTACGGGTCCCGGACGCGTCGGCCCAGTCCCAGACCTCGGCGAGGAGCTGCTCCCGCGAGAGCACCGCCCGCGGGGTCCCGGCCAGGCACACCAGCAGGTCGAACTCGGTCGGCGTCAGGTGCACGTCCTCGGTGTGCACCCGGACCCGGCGCTGCGCGTGGTCGATCTCCAGATCGCCGAGGCGCAGGGTGGCCCCGCGCGGGGCGTGCGCGGCCAGCGTGGCCCGCTCCACCCGCCGCAGCAGTACGTGGACCCGCGCGGCCAGCTCGCGCATCGAGAAGGGCTTCGTCATGTAGTCGTCGGCGCCGACCCCCAGGCCGACGAGCATGTCGGTCTCGTCGTCCCGGGCGGTGAGCATCAGCACCGGGACGGGCCGCTGCGCCTGGACCCGGCGGCAGACCTCCAGGCCGTCGAAGCCCGGCAGCATCACGTCCAGGACCAGCAGCTCCGGCAGCCAGCTCTCGGCCGCCGCGACGGCCGCCGGCCCGTCCGCGGCCGTCTGCACCTGGAAGCCCTCGGCGCGCAGGCGCGCGGCGATGGCCTCCGCGATGGTGTGGTCGTCCTCGACGACGAGCACCCGGCGCTGCGCGCCGGGGGTGGCCGCGGCGCCGTTGTGGGTGGTGGTGTGCGTCTGTTCCATGTCCCGCCCCTGAAGATCCCGCGTGGTAGGGGTGCAGCGTAGAGGAGCGGCCGGGCTCCGGCTATGACGGGTGCGCTGCGCGGGTTCGTCGCCGAGCCCCTTGCCCCCGGACCTGCGCTTCAAACGCCGACGGGCTGGAAAATCCAGCCTCGCCGGCGTTCGAGGCGCGGGGTCCGCGCGGGGCTGCGGGGCTGCGGGGCTGCGGGGCTACAGGGTCAGGCCGTGGCCGTGCGGGAAGACCGGGTCGGCGGTGTCGTTCGGAACGTCGGGCCGGGAGGCCGCGACGGCCTCCATGGAGCGTGGGAGCTCGAAGGGCAGCCGCCCCCCGGCGGCCGCCCTGCCGAAGGCCACGTCCAGGAGGGCGGCGTCGGACGCCCCGTAGTCCGCGATCAGCGCGGCCGCCCGCTCCGCGATCTCGGGGATCACCGCGGCCCGCTCCAGGTTGATGCAGACCAGGGTCGGGACGGCGTCCAGGAGGGCCAGGATCTCGGTGAGTTCCGGCTCGGGGAAGGCCAGCGAACCCGAGTGGAAGAAGGACTCGAAGATGTTGCTGCGGGGCTCGTGCGGGGTGCGCAGCCGCAGCACGGCCAGATCCGCCTCGGCCGGGTCGGACACGAGTTCCCCGTAGGCCGCCGCGACCTCCGCGTCCACGTCCTTGACGTACAGCTTCGGCCGGCCGGACACCGGCAGGGTGCTCCCGGTGTTGGTGAGCACCGTCAGGGAGCGCCGCTGGGCCGCGGCGCCGGCCGCCGCGAAGTCGGCGCGGCCCACCGTCTCGGCCGCCGCGTCCGGGTCCACGTACGGGTTCTCGAACAGGCCGAGGACGAACTTCTCGCGCAGCAGCCGGCGGACGGACGCGTCGATCCGGGCCTCGGAGACCCGGCCCGAGCGGACCATCTCCACGATGACCGCGGGGCACTGCTCGCCGCCGAACTGGTCCGAGCCGGCCTCCAGCGCGCGGGCCGCCCGCTCGGAGACGCCGACGTGCTCCAGGCCCCAGGCGCGGGCCGGGTGCGGCTCGCCGAAGATCGTCGACTCGGTGAGCAGGCCCCAGTCCGTGCAGACGATGCCCTGGAAGCCGAGCTCCTCGCGGAGCAGGCCGGTGACGACGCCCTTGTTGAAGCCGAAGCCGACCTCTTCCCAGTCGGTGCCGATGGGCTGGCCGTAGTACGGCATCATCTGCGAGCAGCCGGCCGCGATGGCCGCCTTGAACGGCTCCAGGTGGTGCTCGCGCATCCCGCCCGGGTAGATCTGCTCCTTGCCGTGCGCGAAGTGCGGGTCCTCGCCGTCCTTCTGCGGGCCGCCGCCGGGGAAGTGCTTGACCATCGCGGAGACCGAGGCCGCGCCGAGGGTCTCGCCCTGCAGGCCCCGTACGTAGGCCTGGACGAGCTCGCCCGTCAGCTTCGCGTCCGAGCCGAAGGTGCCCGACTGGCGGGCCCAGCGCGGCTCCGTGGCCAGGTCGATCTGCGGGTGCAGGGCGACGCGGAAGCCGACGGAGAGGTACTCGCGCCGCATGATGTCGGCGAACTCGAAGACCAGCTCCGGGTCGCCGATCGCGGCCAGGCCGATGGCCTCGGGCCAGGCGGAGAAGGCGCCGGCGTTGAAGGAGGCGCCGACGTTGTCGGTGAAGGAGTGCCGGGGGTCGGTCGACAGGGTCACCGGGATGCCGAGGCGGGTACCGGCGGCCATCTCCTGGACCGCGTTCTGCCAGGTCGCCATCTCGCGGGCGCCGTAGCTCCCGAGGAGGTTGAAGTGGGTGAGGTGGCGGCCCTCGATCAGCTCGGGGGTGGTGAAGGGGAGGATCGAGCCGTCGGTCTCGGTGACCGGGGTGCCGTCCGGGTTCATCATCAGCATCGAGTGGAAGAGCTGGCCGGCCTTCTCCTCCAGGGTCATGCGGGAGAGCAGGTCCTCGACGCGCCGGTCCACGGGGAGGGAGGCGTCCCGGTAGGGGAGGGGCGAGGCGGGGGGCGTCGGGGTGCTCGGGGTGGAGTTCATGGCGGGGCTCCTGGAGGGGTCGGTCGCGCGGGAGGTCGCGGGGGCGGGTGGCCGTTCGGGGCCGGGGGTGTGGGGGTGCGCGACGGCGGGCCCGGGCGGGCGGGCCGTCACCTGACCGAGCGGATCAGCTGGACGAGAGCGGCGCCGACGGCCGCCGCGATGCCGCCGACGAGGAAGAGGGCGCCGTAGTTGCCCCCTCCGCCGATGGCGAGCACGAACGGCGCGAGCATCGGGACGAGGGACTGCGGGAGGGCGTTGGCGATGTTCAGGACGCCCATGTCCTTGGCGGCGGTCTCCGGGTCGGGCAGGACCGCGGCGGCGAGGGCCACGTCGACCGCGAGGTAGAGGCCCTCGCCGAAGCCGAAGACGGCCACGGCGAAGAGGAACATCCCGAAGGTGCCCGCGGTGGCGATGAGCAGCAGCCCGACGCCGATGACGAAGGCGGAGGCGAGCACGAAGGGCTTGCGGCGGCCGCTGGCGTCGGACAGCCAGCCCCCGGCGAGGGAGCCGACCACCACTCCGCCGACGGTGACGAGGGTGGTGGTGAACATCTTCGAGGCGACCTCGCCCTCGGCGACCCCGAGGCGGTCCATCAGGAAGTACACCTGGTAGCTGGTCACGCAGGCGATGCCGATGAAGACCAGGAAGCGGCTCGCGAAGTTCCAGGAGTAGTCCGGGTTCTTGCGCGGGTTCACCCAGAAGCTGTGCAGGAACTCCCGCCAGCCGTACGGGGCCACGGACTCGGCGCGGGCCGGCCGGTCGGGCATCACGGCGGCCAGGACGCTCACCCCGAGGACGCCGACGACGGCCGGGACGATGAAGGCCAGCGCCATGTTGTCCGTGAAGAGCTGCGCGAGGAAGCTGCCCGCCACCATCGAGACGGACAGCATCATGCCGACCATGCCGGAGACCCGGCCGCGCTGGTGGTCCGGGATCAGGTCCGGGATGCAGGCGGTGACCATGCACAGGGCGGCGTTGCAGCCGAGCTGCGCGATGGCCCAGCCGATGAGCAGCGTGCCGACGCTGGAGCCGAGGCCGACGACGGTCAGCCCGACGGCGGCCACCAGCATGCCGCCCACGAGCCAGGGGCGGCGGCGGCCGAACCGGCTGGTGGTGCGGTCGGAGAGGGCGCCGAAGAGCGGATTGCCGACGAGGGCGAGGAGGGCTCCGACGGAGAGCACCTTGCCGAGGGCGGCGCCGCGCTCGGCCTCGGGGACGATCTGGGCCACGCGCAGGGCGAGGGTCACCACGATCGGGGTGAAGACGGCGATGCAGACGCCGAGCTGGGCGGCGACCAGGCCGAAGATCAGCTTGGCGGGGGCGTCGGCGGGGGGCGCGGCGGGGGCGCCGGCGGATCGGGTGGCCGGGGCCGGGGCGGCCGGTGCGGCCGGGGCCTGGGCCGATGGGGCCGGGGCGTGGGCCGGCGTGGCCGGATCGGGTCGGTCGGGGGCGTCGAGTGCGCGTCCGGGGTCCTGCGTGAGCGGCATGGGGGCTCCAACGTCTCCGCGTCGGCCTCGTCGCCGACCGGGCGTTTTCACCGTAGGCGCGAAAACCATGCACCCACTAGGTTTTCGTTCAGTGAGCTGGATCACTCCCTCGGGATGGCCGGAAACGGTCGGGTTTAGGGTGGTCCGCATGCCACAGGACAAGGGTCGAACGGCCCCGAAAGCGCCGGCTGCCAAAGCGACGACGGCCCGGGGCGGCTACGCGGTGGGCGACGCCCGGCGCCAGAAGATCCTCGACACCGCCGTCGAGCACTTCGCGCAGTGGGGCTTCCACGCCTCCTCGCTCGCCCGGATCGCCAACGACTGCGGGATCACCCAGGGCGGTCTGCTCCACCACTTCCGCGGCAAGGAGGACCTGCTCCTGTCCGTCCTGGCGCAGAGTGAGCAGCACGACGTCGAACGGCTCTTCAGCGGGCCCGCCGAGGAGGTCCCGCCGGTCGCCGCGCACTTTGCCGCGGTGGTCGCGCTCGCCGAGGAGAACGCCCGGCGGCCCGGGCTCGTACGGATGTACAACACGCTGGTCGGCGAGTCCGGGAACCCCGGCCACCCCGCGCACGCCTACTTCCGGCAGCGCTACGACCGGGTCCTCGGCTACAGCGTCGACCTGCTCCGGGCGGGCGTCGCGCGCGGCGAGGTGCGGCCGGACACGGACTGCGAGGCGGTCGGCCGGGAGATCATCGCGGTGATGGACGGGTTCCAGATCCAGTGGGTGCTGGACCCGGAGGGCGTGGACATGGCGGTCCTGCTGCGCGGGTACCTGGACCGGCGGCTCCGGGAGATCGCCGTGGCGGGAACGGGCCCGTGACGGGGGAGAGACGGTGCGGCCGGGAGCGATGCCGCCCGAGCCGCCCGAGCTGCCCGAGCGCGGTTGGGCCGGTCGGCTCAGGCGGCTGGTTCCGTCGGTTCAGCCGGGTCAGCGGGGCTCGAAGGCTGGCAGGGCGCTCAGTACCGCCTCCAGGGGGCGCGGCAGCGTGGTCTGGTCGGCGGCGACCTCGTAACCGCCGTGCCGGAAGGCGTACGTGAGGGAGTCGAAGACCGGCTGCTCCGGCATCGAGATCCGCGGCAGGCGGGGGAAGTCCGCCGCCTGGAGCGCGGTGCGGAGTTTCGCGAGGGCGGCGGCCGAGAGCGTGTCGCGGTCGACCGTCTCTGCCTTGGCGTTGAGCCGCAGGAACGATCCGTCACCCTTGATGATCAAGGTATGGGCCTTTCCGCCGAAGCCCCCGCTGCGGGTGACCGAGACGAGCGTCTCGCCGGCGCCGGGCGGGGACGCGCTGGGGGCCGGCGCCGGAGCGGAGGTGCTCGGCGCGGGCTGCGGGGCGGGACCGGCCGTACCGGTGCTGCCCGGGTCGGGGGTCGAGCCGGCGCTCTGACCGGGGGAGGGACTCCCCGAGCCGTCCGTCGCCGTCCCGGACGGGGCGCCCGTCGCGGTGCCGGTGCTGCTGCTCGCGCCCGTGCCGGGCTTCGCCGAGGACCCGTCCTTCGGCCCGCCGGAGGAGCACCCGCCCAGGGCCGCCGCCACGGCCAGCGCCAGGGCCGCCGTCGCCAAACCCACTCGCCCGCCATGTGCTCGCACGCCCCACCCCCGCAGGTATCCGGCTCGAACCCCGAGTATGGAGTCAGCACCACCCGTACGGATAGCACTCGGAGGCCGACATCCGCCGCTTCGCCCCCTGGCGCTGGCTGCCGCCGCTCACCGCCGTCGCGCTCGGCCTCTGGGGCCTCTCGCGGAGCGGCTCCCTGTGGCGCGACGAGTCCGTCACGTGGCAGGTCGCGCACCGGCCGCTCGGGGAACTCTGGGAACTGCTCGGCCAGGTCGACGCCGTCCACGGCCTCTACTACCTGCTGATGCACGCGGTCTTCACCGCAACGGGCACCGCCCCCTCGGACCCCGCCCTCTGGCCCCTGCGCCTCCCCTCGGTGGCCGCCACCGCCCTGGCCGCCGCCGGCGTGGCCGCGGTGGCCCACCGGCTCGCGGGGGCGCGGAGCGGGGAGCCCGGGGCGGGTGGGTCCGGGGGGTCTGGTGTGGCCACCGGGCCTGCCGGGTCTGGTGTCCCCGACGGGGCTGGTGTGGCCGTTGGTCCCGGCGGGCCTGACAACCCCGCCGGCCGCGTGGCGCTTTTCGCCGGGGTCGCGTACGCGCTGCTCCCGCCCGTGCAGATGTACGCCCAGGAGGGACGCTCGTACGCGCTCGTCGCCGCGGCCGTCGTCTGGGCCACGTACCTGATGCTGCGCGAGCGCTGGGTCGGCTACGCCGTGGTGCTGGTGCTCGCCTGCTGGCTGCACGAGTTCGCCGTACTGGCGCTGCCCGCGCACGCGTTCGCCGCCCGGCGCTCGCGCGGCTGGCGGCTCGCCGCCGGGGCGGTGGTGGCCGCGCTGCTGCCGCTCGCGCTGGTCAGCGCCCGGCAGGCGCAGCAGCAACTGGGCTGGCTGGGGCGGCCGACCTGGCAGGACTGGGCGGCGTACGGGGTCCTCGCGACGGCCTCGCTGCTCCTGGCCCGGGGGGCCGCGCGGGAACTCGTACGGGTGGCCCTTCCCCTGGCGCTGCTGCCGCCCGGACTGCTCCTCGCGGTCTCGCTCGTGCACCCCTGGTACGTGGACCGGTACGTCCTCTACGCCCTCGCCGGCCTCGCCCTCCTGGCGGGGGCGCGGCTCGCCACCGTGCGCGGATGGTGGGTGTGGGCGCTGGTCGGGGTCCTGCTCGTCCCCCTCGGTTTCTGGTCCGCGTGGCTGCGCACGCCCGAGAGCCGCAAGGACGACGCGCGGGCGGTCGCGGCCGCCGTCAGCGCACTCGCGCGCCCGGGCGACGCGGTGCTGTTCCTGCCCTCGCGGCGGCGCGAATGGCTGCTGTCCTCCCCGCAGGCCTACGGATCCCTGCGCGACCTGGCCCTGTCCCGCACCCCGGCGGCTTCGCGGAGCCTCCAGGGCGTCGAGCGGACTCCGGAGGAGATCCAGGCGGCCCTGCTGGACCCGCACGTCGTCCGGGTGATCGCCCTGCTGGACCCGGCGGGGCAGCCGCTGGACGGCTACCCGGCCGAAGCGGTGAAGCGCCAGACGCTGGTCTCCCGCTTCGACCTGTGCACCGTGACGCCCGTACGCGGCGCCCGCGTGGCCCTTTTCGCCCGCCCGGGCACCTGCCCGTAGCTCCCGGCACCCCGGCCACCACCCCAGGCGGGACCGCCGGACCCCACTCCGGACCGGTCCCGACCCGTCTCCCGGCGAGGCCGCAAACTGCTTCCGGGGCGGGGGTGTTCGCGGGGTGCCGGGGTGTGGGGGAGAGGATGGGCGGTGGGTCGCCGATCGTGCCGGGGGCCGTTGGATTCTGCCGGTCCCGGCCGGTGTCTGTCGGAGGTGCCCCGTGGATGCAGCCCGCCCCCAGTCCCGTTCCCAGTCCCGTTCCCTCGTGCCGCCCGGGCCGCTCGTCGGCGGGGAGTGGCTCGCGGAGCGGCTCGGTACGGCCGGGCTCATCGTCTTCGACGCCTCCGTCGGGGCGCACCGGGATCCGGGACGGCGGATTCCGGGGGCCCGTCCCTTCGACCTCGACGGCGCACTGTCCGACCACACCGCCGCCGCCCCGCACACCATGCCCGGCCCCGCCGCCTTCGCCGAGGCGATGCGCGCCCTGGGTGTGGACGACGGCAGCACGGTCGTCGCGTACGACGGCGCGGGGATCTACTCCAGCGCCCGCGCCTGGTGGATGCTGCGCAGCATGGGCTTCGACCGGGTCGCCGTCCTCGACGGCGGGCTGCCCGCGTGGGTCGCCGCCGGGCGGCCGGTGGAGGAGCTCCGGCCGGGTTACGAGGGCCCGCGCGGCTCCTTCACGGCCCGGCCCCGCGCCGGGCTGCTGGTGGACGCCGCCACCGTCTCGGCGGCCCTGGCCGATCCGGCCGCCGCCGTCCTGGACGCCCGTACCCGCGCACGCTTCGCCGGCACCGCCCCCGAACCCCGACCGGGCCTGCGCGCAGGCCACATGCCGGGCGCGGTCAGCCTCCCCTTCGGCGAACTCCAGCGCCCCGACGGCCTGATGCGCCCCGCGGCGGAGCTCCGCGAGGCCTTCGAGGCGGCGGCGGGAGGGCGGGAGCGGCTGTACTTCAGCTGCGGATCGGGGGTCACCGCCTGTGTGCTCGCCCTCGGCGCGGACCTCGCCGGGTACGAGGACCTCGCGGTGTACGACGGCTCCTGGAGCGAGTGGGGCGTACCGTCCCCGGACCGGCCGGTGGTGGAGGGCAGTTAGGCCGGCTCCCCCCCCGGTCCCGGCCCCCGGACCGGGGGTTAACCCCACCCCGGATCCGGGCACGTGCACCATGCCCCCGCGGCCGCCGCACGGGCACGATCGGCATCATGACCACGACGAAGACGTTCCCGCGCACCGCCAAGGCCACCGTCACCTGCACCGCCGCGGCCCTCGCCGCCGGGCTCCTGCTCTCGGGCTGCTCCTTCGGTTCGCTCGTCTCGCGCGGCGGCCCCGAGAAGACGGCGAGCGCCGATGCCACGGTCGCCGAGGCCGTCACCGCGGTCGAGGTCTCGGACGCGGGCAGCGGATCCATCGACGTGGTCGCGGGCTCCGGCCCGGGCGTCACCGTCCGCCGTACCGTCCACTACCGCGGCGACACCGTGCCCGAGCCCGCCCAGCGGGTCTCCGGCGGCGTGCTGACCCTCACCAACGGCGCCTGCTCGGGCCGCTGTTCCGTGGATTACCGGGTGGAGGTGCCGGCATCCGCCACGGTGCGGGCCAAGAGCAGCAGCGGCCGCGTCACGGTGTCGGGAGTGGCCGCCGCCAAGGTCGTGACGTCCTCGGGCGGGGTGCGGGTGGACCGGATCGCCGGCGCGCTGGAGGTCGGTACCGACTCGGGCCCGGTCCGGGCGGACGGGGTCGCCGGCGGGCTGAAGGTCCGTACGTCCACGGGCTCGATCACCGCCGGGGAACTCGCCGGCCCGGGCGCGGAGGCCCGTTCCGACTCCGGCGACGTCCGCCTGACCTTCGCGAAGGCGCCGTCCTCGGTCGCCGTGAAGACCAGCTCGGGCGACGCCGAGGTGCAGGCCCCCGCGGCCCCGTACGCCGTCGACGTCTCCACCGCCTCCGGCGACCGCAGGATCACCGTCCCCGCGGACCCGTCCGCGCCCGCCCGGCTCGCCGTCCGGACCTCGTCCGGCGACGTCACCATCTCGGCGGCCTGAGCCGGGCCCCGCACGGCGTCGTCTCAGCCGAGCACGGCGGCCACGTCGCGGCGGGCCGGCTCCGAGAGCAGGGGGGACCACCGGGTGAACAGTTCGAGCAGGCCGGCCCCGTTGCGTTCGCGGAAGGACGTGTTCACCTTGGCCAGGTCCAGCTCGTTGGCCGCCGTGAGCTCGGCGAAGTCGCGGCGCTGCTGGGCGGACGGAACGAACTCCTCGCCCGTGAACCGGTCCCGGAAGACCGCCGATGCTTCGTCCGGTGCCGCGAGGCCGGGGTAGGAGGCCTTGCGGTCGCAGCTCGCGTAGAAGTAGACGAGCTCCTCGGCCTCCGTACCGATCGCCTCGGTGAGGCGGGCCCGCTCGGAAAGGTCCAGGAGTATCAGGGGCAGCCCGTCGGTTCCGTAGAAGGCGTGGCACAGTGCCGCGGCCCGGAGCGCCGGCCGACCGGCCCAGGCGGCCACCAGTGCCTCGACGCGCACCAGGTGGGTCAGGAGCGTTCCGCCCGAGTGCTTGGTGGTTTCCGCCCCCACCTCCTTGAGCAGGGCGATCGCCGGTGAATCGGTGGGTGCGTCGTGCTTGTCGTCGCTGTGCGTCATGCACCCATCATGACGAGCCGCCCGAGCCCGGCGTCCGGGGCGATCGCCATGCGGACACCCCTCGGCCGTCGTCCGGCAGCCCGCAAGGCGAGTGTTCGCCCCCGGCGAACGGCACGTGGGGAACATCCGGAGGCGCACGTGCATTGAGTCGGCATAGCTCAACTTCACTGCCGGAGGGAACATCATGGCTTCGACGTCCGTAACGCTCACCCTGCCCGTGCTGCCGCTCGACGACGAGGTCGTGCTGCCCGGGATGGTCGTTCCGCTGGACCTGTCCGACGCCGAGGTGCGGGGCGCCGTGGAGGCCGCGCAGGCGGCTGCCGCGGGTGGCAAGCCGAAGGTGCTGCTCGTGCCCCGCATCGACGGGACGTACGCGGGCACCGGAGTGCTCGGGACGGTCGAGCAGGTGGGGCGGCTGTCCGACGGGGACCCCGGGGCGCTCATCCGGGGTCGCGGCCGGGTCCGTATCGGGGCCGGGACCACCGGGCCCGGGGCCGCGCTCTGGGTCGAGGGCGAGACCGTGGACGAGACCGTCCCCGATCCGCTGCCCGGGGCCGTCGCCGAGCTCGTCAAGGAGTACAAGGCGCTCGCCACGAGCTGGCTCAAGAAGCGCGGGGCCTGGCAGGTCGTGGACCGGGTGCAGCAGATCGAGGGGGTCGGGGCGCTCGCCGACAACTCCGGGTACTCCCCGTTCCTCACCATCGAGCAGAAGGTGGAGCTGCTGGAGACGGCCGACCCGGTCACCCGGCTGCGGCTCGCCGTCAAGGCCCTCAGCGACCACCTCGCCGAGCAGGACGTCGCCGAGTCCATCGCCAAGGACGTCCAGGACGGCGTCGACAAGGTCCAGCGCGAGTTCCTGCTGAAGCGGCAGCTCGACGCCGTGCGCAAGGAGCTGCGCGAGCTCAGCGGGGAGAAGGAGGGCGAGGAGTCCGACGACTACCGCGCCCGGGTCGAGGCCGCCGACCTGCCGGAGAAGGTGCGCGAGGCCGCCCTCAAGGAGGTCGACAAGCTGGAGCGCGCCAGCGACCAGTCCCCGGAAGGGTCCTGGATCCGCACCTGGCTGGACACCGTGCTCGAACTGCCCTGGAACGAGCGGACCGAGGACGAGTACGACATCCGGGGAGCCCGCGCCGTCCTGGACGCCGAGCACGCCGGGCTGAGCGACGTGAAGGACCGGATCACCGAGTACCTGGCGGTGCGCAAGCGCCGCTCCGAGCGCGGGATGGGCGTCGTCGGCGGCCGCCGGGGCGGGGCCGTGCTGGCGCTCGTGGGCCCTCCCGGTGTCGGTAAGACCTCCCTCGGGGAGTCCGTGGCCCACGCCATGGGCCGCAAGTTCGTCCGCGTGGCCCTCGGCGGGGTCCGCGACGAGGCCGAGGTCCGCGGCCACCGGCGTACGTACGTGGGCGCGCTGCCCGGCCGGATCGTACGGGCGATCAAGGAGGCCGGGTCCATGAACCCGGTCGTCCTGCTCGACGAGATCGACAAGGTCGGCTCCGACTTCCGCGGAGACCCGGCCGCGGCCCTGCTCGAAGTCCTCGACCCGGCCCAGAACCACACCTTCCGGGACCACTACCTGGAGGTGGAACTGGACCTGAGCGACGTGGTGTTCCTCGCCACCGCCAACGTGCTGGAGGCCATCCCCGAGGCCCTCGCCGACCGGATGGAACTGGTCCGCCTCGACGGCTACACGGAGGACGAGAAGGTCGTCATCGCCCGGGACCACCTGCTGCCCCGGCAGCTGGAGCGGGCCGGCCTGGCCGCGGAGGAAGTGGTCCTGGAGGAGGACGCGCTGCGCAAGCTGGCCGGGGAGTACACCCGCGAGGCGGGCGTGCGCACCCTGGAGCGCTCCCTCGCCCGGCTGCTGCGCAAGGTGGCCTCCCAGCACGAGCTGGGGGAGCGGGAGCTGCCGCTGCGGATCGGCGCCGACGACCTGCGGGCGCTCATCGGACGGCCGCACCACGTACCGGAGTCCGCGCAGGACCCCTCCGAGCGGCGCACCGCGGTACCGGGCGTGGCCACCGGCCTCGCCGTGACCGGGGCCGGCGGTGACGTGCTCTTCGTCGAGGCCTCCCTGGCCGACCCCGAAACGGGCGCGGCCGGGCTCACGCTGACGGGCCAGCTCGGAGACGTGATGAAGGAGTCGGCGCAGATCGCGCTCAGCTTCCTGCGCTCCCACGGCGCCGAACTGGAGCTCCCGGTCGCCGACCTGAAGGACCGGGGCGTGCACATCCACTTCCCGGCGGGCGCGGTCCCCAAGGACGGCCCGAGCGCGGGCATCACGATGACGACGGCGCTGGCCTCGCTGCTGTCGGGCCGCCAGGTCCGCACCGACGTGGCCATGACCGGCGAGGTCTCGCTGACCGGGCGGGTGCTGCCGATCGGCGGGGTCAAGCAGAAGCTGCTGGCCGCGCACCGGGCCGGACTGACCACCGTCATCATCCCGAAGCGGAACGAGGCCGACCTGGACGACGTTCCCGCCGAGGTGCTGGCCGGGCTGTCGGTGCACCCGGTGACGGACGTACGGCAGGTCCTGGAACTGGCCCTGGCCGCGGACGAGGTCCCGGTGGCCGTCGTGGCCTGATCCGGGCACCGGGATCCCGGGGTTCCCCGCTCCGGCGGGGCCCCGGGCCCCCGGCACACCCGCTGCGAAATACTGGTGCCTCACACATCAGCGAAGGAGCGGGCCGTGCACGGGACCGAAGACCAGGAGTTCCTTGCCCTGGAGCGGGAGCTGTCCGTCTTCCTCCGGCGGGCCCGCGCCTCTTCCGGGGAGATGGCCCGCGAGCTGCACCCCGAGCTGGAACCGGCCGCGTACGGGCTCCTCGTGCGGCTGGAAGCCGCCGGCCGGCAGCGGGCGACCGAGCTGGCCGCGTACTTCGGGGTCGGCAAGGCCACCATGAGCCGGCAGCTGCGCGCCCTGGAGGTGCTGGGCCTGCTGGCCCGCGAGCCGGACCCGGCGGACGGGCGGGCCTTCCTGGTCGGGCTGACGGAGGAGGGCCGGGAGCGCTTCCTGCGGGTCCGCGGCGCCCGGCGCGAGCAGTACATGCGCAAGCTCGCGGACTGGGACCGGGGAGAGGTCGCTGAACTGGCCCGGCTCCTGAACCAGTTGAACGCGGGCGGGGAGTAGCGCCGGATCCCCGGCGCACGGCGGATCCCCGAGCATGCGGCGGATCCCGAGCGCACGGCGCATGCCGAGCGCACGGCGCATCCCCGAACCGCCGCCCGACACCCCCTACAACTCCGCGTAAGCCGCCGACGCGTCGTCGTGGCGCTTGCCGCGGCGGTGCGCCCGGCTCGGGTCCGTTTCGAGCGCGCGCACCCGGTCGATCAGCGACTGCGCGCCCTCCTTGCGCAGCACCGCGAGGCATTCGGCCCAGTCGCCCTCCCCGAACGTGTCCGTCCACCGGCTGGCCCCGTCCGTGAGCGCCGCCACCGCCCGCACCTCCGTACGGGGCGTCCGCCCGGTCACCGCCCGGGCCGCCACCTCCGGGTCGGCGGCGGCGGTGAAGAAGCCGCCCTCAGCGTTGCGCAGCCTGTCGGCGGAGGCCTCCGTACGCAGCTGCTCGCGCGGGATCCGGTCCAGCCGGTCGTCGAGGACCGCGCGCACCTCCCCGACCGGCGCCTGGAGGAGGAGTACGGAATCGGAGAGCACGAGGTGTTCGACCCAGGAGGCGTCCCAGCGGACCACGACCACCGTCGCCTGCGGGGTCCGGACGTGAGAAAGGTCACAGGTGTCGCGGTGGGCGTCCGCGGTGACCCGGATGGCCTCCGCCAGGACGCGGTCGAGGGGCATGTCCCGGCGCGATCCGGACAGTTCGGTCAATCGGCCGCCCAGCCGGGCCGCGAACCACGGCACTCCGTGCGCGCATCCGACCTCGCCCGGAGGTGGGGTGACCCCGTCGAGAGCCACCAGGACTCCGCCGCCCGAGGCGGGGATCGCGGCCGACAGCCAGTCCTCGTTGGGGCGTTCCGGGTTGCCGGGTACGGAGCAGAGATCGATGCGCATGCGGACATTCTGCCCGCGCGGGGCTCCGTAGCGGCGGGAAGGACCGAGGAAGGTCCGGACCAAAGGGGGACGGGTGGGGAGGGAAGGGGCTCCCGGGGGGTGCGGGGTGCGGCGCGCCGATGTGGGCGGGCATCCTGCCAAAGGCCCCATCGATCTTTCAACCACCCGTCCACGGCGGGGCCCTGACAGCCGATCGCCGAGTTGGTCGCCAACTCGTCCGTGCTGTTCACTCCTTCGTGTGGCCGGGCGGGCGATGTGCGGCCCTCTTCCCAACTCACTGCGAGGGTCTGAGGCGGTACGGCGGTACGGCGGTGGATGCGCGCAAGCGGCACGTATCGAACAGCACGTACCGGGCACCACCTGCCGGGCATCACCGCCGGGCATCGGACGACGAGCACGAGCACGAGCAGCACACGTAAACAGGATTGCGAGCACCGGTGCAGAAGAAGCGGCCTCGGAAGAACGGCACCGTCGCGAACGGCACCGCACCCGACGGCACCGCACCCGACCGACGAGCCCCCGGCGGCCCGGTCGCCGCGACCGCTCCCGCAGGGCGCCGCGTCCGCGTGCGCCGCAGGCTGGTCATCGGGGTCGCCGTCGCCGGGCTCGCCGTGCTCGCGGCGGGAGCACCCGCCGTCCTGTCCGCCTCCGCGGACCTCAAGGACTCCCAGCAGCTGGTCACCCTCGCGGACCAGAGCCGGCAGACCCTCACCCTGGCCCACCTGCTCGGGGACGAGCGCGACGCCGTCACCGCGTACGTGGCCAAGGGCCGCCCCGGCGGCGCCCGGGGCGCACAGGCCGCCGCCGTGCAGGAACGCACCGCGGGCACCGACCGCCAGCTCGCCGAGGTCCAGGCCGACGCCGACGAGGAACTCGCCCAGGCCCTCGGCCGGGTCGGCGCCGTCCGCACCGAGGCCATCGAGGGCAAGGACAGCGCCCTCGCCGCCCACCAGGCCTACTCCGGCGTCATCGCCGAACTCCTCGCACCGAGCGGCCGGCTCGGCGAACTCACCCCGCCGCGCGCCGCCGACGCCCTCGTCACGGCCCGCCCGCTGGACGCCCTCGGGCAGGCCGTGGAGCAGGCCTCCGCCACCCGCGGACTGCTCCTCGCCGCACTGTCCGTACCGGGCGGCGACCGGCAGCCGGGCACCGCCTCCGTGGACGAACTCACCGCCGCCGCCCAGCGGGCCCGGGTACGGGAGCAGGGCGCGCTCGACGACTTCGCGCGCGCCGCGCGTCCCGACGTGCGCCAGAGCCTCACCGCCACCGTCACCGGACCCGAGGTCAAGACGGCCGACGACTACCTCAAGCGGCTCACCGACCGGCCGGCCCTGTCCTCCGCGGACCGCAAGCTCGACCCCGGCACCGTGGGCCCCGCCCTCACCGCCCGCGTCGACCGGATGCGCTCCGTCGAGGCCACCCTGGCGGCCCAGCGCGCCACCGCCCTCGCCGCACTGCGCGACGACGACGTGACCGCGCTGGAGGTCATGGTTGCCTTCCTCGGCGTGCTGTTCCTCGTCACCCTCGGCATCTCCACCGCCATCGCACGCTCCCTCACCCGGCCGCTGTCGGTCCTGCGGCGCGGTGCGGCCCGGCTGGCCACGCCGGAGGGCTCGGTGGAACCGGTCCGGTTCACGGGCCGCAACGACGAGTTCGCCGAGGTGGTGCGCCACCTCAACGCGGTGCGCGACCAGACGGTCTCCCTGCACACCCGGATCGCCGGACTCGACGCCGACCGGCGCCGCCTCATCGGCCGCAACGAGGCCCTCTCGGGCGGCCGGGAGGCACTGGAGGAGGAACTCGCCCAGCTGCGGGCCGGGCTGGAAGAGCACCGCCGCATCATGTCGACGGCCTCCGTGTCGCTGTCCCTGCGGACCCTGGGGCTCGTCGAGCGGCAACTCGCCGTCATCGAGGAGCTGGAGTCCGAGGAGCCGGATCCGGACCGCCTCTCCACCCTCTTCAAGCTCGACCACCTGGCGACCGTGATGCGCCGCCACAACGAGAACCAGCTCGTCCTCGCCGGCCAGGAACACGGCCACGGCCAGGGCCTCCCGGTGCCGCTGGTCGACGTCATGCGGGCGGCGGTCAGCGAGATCGAGCGCTACGAGCGCGTCGACCTCGGGGTGCTGCCCTCCTCCACGCAGGTCGCCGGGCACGCCGCCGACGACATCTCGCACGTCCTGGCGGAGCTGCTGGAGAACGCGACGACCTTCTCCCCGCCCGACGTCAAGGTCAAGGTGTCCGGCTGGCTGCTCGACTCCGGCGACGTGGTGCTGTCCGTGGTCGACGAGGGCATCGGGATCACCGGGGACCGGCTGACGACCCTGAACGAGCGGCTGGCCACCCCCGACGCGTACGACGAGGAGCCCGAGTCCGAACACGGCCTGGGCCTCGGCCTGTACGTGGCCGGGCGGCTCGCCGCCCGGCACGGGGTGAGCGCCGAGCTGCGCGCCCCGCAGCACGGCGGCACGGAGGCGCTGGTCGTCGTACCGGCCGCGCTGCTGCCCGCCACCCCGCCGGCCTCGCCGGTCCACGCCCTGGGCGCGCCCGGCGCACCCGCGCTGCACCTGCCCGGGGTGATCGCGGAGGCCAACGAGAACACCCTCCCCGCACGCGTACGGGGCCTTGCGGGCCTCCCGCCCGAGGCCCAGGCGGCCCCGGCCGGGGCGGAGCAGGCCTTCGCGGCGGAGCCGGAGTCCGGGCTGCTTCCCGGGGAGCCCGGCCAGGCCGTGCACGAAGCCGCGCCCGAAGCCGCCGCCGCACCGGCCGTGGACCCGGAGTCCGACCCGGTCGCCGAGCCCGAGCCCCGGTCCGACCCCGGGTCCACCCCCTCCGCCTTCCCCGAGCCGGAGCCCGCGCACGGGTCCGCGCGGGCCACCGCCGCGGAGCCGCCCGTGCGGGCGGTCCCGGAGCCCGCTCCGGCGGGGTTCGTTCCTCCGGCCGGTCAGCTGCCGCCCACGGAACAGGTGTTCCGCGTCCCGGCCCCGGTCGAGGTGCCGGCCGAGCAGGTGTTCCGGGTACGGCCGCAGGACGGTGCAGCCGCCGAGGCGCCGGCCGGGCCGCCCGCGGAGGTGCCCGCCGAGCAGGTGTTCCGCGTACCGCCGCAGGCCGAGGCGCCCGCCGGGCAGCCGCACCCGGCCCAGGCCGCCCCCGAGGCGCCCGCGCCCGCCCCGTACGGGACCGGGCCCGAGGAGGTCCTCACCGACAAGGGGCTCCCCAAGCGGAGCCCCCGCACGGTGAGCGCCGGACGCCCGGAGGAGGTGCGCCCGGCACCGGCCAGGGTGGACGCCGACGAGCTGCGCCGACGGCTCGGCGGTTTCTACCGGGGCGCCCAGGACGGGCGCCGCGTCGTGGAGGCCGAGCTCGCGCAGGCCCCCGGGCAGGACGCGCCGCAGGACGCGCCTCAGGACCCCCGACAGGGCCCGCCGCAGGCACAGGGGCAGACCGACCGGGGGGACACCGCACAGGAGGCACGCACATGAACGCGTCCAGTACGTACGGACTGAGCACCCAGGCACGCAACCTTCAGTGGCTGCTGACCGACCTCGTCGAGGAGGTCCCGGGGGTCAACTCGGTGGCCGTCGTCTCCTCGGACGGGCTCCTCCTGCTGTCCTCCGATCCGGTGGCCCCCGACACACCCGGCGCACCCTCCGCACCCGACCGCCCCAGCGGCCCCCGCGGTGCCTCCGCCGACCTCGCGACCATCGTCTCCGGCCTCGGCTCGCTCACCACGGGCGCCGCCGCCCTGATGGACGGCGGCTCGGTCAAGCAGACGATGGTGGCCATGGAGCACGGTTCCGTGTTCGTCATGTCCATCAGCGACGGCTCGCTCCTCGGCGTGCACGCCACGCCCGACTGCGACATGAGCGTCGTCGCGTACCACATGGCCTTGTTCGTGGGCCGCGCCGGCCACGTCCTGACCCCCGAAGTCCGCAGTGAGCTGCGCCAGTCGATGGAGAACACCCCGTGAGGAGTCCGGCCTCCGACCGGCTGCCGATACGCGGCGCCGACCGCCGTCCCGCCCGCGTACGCCCGTACTCGCTGACGGGCGGCCGCACCCGCTTCACCCAGGTCCTGCACGTCGAGACCTTCGTCGCGGCGCTCGACACCAAGGTGTCCGCACCGCGCAAGCCCGACCGCATGCCGGAGATGCCGGCGATCGTCGAGGTCTGCCGCCGCATGCGGACGATCGCCGAGATAGCCGCACTGCTGAAGCTGCCGCTCGGCGTGGTCCGCGTCCTGGTCAGCGACCTCGCCGACCAGGGCCGGATCCGTGTCTACGGGACCGGCCACGGCAGTGGCCGTCCCGACCGCGCTCTGCTCGAAAGGGTGCTCAGTGGGCTCCGCCGTCTCTGAAACCGGCCTCTTCTCCGCGCACCCGGACGCCGGTCCGGACGAGCCCGTACAGCCCTGGCAGTACGACCGCTCGCGCGCGCCCGTCGCCGTGAAGGTGCTGGTGGCGGGCGGTTTCGGGGTGGGCAAGACCACGTTCGTCGGTTCCGTCTCCGAGATCCGGCCGCTGCGCACCGAGGCGGTGATGACCGAGGCCGCCGCACCGACCGACGACCTGTCCGGGACCCCGGACAAGCACACCACCACGGTCGCCATGGACTTCGGGCGCGTCACCCTCGACGACGACCTCGTCCTGTACGTGTACGGGACCCCCGGCCAGGAGCGCTTCTGGTTCATGTGGGACGACCTGGTGCGCGGCGCCGTCGGCGGGATCGTCCTCGCGGACACCAGGCGGCTGCGCGACTGCTTCCCCGCGCTCGACTACTTCGAGAGCTGCGGCCTCCCGTACGCGGTGGCCGTCAACCACTTCGAGGGGACGCGGTCGTACGCGCCGGAGGACGTGCGGGAGGCGCTGACCATACCGGCGCACGTACCCGTCGTGATCATGGACGCGCGGCGCCGGGCGACGGTCCTGGAATCCCTGATGACCCTCGTGGGCCACGCCCTCGACTCGACCCCCGAATAGAGAACGTCCAGATGCGCAAGATACTCGTCGTCGGCGCCGGCCAGTCCGGCCTCCAGCTCGCCCTCGGACTCCAGGCGAAGGGGTACGAGGTCACCCTCATGTCCAACCGGACGGCGGACGAGATCCGCACCGGCCGGGTCATGTCCACCCAGTGCATGTTCGACACGGCGCTCCAACACGAGCGGGACCTCAGGCTGAACTTCTGGGAGCAGCAGGCGCCGAAGATCGAGGGCCTGGGCGTCTCGGTCTCCGCCCCCGACGGCAGCCGCGCCGTGGACTGGCTGGGCCGGCTGAAGGGCTTCGCCCAGTCCGTCGACCAGCGCGTGAAGATGGCCGGCTGGCTCGACACCTTCGCGCAGCGCGGCGGCCAGCTGGTCATCCACGGGGCCTCCGTCTCCGACCTGGACTTCTTCTCCCGTACGTACGACCTGGTGCTCGTCGCGGCCGGCAAGGGCGAGCTCGTCTCGCTGTTCGGCCGGGACGCGGCCCGCTCCCCGTACGACGCCCCGCAGCGCGCGCTCGCCGTGTCGTACGTGCACGGACTGGCTCCGCGCCCCGAGCACCCCGGGACGGAGGCCGTGCGCTGCAATCTGGTTCCGGGCGCCGGCGAGCTGTTCGTGATGCCGACGCTGACCACCTCCGGGCGGGCCGACATCCTCTTCTGGGAGGGGGTCCCGGGCGGACCGCTGGACGTCTTCGGCGGGGTGAAGAACCCGGCGGACCACCTCGCGCTGACGCTGGACCTGATGGAGAAGTTCACTCCCTGGGAGTACGCGCGGGCCACGAAGGTGGAGCTGACCGACGCGGGCGCCACGCTCGCCGGGCGGTACGCCCCCGTCGTCCGCAACCCCATCGGCCGGCTGCCCGGCGGCGGGCTGGTGCTGGGCGTGGCGGACGTGGTCGTCGCCAACGACCCGATCACCGGGCAGGGTTCGAACTCCGCCGCCAAGTGCGCGGCCTCGTACCTCTCGTCGATCCTCATGCACGGGGACAACCCGTTCGACGAGGCGTGGATGAAGGCGACCTTCGACAAGTACTGGTTCACCAGCGGCAAGCCGGCCACCCAGTGGACGAACGCGATGCTCGGGGTCCCGCCGGAGCACGTGCTGAACCTGATCGGCGCGGCCGGGCAGCTCCAGCCGGTGGCGGATCGTTTCGCCAACGGCTTCGACAACCCGGCAGACTTCGACGCGTACTTCTACGACCCCGAGGACGCGGCGGACTACCTCGCGGACGTCGCGGGCTCGGTCTCGCCGGAGTAACCCGTATCGTCCCCGGCCGCCGCGGCGGCGCCCGGCTCGGCCCCGCCCGGCTCGGCCCCGCCCGGCTCGGGCAGCGGCGGCGGGGTGAAGGCGGACAGCGGCGCCCCGTCGGGGTCCGGCCGTACCGCGCCGAGCAGCGGATTCGCGGCGATCGGGGAGACCTTCACGCGCGCGCCCGGCCGGGGCGCCTGGATGACCTTGCCGTCGCCGACGTACAGGGCCACGTGGGTGGCGGTCGGGAAGTACACCACCAGGTCCCCGGGGCGCAGTTCGTCGAGCGGCACCCGGGGCAGCCGGGCCCACTGCTCCTGACTGGTCCGGGGGATCTCGCGGCCCGCGTGCGCCCAGGCCTGCGAGGTCAGCCCGGAACAGTCGAAGGAAGCCGGTCCCTCGGCGCCCCACACGTACGGCTTCCCGATCTGGGCCGCCGCGTACGTGAGGGCCGTACCGCCGGCCGCGGTGGGACGGCGCAGCTGCGGTCCGGCGCTGCCCAGCTTCCCCGAACCGATCAGCTCCCGCTGCGCCGTGGCGGTGTCCTCGGCCTCGCGCGTGTCCAGCTCGGTCAGCTGGGCGGGGCTGAGCGAGGCCAGCATCCGCTCGACCTCCTTGAGCTGCGCGGCCGCCGCCTCCTTGCGCTCCTTGGTCTGCGCGGCCAGCTTCTGCTCCGAGTCCAGGGCCTTGCGGGCGGCCGTGGCGAGGGTGTCGGCGTGCTTCTCGCCCCGGGTGAGCCGCTCCAGCGCGGCGGCCCGCCGGGCCCCCTCGTGCTCCGCGACCCGGCGCTGATCCAGGGCCCCTTGGGGGTCCCCGGCGAACAGCATCCGGGCGTACGGCGAGAACCCGCGGGACCCCTTGTACTGCTCGCGCGCCAGCCGGCCGGTGGTGGCCTGGGCGTCGGTGACGGCGGTACGGGCCTTGCCGAGCTCGGTGCTGAGTCGGCGCTCCTCGCGCTGCCGCGCGGTGAGGGCGGTCTCGGCGGCGTTGTAGGCCTCGGAGGCCTGCTCGGCGCGCTGGTAGAGGCCCTGGAGGCGGGTGAGGAGCGCGCCGACGGGTTCGGTGGGGGAGGCGGGGGAGGCGGGAGCGCCGAGCGCGCCGGGGGGTGCGGGGGCTGCGGGGGAGTCCGGTGTCTCCGGGGAGTCCGGTGTTTCCGGTGCGGCGGGGACGCCGGGGGTGGTGGGCTCGGCGTGGGCGACGGGGAGCGGGCCGGCCGTGACGAGGGCTGCGGCGAGGCACGCGGCGCGAAGCAGCCGACGTCTGCGTCGTCGTGACATGGGGTCACCTCCTGGCGGCCGATGCTGCCACGCGCGGTATGACAAATCGCCCAGCCGGGGCGGTCGGGCCGCTCCGCTCACCCGGTCGGCGTACGGCCGCCGGCTGGGCGCGATGAAACGCTTGATGCGGCTTTCGCCAAGTAAGGGGTGAGGGGCCGACGGGGCTCCGCAGACCAGGGGAGGGGCCGGGGTGGACAGCGCACACGAGGACCGCGCGGGGACGGGCACCACGGGGACGGGCACCGCGGGGACGGGGAGCAGGGGCAAGGACTCCGGATGGGCGGGGGCCGGGCCACCGGACCTCCGGACACCGGAGGGGTTCGGAGCGTTCTACGAGAAGCACATCGACGCCGTGCTCGGGTTCGTCACCCGGCGGGTCACCGACCCGCACCTGGCGGCGGACCTGACGGCCGACATCTTCCTCGCCGCACTGAAGGACGCGGCCGGCTACCGGCCCGACAAAGGCGTGCCGATCGCCTGGCTCTACGGGATCGCGCGCAACGTCCTGGCGAGCCACGCCCGGGCGGGCGCCCGCGAGCGCGGCGCGCTGCAACGGCTCAGCGGACGCAGGCTGCTCGACGACCAGGACGTGGCGGCCCTGGAGGAGCGGATAGACGCACAGCGGGCCTTCCGCGACCTGGCCGAGCGGCATGCCGCCCTGTCGGAGCCGCTGCGGGCCGCGCTCGACCTGGTCGTCATCGACGGCCTCACACCGGCCGAGGCCGCCCAGGCCCTCGGCGTCACCCAGGCCACGATCCGGGTCCGCCTGCACCGTGCCCGGCGGGCGCTGAGCACCCCGGCGGATCCCGCCGTCCCTGCCCCGGCACAGCGGTTGGAGGTAGCACGATGAGCACCAGGCCCACTGCGTTCGAAGGACGACTGAAGGCGGAGCTCGTGGCGATAGCCGCCGACCGGGCGCAGTCCGGCGGAGGGGCGGAGCTCGTCGCCCGCTCGCCTGCCCGGCGCCTGCGCATACCCCTCGCGGTCGGGCTGGCGGCCGTGGTGGCCGCCGGCCTGATCGCCCTGCCGGTCATGGGGGACCAGGGGGGTAGTTCCGCTGCGTACGCCCTGAGCAGGAGTGATGACGGCAGCATCGTCGTCAATCTGTACAACCCCGACGGGATCGCCGGCGTGGAGCGGGAGCTCCGGGCACTGGGCATACCCGTGGCGGTGGTTCCCGAGAAGCCGCAGGCGCAGTGCCCCGCGGTGGCGGGCGGCTTCGACGGGCCCGTGGGCCTGATCACCGACGAACGCGGGGTGATCACGGGCGTGTCCCAGGAGCAGCTCTTCGGTTTCAGGAAGGGCGGGGACGGGGGTCTCGTCCTGACGATCAATGCGAGGACGCTCCCCGCGGGGCACACCCTGGTACTGGTCGATCCGGTGCGGCCCCGGCTCACCTATGTGGGCGCCGGCTCGATGCCCACGGAGCGGGTGCCGTCCTGCCTACCGGACTTCAGCGTTGCCGACGCCCCGACGCTCAGCCTGGACGTCCCGGGGAAGGGGGCGGAAGGAGGGGTATCGAAGTAGCCACGAGGGCGGGTCGGGCCATGCGGGCGGGTCGGGGCATGCGGGCGGGTCGGGCCATGCGGGGCTTGCGGGCCGGCCGGCCCGGTCGGGTCGCGCGGGCCGCTCCGGCCGTTCGGCCCGGGGTCAGTCGGCCAGGAGGCGGGCCTTGGCGGCGGAGAACTCCTCCGGGGTGAGCAGGCCTTCGCGTGCCAGGGCGGCCAGTTGGGTCAGGCGGTCCGTCAGATCGGCCCCGGGGGAGGCCGGTACCGGGCCGGGGCGGGGAGCCGGGCGGGCGGCCGCGGGCTCCCGTCGGCCGGAGGGGGCCGCCGGGGGCGCGGGGGCCGGGGCGGGGTACGCGCCCGGGGCCGGACCGGGGGCCGCGGCGGGCGGGCCGGGGCGGGTGCTCGGGGGCGCGGCGGGGGATGCGGGGGGCGGGGGCGTGCCGTCCTGGGGCTGTGGTGCCGCCGCCGCCGTCGCCGGGCGCTGGGCCGCGTCCCAGACGTAGGCCCCGCGCGCCAGGATCCCGCGCAGCAGAGGGCGGCCCGAGGGGCGGAGGGAGGGATTCACTACGGAACCGATGGGCCGGATGAACATCAGGCCACCCCCAGCCGGTCGGCCGGGAGGCGGACCGCTCCCGCGATCCGGCCGCCCGCCGCGCGGACGGCGGTGGCGGCATCCTCGGCCCACACGTGCTCGACGACCAGGAGGAGGGCGCAGCTGCCGCGGTCCATCAGCTCGGCCGATTCCCTGACGTCCTCGGGGCCGATCAGCGGGGCCGCCTCCCGGTGGGCGAGCAGGCCCCGGAGTTCGACGAACTCGTCGAACTCCGCCGACAGCACCTCGCCGCCCGCGGTCTTGGTGGCCACCAGCCCGTCGATCAGCCGCACGACCCCGGCCTTGCGGAGCCCCATCACCGCCTCGACCGCCGTGACCCGCAGCTGTTCTTCCGGAAAGGCCAGGATGATGAACTCCGCAGGTCCCATGAGGGGAGACTCCTGATCCGCTACTTCACTTCCGACCAGTTCTGACGACTCTTCGGCACACTATGACATAAGCGGACATACGGCCCGGCTCCTTGCTACGTTTCCCCGTATGACCGCTCTGACGGCGAAGGTGACGGAACCCGCCCCGCCACCACCCCCCGGCGCCCGTGCGCCCAAGCGTCGCGGAGTCGAGCTGTCCCTGCTCTTCGGCGCCGTGCTGATCGCCGTCCTCGGCCACCTCCACGTGGGGCTCGCCACCACCGGCCGCATCCCCGCGCCCGCCGCCCACTACGCCGCCGGCCTCGCCGTGGCCGCGCTCGTCGCCCACCTCGCCGTCCGCCTCTACGCCCCGTACGCCGATCCGCTGCTGCTCCCGATCGCCGTCCTGCTCAACGGCCTCGGCCTCGTCCTCATCCAGCGGCTCGACGCCACCACCCCCGGCCAGGCCACGGCCGACGAGCAACTGCGCTGGTCCGCCCTCGGCGTGGTGCTCTTCGTGCTCGCCGTCGCGCTGCTGCGCGACCACCGGGCGCTGCAGAAGTACGCGTACCTGTCCGTCGCCGTCGCGCTCGCCCTGATGCTGGTGCCCGTCTTCTTCCCGGCGGTGAACGGGGCGCACATCTGGATCCGGTTCGCCGGGCTCTCCTTCCAGCCGGGGGAGTTCGCCAAGATCCTGCTCGCCGTCTTCTTCGCCTCCTACCTCGCGGCGAACCGCACCGCCCTGGCGCTCACCGGGCGCACCCTGTTCTGGAAGCTGAGGCTGCTGCCCGGCCGGGTCCTCGGCCCGATCCTGGCCATCTGGCTGCTCTCCGTCGGCGTGCTCGTCCTGGAGCGCGACCTCGGGACCTCGCTGCTCTTCTTCGGCCTCTTCGTGATCATGCTGTTCACGGCCACCGGCCGGATCGGCTGGATCGCGATCGGGCTGCTGCTCTCGGCCGTGGGCGCGTACGCGGTCGGGACGTTCGAGCCGCACGTGCACGGCCGCGTGGACGACTGGCTGAATCCTTTCGCCTCCATCGAGCGCGGCGACGGCCCCGGCCAGCTCGCCCAGTCCCTCTTCGCCTTCGGGGCCGGTGGACTGCTCGGCGCCGGACTCGGGCACGGCCAGTCCTTCCTCATCGGGTTCGCCGCCAAGTCCGACTTCATCCTCGCCACCGCCGGGGAGGAGCTCGGCCTCGTCGGCCTCACCGCGATCCTGCTCCTCTACGGGCTCCTCGTCGCCCGCGGCTTCCGCGCCGGGCTGGCGCTGCGCGATCCCTTCGGGCGGCTCCTCGCCACCGGACTCGCCTCGATCGTCGCGCTCCAGGTGTTCGTCATCGCCGGCGGAGTCACCGGCCTGATCCCGCTGACCGGCATGGCGATGCCCTTCCTCGCCCAGGGAGGCTCCTCCGTGGTCACCAACTGGATCATCGTGGCCCTCCTCGTCCGGCTCAGCGACAGCGCCCGCAGACCCGGACCGGCCGAGGGGGCCGACGCATGATCCGCTACATCCGCTGGTGCGCGTACTTCTGCGCCCTGCTGCTCGTCGCCCTGCTGGTCAACGTCACCCGCGTGCAGGTCTGGGAGGCCGCGGGCTACGGCGCGAACCCGGCCAACAAACGCCCCGCCATCGAGCGCTACGCGGAACCGCGCGGGGACATCACCGTCGACGGCCGGCCCGTCACCGGCTCCCGGGATAGCCGCCAACTGCTGCGCTACGAGCGCACGTACAAGAACGGACCGCTCTACGCTCCCGTCACCGGCTTCGCCTCCCAGACCTACGGGACCAGCTTCCTGGAGCGCGCCGAGGACCCCATCCTCTCCGGCACCGACCCCGGGCTCTCGGCCTTCCCGCTCTGGTACGAGCTCTCGCGCGGCCGCCCGGGCGGCGGCAACGCCGCCACCACCATCCGGGCGGGCATGCAGCTGGCCGCGTACACCGGGCTCGCGGGCAAGCGGGGCGCCGTCGCCGCCGTCGAGCCGGCCACGGGCAAGATCCTCGCGCTGGTCAGCAGCCCCTCCTACGACCCGGCGGTGCTCTCCGGCACGGGCCCGCAGGTCAAGGCGGCCTGGGAGAAGCTCAATGCCGATCCCGCCAAGCCGATGCTCAACCGCGCGCTGCGCGAGACGTACCCGCCCGGCTCCACGTTCAAGATCGTGACGGCCGCCGCCGCTCTCGACGCGGGCGTGGTCACCGACGTGGACGCGCCGACCGAGACCCCGGACCCGTACCCGCTGCCCGGCACCAGCACCCTGCTGCCGAACGCCGGTACGGGCTGCGCCGACGCCTCGATGGCGGACGCGGTGCAGTGGTCGTGCAACACGGTGATGGCGAAGATCGGCGTACAGGTCGGGCTGCGCGGGATGACGGAGGCGGCGCGGAGGTTCGGCTTCAACGACGCGGGGCTGCGGGTGCCGGCCTGGGTGTCGCGGTCGAACTTCGACACCGACATGAGCCCCGACCAGCTGGCCCTGTCCTCGATCGGGCAGTTCAACACCAAGGCCACCCCGCTCCAGATGGCGATGGTGGCGGCGGCCGTCGCCAACGGCGGCGAGCTCAAGGCCCCCTACCTGGTGGACCGCACGACCCAGGACGACGGGGACCCGGTCCGCCGCGCCGACCAGCGCAGCCTCGGCCGGGCCATGACCCCGCTGACCGCGATGCGGATGCAGGAGCTCATGGTGAAGGTGGTCGAGAACGGCACCGGCCGCAATGCGGCGATCCCCGGCGCCGTGGTCGGCGGCAAGACCGGCACGGCCCAGCACGGCGTCGGCAACGCGGGCACCCCGTACGCCTGGTTCATCTCCTGGGCCAAGCCCCAGGGCGGCCGGCCCCCGGCCGTGGCGGTGGCGGTGGTCGTCGAGGATGCCTCGGCCGTCCGCGGGGACATCAGCGGCAACGGCGCGGCCGCGCCGATCGCCCGGGCGGTCATGGAGGCGGCGCTCTCCGCGCCCGCACCGTCCGCGCCCTGAACCGGAACCGTCGGCCGGCCCGGCCCGGCAGCGGCTGCCCCGTCCTCCGATCCGGCCGCCCGGGGCATCCCGCGCCGCCCGCTGCCCTAGGCGCCCGCGCCCGCGCCCTCCGCGATGGCCTGCGCCACCTCCGCCACCCGCTCCTCCTCCTCGGCCGCGAACCGCTCCCGGTCGAGGGCCTCGGCGATCTCCTCGTCCTGGCTCATCAGCAGGTCCAGGTTGGAGTTCCCCATCTCGAAGACGCCCATGTCCAGGTACGCCTTCTGCAGCCGCTCGCCCCACAGTCCGATGTCCTTCACGCACGGCACGATCCGGCTGAAGAGCAGCTTGCGGAAGAGCGCCAGGAACTCCGACCGCTCGCTGAACTCCTCGGCCTCCGCCCGCGAGATGCCGAAGTTCTCCAGGACCTCCACCCCGCGCAGCCGGTCCCGCATCAGGTAGCAGCCCTCGATCACGAACTCCTCGCGCTCGCGCAGCTCGGCGTCCGACAACTGCTTGTAGTAATCGCGCAGGGCCATCCGCCCGAACGCCACGTGGCGCGCCTCGTCCTGCATCACGTAGGCCAGGATCTGCTTGGGCAGCGGCTTGTTCGTGGTGTCGCGGATCATCCCGAAGGCGGCCAGCGCCAGCCCCTCGATGAGCACCTGCATGCCCAGGTAAGGCATGTCCCAGCGGGAGTCGCGCAGGGTGTCGCCGAGCAGTCCCTGCAGGCTGTCGTTGATCGGGTAGAGCATCCCGATCTTCTCGTGCAGGAACCGCCCGAAGACCTCCGCGTGCCGGGCCTCGTCCATGGTCTGGGTGGCGGAGTAGAACTTCGCGTCCAGGTCCGGCACCGATTCGACGATGCGCGCCGCGCACACCATCGCGCCCTGTTCGCCGTGCAGGAACTGGCTGAAGTTCCATGCGCCGTAGTGCCGGCGCAGCTCGCCCCGGTCCCGTTCCGTGAGCTTGGCCCAATGCCGGGTGCCGTGCAGCGGAAGCGCCTCGTCCGGGGTGCCCAGGGGATCGTACGGATCCACTTCGATGGACCAGTCGATGCGCTTGGCGCCGTCCCACTGCTTGTCCTTGCCCTTCTGGTACAGGGCCAGCAGCCGCTCGCGGCCGCCGTCGTACTCCCAGCTGAAACGGGCCTGGCCGGATGCGGGGACCGGCCAGACGGTCTCGCCCGGATCGTTGGTGTAGAGCTCGTGCGTCGACACTGACGCCCCCTCGCCTCACGTGGCCGCGTACTTCCGTACGGGGCGGGACAGTTGGCAGCGTCACACGTTGGTAGACGCGCGGTCAACAAGTCGTGCGCGAGGGATTGACGGTCTTGCTGACAGGCAGTCTCATAAGAAGTGACCGCCGGTAACTCGATGCAGAGGTGTCCGAAGCCATGACCACCGTGACCGAACGAGCCGAGCTGCGCGACGCCCTCGGCCTGCTCAAGGACCGCGAGCAGATCGCCGAGCGACTGCTCGAATCCTCGGCGAAGCACTCCTTCGACCCGGACAAGGAACTCGACTGGGACGCCCCGCCCATCGAGGGCAAGTACTACTGGCCGCCCGAGCTGCTCTCCCTCTTCGACACCCCGCTGTGGAAGAAGATGGGCGAGGAGCAGCGCATCGAACTCTCCCGCCACGAGGCGGCCGCGCTCGGTTCGCTCGGCATCTGGTTCGAGATCATCCTCATGCAGCTGCTGGTCCGGCACGTCTACGACAAGTCCCTGACCAGCAATCACGTCCGTTACGCGCTCACCGAGATCGCGGACGAGTGCCGCCACTCCATGATGTTCGCCCGCATGATCAAAACGGGCGGCGCCCCCGAGTACCCGGTCTCCCGCGCCAACCACAACCTCGCCCGCATCCTGAAGACCATCTCCACCACCCCCGGCTCCTTCGCCTGCACCCTCCTCGGCGAGGAGGTCCTCGACTGGATGCAGCGCCTGACCTTCCCGGACGAGCGCGTCCAGCCCCTCGTCCGCGGAGTCACCCGCATCCACGTCATCGAAGAGGCGCGCCACGTCCGCTACGCCCGCGAGGAACTGCGCCGCCAGATGCTCACCGCCCCGCGCTGGGAGCAGGAACTCACCCGCGTGAGCTGCGGCCAGGCCGCCCGCGTCTTCTCCCAGGCCTTCGTGAACCCCCAGGTCTACGACAACATCGGCCTCGACCGGCACGAGGCGCTCGCCCAGGTCAAGGCCAGCGGCCACCGCCGGGAGGTCATGCAGACCGGAGCCAAGCGGCTCACCGACTTCCTCGAGGACATAGGCCTGATGCGCGGAGTCGGCCGCACGCTGTGGAAGAGCTCGGGCCTCCTTGCGTGAACCTCGCCTGAACACCCCTCACCCCAGGGCCGCGGGGTGGGGTTACCCTGCGGACATGACAGCCGTACGGGCGTACCGCAGGTTGAGCGTCGAGGAGCGCCGGGCCCAGCTCCTCGACGCGGCCCTGACGTTGTTCGCACACCGGGCGCCGGAGGAGGTCTCGCTGGACGACGTGGCCGAGGCCGCCGGTGTCTCGCGCCCCCTCGTCTACCGCTACTTCCCCGGCGGGAAGCAGCAGCTCTACGAGGCCGCCCTCGGCTCGGCCGCCGACGTCCTGCGGCTCTGCTTTGCCGAACCCCAGGCCGGCCCCCTGACCCAGCGGCTCTCCCGGGCCCTGGACCGGTACCTCGCCTTCGTCGACGAACACGACGCCGGCTTCGCCGCCCTGCTCCAGGGCGGCAGCGTGGTCGAAACCTCCCGCACCACCGCCACCGTCGACGGCATCCGCCGGGCGGCGGCCGAGGCGATCCTCTTCCACCTCGGCGTACCGGCCCCCGGCCCGCGGCTGCGCATGATGGTGCGCACGTGGATCACCGCGGTCGAGGCGGCCTCGCTGATCTGGATCGACGAGGGCAAGCAGCCGGGGACCGACTCGCTCCGGGACTGGCTCGTGGACCAGTTCATCGCCCTCCTCACGGCCACGGCCGCCACCGATCCGGAGACGGCCGCGGCGGCCCGCGCCGCCCTCGCGCTCGAATCGGCGGACGGCCCGGTGGGGATACTGGCCCGCCGGGTGATCCCGGTGGTCTCCGAGGCGGCCCACCTGCTGTGATTTCGGACGTCCGGGAGGCTGCGGGATCCGGGGAGCTGTGTGATCGGGGAGGCCGCGGGATCCGGGGAGCTGTGTGATCGGGGAGGCTGCGGGATCCGGGGAGCTGTGTGATCGGGGAGGCTGCGGGATCCGGGGAGCTGTGTGATCGGGGAGGCTGCGGGATCCGGGGAGCTGCCTGATCCGGGGAGCTGCCTGATCCGGGGAGCTGTGACATCCGAAAAGCTGTGACATTCGAAAAGCTGTGAGACTGGAGGGGTGAGAAGCCAACCCACCCCCTTCGAGGGCGGCCCGATGGACGGCCGGAGCCTGCCGATCCTGCTCGGCCCGACCGGCCACCCGTCCAAGTGGTACGAGATCCCGGTCCCGGCCCCGGACGGCGGCGCCCCCACGGTGCTGCTCTACGAGCGCGTCCCGGCGGGGTACTCCAAGCGCCTGGGCCTCCAGCGGGGCTGGAAGTACGTCTACGCCCCCGACGGCCAGAAGCCGAAGCTCCGCTGGCCCTGGACGAAGCCGACCCCGCCGGCGGCCTGAGGGCCGGGTCCCGCCGCGCCGGGGGAGCGGCGGCGGGTCCTCACGGCAGCCGGGCCTCCACCAGGGTCAGTACGGCCTCGGCCCCGCCCCCCGCGTCCGCCGCCTGCCGGAACACCAGCCCGGCCCCGATGACCTCCGCCTGACCCACCGCGATGGTCAGCCCCAGCCCGTGCCCCTTGCTCCCGTCCCCGGTGCGGAACCGCTGGGGCCCGTGGGACACGAGGTACTCGGGGTAGCCGTCGCCGTGGTCCCGTACGGTCACCACCGGCCCGTCGACCGTCATCACCACCGGCGCCCGCCCGTGCTTGTGGGCATTGGCGACCAGGTTGCCCAGTACCCGCTCGAGGCGCCGCCGGTCCGTCTCCACGTGCGCGTCCCGCACCACGACCACCTCCGTATCGGTCCCCGACGCCCGCACCACCCGCCGCGCGAGCCGCCCGAGCTGGTGCAGGTCCGTCTCCACCACCTCGCTGCCCGAGTCGAGCCGCGAGATCTCCAGCAGGTCCTCCGTCAGCTGCCGCATCGTGCGCACCCGCTCCCGCACCAGCTCCGTCGCCCGCCCCTCGGGCAGCAGCTCCGACGCCGCCTGCAGACCGGTCAGCGGGGTGCGCAGCTCGTGCGCCACGTCCGCGGTGAACCGCTGCTCCCGCTGGAGCCTGGTCTGGAGGCTGCCCGCCATCGTGTCCAGGGCCGCCGCCACCGTCGCCACCTCGTCCTGGTGCCGCGAGGGGTCCTTCGTGCGCGGGTCCCCGACCCGGGCGTCCAGGTCGCCCTGGGTGATCCGGCGGGCCACCGTCGCCGTCTGGTGCAGCCGCCGCGTCACGCGCGTCACGGCGAAGGCGCCCACCAGCAGCGTCCCGCCGATGGCCAGCACCGACGAGCCGATGATCGCGTTGTCCAGCCCGGTGATCGTCCGCGCGCTCTGCCCGTAGTCGACGGCCGCGGCCAGGGCCTTGCCGTCGGCCGGAGCCGCCGCCCACATCAGCTGCCGGTCCCCGAACCGGGCCACGAGCGTCCCGCGCTCCCCGGACAGGGCCAGCGCGCGCAACCGCTCCGGCAGCCCGGCCGGATCCAGCCCGGACTCCGGCGGCAGCACCTCGCCGGCCTCGTAGGCGCGCGAGGCGTCGTTCAGCTTGGCCAGGGCTTTCTCGCGGGCCGTCGCGACGGTCTGCCGGGTCACTTCCACGTGCACGAGCACACCCAGCACCGCGGCGAGCGAGCAGCACATCAGCACGATGAAGCACGCCGACTTCCAGGTCAGCGTCGCCGTCCAGGAGGGGAGCCGGAGCCTCACCGGGAGGCCCCCGGCGAGGCCGTTCCCGAGCCCGGACTCGGGGACGGGCGCGGAGCCCGGCCCGGGCCGGTGCTGCCGGGCACCCGGACGATCTGCTCCCACGCCGGCAGCATCGAGCGCTGCGTCTCGTCCCAGGACCAGGTGGTGTTCACCTCGTAGCCCGCGTTGCCGCTGGGAACGCGCAGGATCACGTCCCGTCCGGCGAGCTCGACGCTGATGACGGTATCGGTGGTGGCCATGATCCGGTTGAGCCGGCCCTCGGCGTCCGCGGTGTAGACGCGCACGGACAGCTGCTGCTCCGGGTACTCGATGCCGACGATCAGCTCGTCCTTGCCGTTGCCGGTGAGGTCCCGGTAGTACGGCGTCAGCACCGGGCACTTCCTCGGATCGGCCCCGTCCGCCCCGCACTCCTTGATCGCGGCGAGGGTCTCGGGCGGCATCCCGTCGGGACCTGTCTGCACGTTCGGGTGCGCCCGCAGCTCGGCCTGCACCAGGGTCGCCGGGTCGATCGCGTGCACGTTCTGGTCCTGCACGGGCGCGATCCCGGGTACGTACTCGGGCGGCGCGCCCCCCGGATCGGCCGGCGGTACGACGGCCCCCGCGCGCCCCGGCCACAGATGTACGGGCCCGCTCGCCGTCGGGGTCGCCCCGGCGCCGGCCAGCCCGCCGGTGTCCCCGCAGGCGCTCGCCAGCGGCAGCAGCAGGAGCGGGAGCAGGGCCGGCAGAACGGCCCGCAGGCGCCGGTGCCGATCCGGACTCCGGAGTCCGGAACCGGAGCAGGAGGAGGACCGGGAGTCGGAAGCGGATCGGAATGCTGCGTCGATCACCCGGCGGCCCTCCTCTCCCATGAGCATGTGCCCGTCCACAGTAGGCAGAGCCGCATCGTTTCCGCCCGTGCGCCCGGGCCCGCGGGGCCCCGGCGCCCGACGGGCCGGGGGAGGCCGGCGCCTACGCGTCCGTACGCCCGCGGCGCAGCATCGCGAAGCCCAGCCCGGCTGCGCCGACCGCCGCGATGCCGCCGCCCGCGGCGAGCAGCAGCATGCCGTCGCCCGGGCCGTCGGCCAGCGTGTTCAGGCCCAGCGCCTCGACGGTCCCGGTACCCGGTCGCGAGGGCGCGGAGACCGGGACGACCCGGCCGTCGCGGGTGGCGGTCTTGTGCCCGGCCGCGCTCCCGGCGCCGTCCGTACCGCTCTCGCCCCCGTTCCCGGGCCCGGACCAGGAACTGAGCCGGCCGTCGGACCGCAGCGCGAGGTGCATCTCCCCGGCGTCGGCGAAGCCGGTGCTGCCGTCCCGGCTGGTCAGGGTGGCGGCCGTGGACCCGTCGGGGTTCAGTACATCGGCCTGGTAGGCACCCTTGGCCACGCGGTACACGTGCGCGGTGGAGACTCCGTCGGCGAGCGACAGGGTCTTGACCAGGGTCCGCGGGGCGGCCACGCCCTGCACGGAGGAGCCCGACGGCACCCCGTCGGCGAGCGCGGCCGCCGCCGGGAACGCCAGCAGGGTGCCGGCACCCACGGCCACGGCCACGGCGCGTACGAGAGTGCGGCGGCTGCGGCGAACGGTGTTCACGGGGCGTCCTTCGGTGCAGGTCAGGCGCTGGGCTGTCCAGGTGGGATAAACGTATGCAGCGGCCGTTGCGGTAACCCGTTGCTTCTGTAACAGCCATGCCTCGGCGACCCGGCGGAGTCGTTACACGCCACGGGCCCCGCACCACCCACGGCGGGCCGGACCCCACCGGGGGATTGCCGCGGGGCGCCCGGGCTGCTCCCATGGACGGCGGGGGTGAGGGCGATGGCTCCGAGGGGACTGAAGGTACTGCCGAGCGGCCGGCCGGGCCGCGGCCGGCTGTACGTGAACCTGCCCGACGGCAGGGCGGTGGCCTGGTACGACCGGCGGGCCAACCGGATCAGCGTGCTGGCGGACGAGCGCCGCGAGGAGATCCTGACGGCGTTACGGCCCTACCTCACCGGAACCGTGGCCATCGGCCCGCCACCCGTCCCCACGGCCGAGGACCTGCTCCGCCTGTCCCTCCCGCCCGACGAGGACCTGGCACCGAACCGCCCGGGCGAGGCCCAGCTCGGAGCCCTCACCTACGGCACCGCGGGCACCCGCGCCCGGCACCGGCTCCGTCAGGAGCTCACGGTGCGGCAGCGGATGGGCGAGGTCCTCGACGCCCTGGCGGAGACGGAGGACTGGAAGGTCCTGCACTCGGTCCGCTCCGTCGCGGACCACCTGCTCATCGGCCCGCCCGGCGTCTTCTGCATCCGCACGGTCCAGGGCCGCCGCCAGCGCACGGTGATCGGCGACCTCCTCCTCACGGTGGGCCGCGCCGACCCCACCCCGGACCCGCGCGAGACCCGCCGCGCAGCGGACCGCGCCACCCGCGCCCTCTCCACCCCGGTGACCCCGGTCCTGGCCATCGTCGACGCGACCCGCCTGGAGGTCGCCCCCACCCTCCGCGACGTCCGCATCCTCACCCCGTCCACCACATCGACCTTCCTCACGAACACCCCCACCACCCTCAAACCCCCGGACGTGGAATCCCTCCACACCAAGGCGAGGGACCGCCGCACCTGGCGGTAGCCGCGCCGGCCCCGGGGGCCTGTCAGCCGTCCCCGTCTGAGACGGGGGGCTGGGGCGGAGCTCCAGAGATCTTTCAGCCGTCCGGCGTTTGAGGACCGGGGTCTGGGGCGGAGCCCCAGAAGGGGTCCGGGCGCAGCCCCGCACCCCCCCTGGCAGCCCGTCCGGCGTTTGAGGACCGGGCTCCGGGCAGCGCCCGGGGAACGGTGGAAGGGGGGGTAGGGGACTTCGCCCCGCAGGGCCGCGCAGCCGGGCCGCAGCCACCTCAAGCGGAGCTCCGCTTGCGCGGCGTCACCGCCTTCTTCGCGGCAGCCCGCGCCGGCTTCGCCTCCGCAGCCTTGGCCGAGGCCGTCTTCTTCGCAGCCGCCGCAGCGGCCTTCTTCTTCGCAGCGGCAGCCGCCGTCGACTTCTTCGCAGCACCGGCACCCGCACCGGCACCAGCACCACCCCCCGCACCCCCCGCCGCAGTCGACTTCTTCCCGCCCACGGCCTTCGGAGCCGCCGAGGCCCGCTTCCGCCGTAGCGGCGTCACCTCGGCCCCAGCCCCCTCCTCACCCTCGCCATCCGGCGCAGCCACCCCCGCCCGCGAGGCCTTCGCCGCCCGCACGCTGTTCTCCAGCGCCGCCATCAGGTCGATGACCTGCCCACCCGCACCCTCCGCGGGCGGCCCAGGCGCCACCACCGTCTCCCCGCCCGCCTTCGCCGCGATCATCGCCTCGACGGCCTCCCGGTAGTCGTCGCGCAGCGTGTCCATCTCCACTTCCCCCAAGGTGGCCATCAGCGCGTCCGCGAGATCCAGCTCGGCCTCCCGCACCGACACCTCGCCCTCGGGTGCCACCCCCTCCGGGACCCGGATCTCGTCCGGCCACAGCAGCCCGTGCATCGCGATCACGTCGTCGACGACCCGCAGCATGCCCAGCCGCTCCCGCCCCCGTAGCGCGTACTTCGCGATCGCGACCTTCTGGCTCCGCTTCAGCGCTTCCCGCAGCAGCGTGTACGGCTTGGCCGCCGTGGCCCCGCTCGCCGCGAGGTAGTAGGCAGAGTCCATCTGCAACGGATCGATCTGATCGGCCGGAACGAACGAAACGATCTCGATCGTCTTCGCGGTGGCGATCGGCAGCTGCGCCAGATCCTCGTCGGTGATCGGAATGATCGACCCGTCGGCCTCCTCGTACCCCTTGCCGATCTCGGCGGTCGGCACCTCCTCCCCGTCCAGCTCGCAGACCTTGCGGTAGCGGACGCGTCCGCCGTCGCCGACATGGATCTGGCGGAAGGAGATCGAGTGGCTCTCGGTGGCGTTCACGAGCTTGATCGGAATGCTGACCAAGCCGAAGGAGATCGCCCCGTTCCATATGGATCGCACGGTTCCTCCTGTTTCGTGGCAATCTCATCGTATGACGCCGATCACCCTGGTGGAGGGCCGTCGCATTTCGCTCAGCAACCTCGACAAGGTCCTCTACCCGGAGACCGGTTTCACCAAGGGCGAGGTCCTCCACTACTACGCCACGGTCGCGGGCCCCCTGCTCGCCCACATCCACGACCGCCCGGTGTCCTTCCTGCGCTATCCCGACGGCCCGGACGGACAGCTCTTCTTCACGAAGAACCCACCGCCCGGTACCCCCACCTGGGTGAAGACCACGCCCGTGCCCCGCTCGGAGGACCTGCGGGCCGAACAGGTGGTCGTCGCCGACCTGCCCGCCCTCATGTGGGTCGCCAACCTCGTCGTCGAGTTCCACACCCCGCAGTGGCCGGCCGGAGCCCCCGCCCTCGCCGACCGGCTGATCCTCGACCTCGACCCCGGTCCCCCCGCCACCGTCGTCGAATGCGCCGCCGCCGCCCTGTGGCTCCGGGACCGCCTCACGGCCGACGGCCTGCACGCCTGCGCCAAAACCTCCGGCTCCAAGGGGCTCCACCTGGCGGTACCCCTCGAACCGACCCCTTCCGAGCAGGTGTCGGCGTACGCGAAGGCCCTCGCCCAGGAGGCCGAGCGCGAGCTCCCCGACCTCGTCGTGCACCGGATGACCAAGGCGCTGCGGCCCGGGAAGGTCTTCGTCGACCACAGCCAGAACGCCGCCGCCAAGACCACGGCGGCCCCGTACACGCTGCGCGCCCGCACCCTGCCGACGGTGTCCGCCCCCCTCTCCTGGGCCGAGGTCGAGTCCTGCCGCACCGCCTCCGACCTGGTCTTTCTCGCGGACGACATCGCCCCCCGGCTGGCCCGCGAAGGCGATCTGTTCGCCCCGCTCCTCGATCCCGGCCTGGCCGGACGGCTCCCGTGATCACCGTCGCGCTCGCCGCGGCCGTACGGACCCTGCCGCGCGGGCCCGGTCTCGCGTACGAGCCCAAGTTCGACGGCCACCGCCTCGTCATCGTGCGCACCGACCGCGCCGTTGACGGGGTGGTCCTCCAGGCCCGCTCCGGCCGCATCGTCACCGCGGCCTTCCCCGACCTCGCGGCCGCCGCCCGCCACCTGCCCGCCGGGACCGTCCTCGACGGCGAGGTGGTGGTCTGGCACGCGGGCCGCACCGACTTCGCGCTCGTACAGCGCCGGGCTGCCGCCGCCTCGGCCGCCCGGGCCGCCGTGCTGGCCCGGACGCTGCCGGCCTCGTACGCCGCCTTCGACGTGCTGGAACTGGCCGGCATCGACCTGCGCGGCCGCCCGTACGAACGCAGGCGCGCCCTCCTCGTCGACCTGCTCCTGCCGCTGGGCCCGCCGCTCCAGCCGGTCCCCATGACCACGGACCCCGAGCTCGCGGAGACCTGGTACGAGGCCCTGCCCGCCAGCGGCATCGAGGGCCTGGTCGTCAAGCGGATGGACCAGCCCTATCCCGCCGGCCGGCGCGGCTGGCAGAAGCTCCGCCACACCAACGTCCGCGACGCGGCGGTGGTCGGCTACACCGGCACCGCCCGCCGCCCGCTCGCCCTCGTCCTGGTCCTCCCGGTCGGCGACGAGACCCCGCTGGTTTCGAGCCCACTGACGGCGCCGCTCCGCGCGGAGGTGGCAGCCGCGGTGGCCGCCCGCGGCCCGCAGGCGGCCGCGGGAACCCGGCGGAGCCCCCAGGACGCCACCGTCACGGAGGCCGCCTCCGACACGGCCTCCGACACCGTCACGGCCATCGGCCTCGGCGAGGTCCCCTTCCACCCCCTGGACCCGCCGCTCACGGCGGAGGTCCGCCACACCTCCACCCGCCACCCGCCCCCGGAGGTCCTGCGCCTGCGCACGGACATGTGACCCGCGGCGGGAGGCCGCGGGTCACATGCCGGGTGGGTCGGGTCGGCCTCAGGCCTTCACCCGCTCCTTCAGGCGGGCTTGGCGCCGCCCAGGGGCGGCAGGGTGGGCGGCTGCTTGCGGGCCGGCCGCGGATTGGGGTGCTCGTAGCCGGATTCCCGCTCGGCCCGCGCCTCGTCCTGATGGCTGTGGGTGCGGGAGCCGAAGTTCCCGTAGCCCTGCATCTCGTGCGGGCGCAGTCCGCTCGCGGGGAATTCGACGTACTCCCGCTCCTCGGAGACCTCGTGCACCGCACCGCCGTCGGGCAGGTGCGGCTGGCTCTCGGGAGAGGGGGGTGCGGGTTCTTGTGCCCGGACCCGCTTGCCCAGCAAGAAGCCGCCGAGCAGGAAGCCGACCACGATGAGCCCGACGACCAGGAACCACGCGATGTTGGTCAGTGTTCTGTCCACCGCGAGGAAGATCAGAGTCGTGTCCATACAACCCATTTTCCCGCATTTGCGACGATTTCACCCGATCGCACCCCTGCCGGGCCTCTTCACCCCTTGAGGGGGCCGTCCGCGTCCCGCACCCCACGAACCTCGCGCCCTCCGAGCACCGCCAGGATCTCCGCGCAGATGGCCAGCGCCGTCTCCGCCGGCGTCTGCCCGCCCAGGTCCAGCCCGATCGGCCCGTGCACCGTCCGCAGCCGCTCCTCGCTCACCCCGGCCGCGAGCAGCCCCTCGCGCCGCCGCGCGGTGGTCTTGCGGGAGCCGAGCGCGCCGACGTACGGAATCCCGAGCGCGAGCGCGGTCCGCAGCGTCTGCACGTCGAACTCCGGATCATGGCTCAGCATCGCCAGACAAGCGGCGTCCCGCCGCGCCCCGAGCAGCTTCTCGGCCTCGCCGACGCCGGTGACGACACTGACCTCCCACCCGAGCAGCCGGGCCTGGGCCTCGATGACCTCGGCCAGCTCCCCGCCCCCGCCGATCACCACGTACGGAGCCGAGGGATAAGCCTCGACGAGCACGAGCCCGGACCCCGCGTACAGCGCGTCCCGCCCGGGCCGGCGGGTCCGCAGCAGCTCCCCGGCCCGCCGCTCGGCGTCACCGGACGGCTCGTCGGCCCCCCGCACGACAACACTCACAGCCTGATCCGCCCGCTCGTTCAACTGGGTCACGAGCGCGACCCCGACCCCCTGCCCGAGCAGCTCCCACCACTCACCGGGAATCGCCGCCAGCGGCTGCAACAGCACCTCGGCCTGCCCGCCACACGTCAGCTTGGCCTCGACGGCCTCCCCGGCGCCCACGGACACCTCACACACCCGAGCGGTCTCCCCGCCCCCCATGGCGGCGGCCTCCGCCACCAGCTCGGCATCGAACACCCCCCGGTACAGGGCCCCGACACACTCCCCGCCCACATCCACGAGCACCGCACCGGCGGGATCCCGGGGCCCGAAGCCCTGCTCGGTCACGGGCCGCGCCAGGAACCCGACCCGCCCCTCGGCCACCCACTGCCGCGCCGTCTCCACCAAGTCACGCATTCCGCGCCGCCCCATCCTCACCGTCAGAGCACGCCACACAGCCTCACAACCCAAGTGGCCTCCCCTCCAACCTACGCACGCACACCCCCGCCCCCACCCCCCAAAACCCACAGACCCACCCCCACCCCCTTCGTACGGACCACCGGAACCGCCCCGGCGTCTATCCCACTTCTGCGCCCCGCCGAGCCCACTCCGTGGCCGAGAAACAAGAGGCGAGCCATAGGGCCTCCGGCATGTTGAGGATGACCCCACCGACGCACGCCATGGGTGTGAGCCGCCGAATCTCTTCCGGGAAGTCCTGGCCGAACGATCCCAGGGGCAAGCCGCCCGGAATGAGCAGGCGGGCGGGCGTGATCGGGATCGGGTCCCAGTCGAGGTCGCTGTGGAGGAGAGTGGCATGGGGCTCCCCGGGGCGCTGCCAGAAGATCAACTGCTCTTCGAACTCGTTGACCCAGTGCAGGACATGGTCCGAGCGGCTGAAGGCCACCCCTGCCATCTCCCCGAGGTGGGCAAGCACGGCGTTCCGTCCCCGGTACCCACCAACGTACGCACGAGCCTTGTTGACGAAGGCCGCCAGAGTGGTGTCGTCCAGGACCGCGTCGGCAGGCACGCGGATGGTCCGAGGCCGACGGCCCTCGTGCTCCCCACGCCGAAGCTGTTCGGTGGCGTTCGCCCAGTACAGCTGCTTCGTAACCGGGTCGAAGACGACGCAGAACACGGGCACGTTCCCGTTCGCCCACGTCTCGGCGTGCTGGCGCACTGCTACTCCGTAGCCGTAGGACCGGCGCCATGAAGTGCCGCCCTTGACCTGCACCTTGATCACGTCGTTGGTCACGCGGCCGGCGTCGGCGAAGGTGACGAACAGATCCTCGCCGTAGTCGTTCTGGCCCGAAATCTCCTCCACCACGTGGTCATAGTCTTGCAGGAGCGTACGGAGCGCGTTCACGGCCGCCTGCTCCATCCGCCGCCCGCTGGGAATCGTGGTCATGCCCCTCACCCTCTCCATGTGACCGACCGTCCGGCCCAGCGTTCCACCAGCCTCTGACAGGACGCTCCTCGCGATGACGCGCCAAGGCGGGTCGACGCGGCCGATGTGACCTTCAGTTCGCGAACTTCGCCAGTGCGCGGAGCCCCGCGAGGATCTCGTCCGCCGTGGGAGCGCTCGCGGGATCACTGAGGTGCTGGATCATCAGGCCCGACATCAGGGCCAGCTGGACGCTGCCGAGGCTTCGCACGGTGTCCTCGGGGACCTGGTCCTCGGGGACACCCTCCAAGATGGCGGCCATGCCACGCCGTCCCTGGGCCGTCCCGCCGGCGAGGGCGGTGCGCAGGTCGGACTGGCGTTGGGCCTGCATGAACAGCTCCATCGAGGCGAGCCACAGGTCGGGGTGGGCTGCGAAATCGTCGATCAGGCTCTGCCACATCCGCGCGAAATCCCGCTCGGTGGAGCCGTCGGCGTCCGGGAGGACGGCGCGCCCCATGGCATCGCCCCATTCGTCGAGGATCTCGAACAGCGCCTGGTTCAGAAGGGCTTCGCGGGATCCGTAGTGGTAGCCGATCGCGGCCGTGCTCACCCCGGCGGCGGTGGCGATGTCCCGGATGCTGCTGCGGTCGTACCCCTTCTCCCGCAGGCACGCCTTCGCGCCGATGAGGAGGGCTTCGCGGTTTCCCATGCGACGGACGCTAGCACCTGTTGCCCGATCGACTCACTCGATCGATCTATACAAACGTATTGCTCGATCGAGCAAACCTCTCTACTGTTCCTTCCATGACGAACACCAAGATCGTTGCGAAGTGGTCGGCCGTCGCCGCGTCGATGGGCCTCGGCCTCGCCCTGGCCGCCCCGACCCTCGCCCACGCCGCCCCCGTCGGCACCATCGCCGACCGGACGGTGGTCGCCACCACGAACGGCAAGGTCCGTGGTACCGCCGGCGAGGTCCGCACCTTCCAGGGCATCCCTTACGCCGCACCCCCCGTCGGAGACCTGCGCTGGAAGTCTCCGCAGCCCGCGGCGCGCTGGACCGGGATACGGGAAGCGACAGCCCCCGCCCAGGCCTGCGCCCAGCCCGAGGGGATACCGATCGGCATCCCGAACGACAACGAGGACTGCCTCTACCTGAACGTCACCACCCCGACTGCGAAGCAGGCGGGGAAGCAGGCCGGGAAGCGACCGGTGATCGTATGGATCCACGGCGGCAGCCTCATGTACGGCGCCGGCCACCAGTACGGAGGCACGAGCCTGGCCGAGCAGGGCGCGGTGGTCGTCTCGATGAACTACCGCCTGGGCGTCATGGGCTTCCTCAGCGACCCCTCCCAGCCCGGCGCCGACGGCCTCGGCCTCGAAGACCAGCAGGCCGCCCTGCGGTGGGTGAAGGCCAACGCCGCCGCCTTCGGCGGAGACCCGGACAACGTCACGATCGCGGGCCAGTCCGGCGGCGGCTACAGCGTCTGCGGCCATCTCGCCTCACCCGCCTCCGCGGGCCTCTTTCACCGTGCCGTCGTCCAGAGCGCCCCCTGCGCCGCCGGCGGCTCCCGCACCCGTGCCGAGGCCGAGGCCGACGCCAGACGCGTCATCGCCGCCCTGGGCTGCGAGACCGGCACCGCCGACTGCCTGCGCGACAAGCCCGTCTCCGAACTCCTCGCCGCCTACGGCCCCTACAACGAACCCCGCCCGGTCACCGATACCGAGCTCATGCCCCTCTCCCCGGCCGAAGCACTGCGCACGGGGAGGTTCAACCGGGTCCCCGTCCTCATCGGCGTCAACCACGACGAGGAACGCGGCAGGGTGATCGGCCAGGAACTCGCCTCCGGCGCGCCGATGAAGCCGGAGGAGTACGAGCCGGCCATCCGCCAGGAGTTCGGCTCCACGTCCGACGCCGTCCTCGCCCGCTACCCGCTCACCCGGTACGGCTCGGCGGGCGAGGCGCTGGCCGCCGCCCTCACCGACTCCGCTTGGTCCACGCCCACCCTGGAGACGGCCCGGCTCCTCTCCCGCTGGACCCCCACCCGGGCGTACGAGTTCTCCGAACGCGGCACCCCGTGGTTCGAGGGCTTCCCGAAGCCCAGCTTCGAGCAGCACGCCGCGCACATGACGGAACTGCCCTACCTCTTCGATCACCCGCCGCTGTTCGAGGAAGTCCCCGCGGACCAGGCCCGCTTCCGCACCCGCATGCTCCGCACCTGGACCCACTTCGCCGCCACGGGAAAGACCGACTGGCCCGACTTCCGCACCGGCCGCGACTACGTCCAGACCCTGTCCTCAACCACCTGGAAGCGCGCCGACTTCGCAGCCGACCACAACACCACCTTCTGGCAGAACAGCCACTGACGGCCAACGCCCCGGAGCCCCACCCGCAGAGACCCCAGTACCCCAGGTCGCCGAGCGCGTGGGCAGCAGCATGGAAGTGCTGATCAGTCGGTACGCGAAGTCCCTCGACGGTCGCCAGGATGTGACCCCATAGTCCACAGGGCCTGACATACGGCTGCACACCGCCGCAGTTGGCCGCACAAACGCGAAGACCCCGTTCTCAGCGAACTCGCTGATGGCGGGGTCTTTGGGCACTTCCTGCGAAGTGCCCCCGGCAGGATTCGAACCTGCGCACACGGCTCCGGAGGCCGTTGCTCTATCCCCTGAGCTACGGGGGCGCTGTCGCTGGTGTTGCGGCGACGGGTTGAACACTACCAGCTTCCGGACGGTGATCAGGAACGGATTGACGGGGAGGGGGACGTGGGTCGCCCGGAGGGGGTGGAAGTGACAAAAACCCGGACGCGGGGGCTGCCGTCGACCTACTCTCGAGTTGTGTCGGGCGCCTCGGGCCGGGTGCTTGTTGTCGACGACAACAAGGTCATCCGGCAGCTGATCAAGGTCAATCTCGAGCTGGAGGGCTTCGAGGTCGTGACCGCGAACGATGGTGCCGAGTGCCTGGACGTCGTCCATCGCGTGATGCCCGATGTGATCACTCTTGATGTGGTCATGCCCCGGCTGGACGGGTTCGGGGCAGCCGCGCAGTTGCGGGCCGATCCGAGGACGCGGCATCTGCCCGTTGCGATCGTGAGTGCCTGCACGCAGCACGAGGTCGAGGCCGGGATCGCCGCAGGCGTGGACGCCTTCCTCGCCAAGCCCTTCGAGCCCGCGGAGCTGGTGCGGATCGTGCGCCGGCTCATCGAGCGCCGTGACCGGAGAGAGCGGAAGGGTGCCCCCGCCGGGAGAGGGAGGGGATGAGTCCCCCCGCTGACCTCCCCGTCGGGGCCCGCTGTTCACATGGCGAAACCGTATCCGTGACCTGGGGGCTTCTCCCCTAGGCTGGTCGCGTGACCCCCGTCGACCTCTCCCGCTCCGTCGTGCGCGCCCTGCGCCGCGCCGTCGAGGACGGGGAGCTGCCCGCCGGGCTGGTCGTGCCCGAGCGGGTCGTCGTCGAGCGGACCCGGCCCGGGGGAGTGGGGGATTACGCCTCGCCCGTCGCGTTCGGGGTGGCGAAGGGTGCCGGAGTCCCGCCCCGCGGAGTGGCCGAGGTGCTGGCGCCGCGGCTGGCGGAGCTGCCCGGGATCGAGCGCGTGGAGATCACCGGCGCCGGGTTCCTGAACTTCGTGCTCGCCGAGGGTTCGGTGGGGGAGTACGTACGGAGCGTTCAAGCCGGACGGACCGGTGGGGCGGACTCCTACGGCCCTGCCCCCGCCCCCGTCGAGTTCGTCGGCGTGCCAGTCGCCGTCCTGCGTGAGCGCGTGCTCCAGGCGGCCGTGCAGCGGATCGTGAGTAGTCAGGGGGTGGCGGGGGAGGGTGTCGGCGAGGCCCGCATCGCCCCCGTGGCCCGGCGGGACGGGGACGTGGTCGGTGCGTACGGGGCCGGCGCCGCCGCCTGGGCGATGTTGTCCGTGCCCGGGCACGAGACCCCCGTTTTTCCCGCGTGGCTCCTCGTCCAGGACGAGTCGAGCGAGTTCTTCCGCGTGCGGTACGCCCATGCCCGGGCGCGGGCCCTGACCCGCAACGCCGCGCAGCTGGGGTTCCGGGGCGAGCCCGGGGAGCCGGGAGGGGCGCACGGCGCCGACGCCCTGCTCCGCGCCCTTCGCGATCAGCCCCTCGTGCTCGAAGCCGCCGCGCACCACCGTGCGCCCGAGCGGCTCGTGCGGCAGCTCGTAGTCATCGCCGACGCCCTGCTCGACTTCCAGTGCCACGTCCTGCCCAAGGGGGACGAGAAACCCTCGGCCGCCCACCGTGCCCGGCTGGCCCTTGCCGAAGCCGCCGGAACGGTGCTGGCCGGCGGCCTGGCCCTGCTCGGCATCGATGCGCCCGACCACCTGTGATGCCTGCGATACGTATGTGATCCGCTGTGATTCGCCTGCGATCCGGATGATTTGCGAAGAGAGAATGCAGAGATGAGCCGTTCCGCACACCCCGCCGGCCCCCGCCACGCCGACGTCCTGCCCGAGGGGCACTACTCCCCGCCGCCCGCCGACCTCAACGTGCTCGACGAGAAGGTCTGGGCCCGGACGGTCGGCCGGAACGACGACGGGGTCGCCACCGTCGGCGGGATCGAAGTGACCTGTCTCGCCGAGGAGTTCGGGACGCCGGCCTACTTCCTCGACGAGGAGGACTTCCGGGCGCGCTGCCGCGCCTGGGCGCACGCCTTCGGGCCGGACGCCGACGTCTTCTACGCCGGCAAGGCGTTCCTCTCCAAGGCCGTCGTGAAGTGGCTCAAGGAGGAGGGGCTCAACCTCGACGTGTGTTCCGGCGGGGAGCTCGCCACCGCGCTCGCCGCCGAGATGCCGGCCGGGCGCATCGCCTTCCACGGCAACAACAAGTCGACGAGCGAGATCACCCGCGCCATCGAGGCCGGCGTCGGCCGGATCGTGCTCGACTCCTTCCAGGAGATCGCCCGCGTCGCGCACATCGCCCGCGAGCTCGGTGTGCGCCAGCCCGTGCAGATCCGCGTCACCGTGGGCGTGGAGGCGCACACCCACGAGTTCATCGCCACCGCGCACGAGGACCAGAAGTTCGGGATCGCCGTCGCCGACGGATCGGCCGCCGAGGCCGTGCGGCGCGCGCTGGGGCACGACAGCCTGGAGCTGCTGGGCGTCCACTCCCACATCGGTTCGCAGATCTTCGACATGGCCGGCTTCGAGGTCTCCGCCAAGCGCGTGGTGCGGCTGCTGGCCGCCGTGCGCGACGAGCACGGGGTGGAGCTGCCCGAGATCGACCTCGGCGGCGGGCTGGGCATCGCCTACACCTCCGCGGACGACCCGCGCGAGCCGCACGAGATCGCCAAGGCCCTGCACGAGATCGTCGCCCGCGAGTGCGAGGCCTCCGGTCTGCGCGCCCCGCGGATCTCCGTGGAACCCGGACGGGCGATCGTCGGACCGACGGCCTTCACCCTGTACGAGGTGGGTACGGTCAAGCCGCTGGAGGGCCTGCGGACGTACGTCTCCGTCGACGGCGGGATGTCCGACAACATCCGGACGGCCCTCTACGATGCCGAGTACTCGGTCAGCCTCGTCTCACGCACCTCCGACGCCGAGCCCATGCTCGTGCGCGTCGTGGGCAAGCACTGCGAGAGCGGCGACATCGTGGTCAAGGACGCCTTCCTGCCCGCCGACATCGCCCCCGGGGACCTCCTCGCGGTCCCGGCGACCGGTGCGTACTGCCGTTCCATGGCGAGCAACTACAACCACGTGCTCCGCCCGCCGGTCGTCGCCGTGCGCGACGGCGAGGCGCGCGTCATCGTCCGCCGCGAGACGGAGGAGGATCTCCTGCGTCTCGACGTCGGGTGACGCGCATTCTTCTGGGGGACGGCCTTCGGACCCCTGAATAGGTGTCTCACTCAATGGACCGAGGGTGGAAACTGTTGTCCATTGAGTGAGACTGGTTCACACCTGGGGTGCAAACCGCACAACAGGTACTGATGTGAAGATCGAAAGGCGTAGGTCGAATGATGCGTACGCGTCCGCTGAAGGTGGCGCTGCTGGGCTGTGGAGTGGTCGGCTCGGAAGTTGCCCGCATCATGACGACGCACGCCGACGACCTGACGGCCAGGATCGGCGCGCCCGTCGAGCTCGCGGGCGTGGCTGTGCGGCGCCCCTCCAAGGTGCGCGAGGGCATCGACCAGGCGCTGGTCACCACCGATGCGACCGCCCTGCTCAAACGCGGTGACATCGACATCGCGATCGAGGTCATCGGCGGCATCGAGCCGGCCCGCACCCTGATCACCACCGCCTTCGAGCACGGCATCTCCGTCGTCTCGGCGAACAAGGCGCTGCTCGCCCAGGACGGCGCCGCGCTGCACGCCGCCGCCGAGGCCGCCGGGCTGGACCTGTACTACGAGGCCGCCGTGGCCGGCGCCATCCCGCTGGTCCGCCCCATGCGCGAGTCCCTCGCGGGCGACAAGATCAACCGGGTGATGGGCATCGTCAACGGCACGACGAACTTCATCCTCGACAAGATGGACTCCACCGGCGCCGGGTACCAGGAGGCCCTCGACGAGGCCACCGCCCTCGGGTACGCCGAGGCCGACCCCACGGCCGACGTGGAGGGCTACGACGCCGCCGCCAAGGCCGCGATCCTGGCCGGCATCGCCTTCCACACCCGGGTCCGCCTGGACGACGTCTACCGCGAGGGCATGACCGAGGTCAGCGCCGCGGACTTCGCGTCCGCCAAGCGCATGGGCTGCACCATCAAGCTCCTCGCCATCCTGGAGCGCGCCGCCGACGGCGAGTCCGTCACCGCGCGCGTCCACCCGGCGATGATCCCGCTGACCCACCCGCTCGCCTCCGTCCGTGAGGCGTACAACGCGGTCTTCGTCGAGGCGGAGGCCGCCGGGCGGCTCATGTTCTACGGGCCCGGCGCGGGCGGCGCGCCCACCGCGTCGGCGGTGCTCGGCGACCTCGTCGCCGTCTGCCGCAACAAGCTCGCCGAGGCAAAGGGGCCGGGCGAGTCGGCGTACACCCAGCTGCCGGTCAGCCCCATGGGGGATGTCGTCACCCGCTACCACATCAGCCTCGATGTGGCGGACAAGCCGGGCGTCCTCGCCCAGGTGGCGACCACCTTCGCGGAGCACGGTGTCTCCATCGACACCGTCCGCCAGCAAGGTCGTCAAGCACAAGACGGCGAGGCCTCCCTCGTCGTCGTCACCCACCGTGCACCCGACGCCGCCCTTTCCGGGACCGTCGAGGCGCTGCGGAAGCTGGACACCGTCCGCGGTGTCGCCAGCATCATGCGTGTTGAAGGGGAGTAAGGACCCATGAGCAGCAATCGCACCCACCAGTGGCGCGGCATCATCGAGGAGTACCGGGACCGCCTGCCGGTCACGGCGTCGACTCCGGTGGTCACGCTCCGCGAGGGCGGCACTCCCCTCGTCCCCGCCCAGGTGCTCTCCGAGCGCACCGGCTGCGAGGTACACCTCAAGGTCGAGGGGGCCAACCCCACCGGGTCCTTCAAGGACCGCGGCATGACCATGGCGATCACCAGGGCCAAGGAGGAGGGCGCCAAGGCCGTCATCTGCGCGTCCACGGGCAACACCTCGGCCTCCGCCGCCGCCTACGCGGTCCGCGCCGGGATGGTCTGCGCCGTCCTCGTGCCCCGCGGCAAGATCGCGCTGGGCAAGATGGGCCAGGCGCTCGTGCACGGCGCCAAGATCCTCCAGGTCGACGGCAACTTCGACGACTGCCTGGACCTGGCCCGCGCGCTGTCCGACAACTACCCGGTGGCGCTGGTCAATTCCGTCAACCCGGTACGCATCGAGGGCCAGAAGACGGCCGCGTTCGAGATCGTGGACGCGCTCGGCGACGCCCCCGACATCCACGTGCTGCCCGTCGGCAACGCCGGCAACATCACGGCGTACTGGAAGGGCTTCAAGGAGTACAAGGCCGACGGGCTGGCCTCCCGTACGCCCCGCGTGTGGGGTTTCCAGGCCTCCGGCTCCGCGCCGATCGTGCGCGGGGAGATCGTCAAGGAGCCGCACACCATCGCCACCGCGATCCGCATCGGCAACCCGGCCTCGTGGGACTACGCCCTGCAGGCCCGGGACGAGTCGGGCGGCTTCATCGACGAGGTGACGGACCGCCAGATCCTGGCGGCCTACCGCCTGTTGGCCGCCCAGGAGGGCGTCTTCGTCGAGCCCGCCTCGGCCGCTTCCGTGGCCGGCCTGCTCAAGGCCGTTGACCTCGGTCTGGTCGACCCCGGCCAGAAGATCGTGTGCACCGTCACCGGCAACGGCCTGAAGGACCCCGACTGGGCGGTCGCCGGCGCTCCGCAGCCGGTCACCATTCCGGTCGACGCCGAGGCCGCCGCCATCCGCCTCGGCCTCGTCTGACCGGGAAGCGGGATCCGGCCGCCCGGAAGGGCGGCCGGCCGCCGGAACCGGCGGAACCGGCGCTACCGCAGTAACCGAGTTGCCGGATTCCGGAAGTCTTTCGAAGGCCGAGGAATCCGGCAACTCGGGCCGTAGGGCACAAAAACCTACGGAAACCCGGGGGATATTCCCGTGGAAACCCGACAGGATCCGCGGGAGCCCGCGACACGCATCGTGCGCCTGCTGTGCGCCCTATGTCGGAGAAGAACCTTCCTTCGATAGGCTGTACTTACATCCGCCGCCGCGCATATGACCGCGGTGCTGCCCACAGGGCCTTCGGGTGTCGTACGTTCTCCAGTACATTCACAGCGAGCCAGCGAAGATCCCGTCTCGCACAGTCACAAGGAGTGTCATCGGAAGATGGCCGGTCCCGCCTTCCGCGCCGCCGCCGTACGGGTGCGCGTTCCCGCCAGCAGTGCCAACCTCGGCCCGGGCTTCGACGCCTTCGGGCTGGCCTTGGGGCTCTATGACGATGTCGTCGTACGCGTGGCCGATTCCGGCCTGAACATCGATATCGCGGGTGAAGGTGCCGACACCCTGCCCCGGGACGAGAGCCACCTCCTCGTACGTTCCATGCGCACCGCCTTCGACCTGCTGGGCGGCCAGCCGCGCGGCCTCGAAGTGGTCTGCGCCAACCGCATCCCGCACGGCCGCGGCCTCGGCTCCTCGTCCGCCGCCATCTGCGCGGGCATCGTGGCCGCCCGCGCCGTGACGATAGGCGGCGAGGCCAAGCTCGACGACACGGCTCTGCTGGAGCTCGCCACCGAGATCGAGGGTCACCCCGACAACGTCGCCGCCTGTCTCCTCGGCGGTTTCACCCTCGCGTGGATGGACGGCGGCAGCGCCAAGGCGATCCGCATGGAGCCCGCCGAGTCCATCGTTCCGGTGGTCTTCGTCCCCTCCAAGCCGGTCCTGACGGAGACCGCGCGCGGCCTGCTGCCGCGCACCGTCCCGCACGTGGACGCGGCCGTCAACGCCGGCCGCGCCGGACTGCTCGTAGAGGCCCTGACCAGGCGTCCCGAGTTCCTGCTGCCGGCCACCGAGGACCGTCTCCACCAGGAGTACCGGTCCCCGGCGATGCCCGAGAGCGTGGCGCTCGTGGCCCGACTGCGGGCGGACGGCATCCCCGCGGTGATCTCCGGCGCGGGCCCCACGGTCCTCGCGCTGGTCGACAACGGTGCGGCCGACAAGGTCGCACGGCTCGCGGGCGAGGGGTGGGCGGCCAACCGGCTGGCACTCGACGCAGCGGGTGCGAGCGTACTTCCGCTGGGAACCCAGGGCGGCTGATCCGCGCAGGAGAGGACACAGCCGGCCAGGGGCGGGCGGCCAGGGCAGGCCGCCCGCGCGGAGCCCGCGCAGAACTTGCGCGGATGGGCTCTATAGCCGGTGATGGAGAGGGGGAATATCTGTTGGATCCGGTAGTGTTAGTCTCAAGTGCGCATCCGAAGCCGCCATGGCTTGGTGCTCAGTGTCCCTATCAGGGACCACCTTTCTTCCGGGAGCCTCCCCGACTGCTTTGATCGCTGCCAGCAGTTTCGAGCACGCTCCGGAATCGGCGTGACATTCCCACGCTTTCAGCTCGGGGGCTTCTCGCCGGAACCACCCACGCACATGCACGTTTCTCTCCGCCGTATCTCTATCGGCGGACCACCGCCCCGGCTGCAGCCCCTGCCTCGTCAAGTCGCAGACTGCCGTCGGACAGCACAACCGGTCGCCGAGCCAGACAGGCCGACGTCCGCTCCAGGGAAGGACCCTTCGTGAGCGACACCACCGATCTGATGGGCGCTGCCGACACCAACGTCGACACCAGTGCCCCCGCCGAGGGCGCAGCGCCGACCAAGCGCCGCCGCTCCGGCACCGGCCTTGACGGCATGGTCCTGGCCGAGCTCCAGCAGGTCGCGTCGGGCCTCGGCATCAGGGGCACCGCGCGGATGCGCAAGGGCCAGCTGATCGAGGTCATCAAGGAGGCGCAGGCGGGAAGCAGCGCCCCCAAGGCCGCGGCCGCCGCACCGGCCGCCGCGCCCGCCGAAAGCGGCGAGACCAAGCCGAAGCGCCGCGCCACCAGCAAGGCCCGTACGGGCGAGGCCGCCGCCGAGGCGCCCGCCGAGAAGACGGCCACGCAGGCCCAGATCGACATCCCGGGCCAGCCCGCCAGCGAGGACGCCCCGGTCGGCGAGCGCCGCCGCCGGCGTGCCACCGCCCCCTCCGGCAGCCCCGAGGGCTCGGCCCCCGCCGCCGCCGCCGTACAGGTGGAGCAGAAGTCCGAGACCGTCGCTCCGGCCGCACAGGCCGAGGCGAAGGCCGAGGCCGCCACCGCCCCCGCCGGCCAGGCCCAGGGCCAGGAAGGCGAGGGCCGCGGCCGTCGCGACCGCCGCGAGCGGGGCAACGACCGCGCCGACGGCCGCCGCGAGCGCCGTGAGCGCGGGGCCAAGGCCGACGACCAGGGCCAGGGCGCCCAGGGTCAGGGTCAGGCCCAGGCCGGTCAGGGTGGCCAGGGCCAGAACCAGGGTCAGGGCCAGCAGGGCGGACGTCAGGACCGGACCGACCGTCAGGACCGCCAGCAGGGCGGCCGCGGTCAGGGTCAGGGCCAGGGTCAGCAGGGCGGCCGTCAGGACCGGGACCGTCAGGACAACGGCCCGCAGGACGACTTCGACGAGGACGGCCGGCGCGGCCGGCGCGGACGCTACCGCGACCGCCGTGGCCGTCGCGGACGCGACGAGTTCGCCCCCGCGGAGACCCCGGTCGCCGACGACGACGTCCTGATCCCCGTCGCGGGCATCCTCGACATCCTCGACAACTACGCGTTCATCCGGACCTCGGGCTACCTGCCCGGCCCGAACGACGTGTACGTCTCCCTCGCCCAGGTCCGCAAGGCGGGTCTGCGCAAGGGCGACCACACCACCGGCGCCGTCCGCCAGCCCAAGGACGGCGAGCGCCGCGAGAAGTTCAACGCGCTCGTGCGCCTGGACTCCGTCAACGGCATGGCGCCCGAATCCGGCCGCGGCCGCCCGGAGTTCCAGAAGCTGACCCCCCTGTACCCCCAGGACCGGCTCCGTCTGGAGACCGACCCGGGCGTGCTGACGACCCGCATCATCGACCTCGTGTCGCCGATCGGCAAGGGCCAGCGCGGTCTGATCGTGGCCCCGCCGAAGACCGGTAAGACCATGATCATGCAGGCGATCGCCAACGCGATCACGGTCAACAACCCCGAGTGCCACCTGATGGTCGTCCTGGTCGACGAGCGTCCGGAAGAGGTCACCGACATGCAGCGGTCGGTGAAGGGCGAGGTCATCTCCTCGACCTTCGACCGCCCGGCCGAGGACCACACCACCGTCGCCGAGCTGGCCATCGAGCGCGCCAAGCGCCTCGTCGAGCTCGGCCACGACGTGGTCGTCCTGCTGGACTCCATCACCCGCCTGGGACGTGCGTACAACCTCGCCGCCCCCGCCTCCGGCCGCATCCTGTCCGGTGGTGTCGACTCGACCGCGCTGTACCCGCCGAAGCGCTTCTTCGGTGCCGCGCGCAACATCGAGGACGGCGGCTCGCTGACCATCCTGGCCACCGCGCTGGTCGACACCGGCTCGCGCATGGACGAGGTGATCTTCGAGGAGTTCAAGGGCACCGGCAACATGGAGCTCAAGCTCGACCGGAAGCTCGCCGACAAGCGCATCTTCCCGGCCGTGGACGTGGACCCCTCGGGCACCCGCAAGGAGGAGATCCTCCTCAACAGCGAGGAGCTCGCCATCGTCTGGAAGCTGCGCCGGGTGCTGCACGCGCTCGACTCCCAGCAGGCCATCGAGCTGCTCCTCGACAAGATGAAGCAGACGAAGTCGAACGCCGAGTTCCTCATGCAGATCGCGAAGACGACCCCGTCGGGCAAGAACGACGACTGACGTCTCCCCGTGGCACCACCTGCGTGACCCCGACCGCCCCCGCCGCATCAGCGACGGGGGCGGTCGCGTCGTACGCGGGTGGTCCGGGCCGTCTACGGGGCTTCGCGCACAGGTGCGACCTTGGCCACACTCCGTACCCGGCCCGACCCCGGGCGGTCACCTCGCGCGGGGCGGGGAAACCGCAGGTAGGCGCGGGGCCACGGGGGGTCCGCCCCGGTCGGACACGGAGGGCGGACGGGGCGGGCCGCACCCGGGACGCACACCGGACGCACAGGCGGCCGTGGAACCCTGGGAAGCGTCCGACCGTCTGTGTCAGAGGGATCGGGGAGACGAATCGAGCACGGACGGGCGGCAGCGGAGAGCATGAGCCAGGACAGCAGGGGACACGGCCGCAGGAGCGCGGGCAGACGCCGACGGAAGCCTGCCGCGCGCCGCAGGGCCGTCGTCATCGCCGCGTGGACCGCCGCCGGCGTGGTCCTCCTGGGCGGGGCGGGGCTCGGCTACTTCTACTTCAAGTTCAACGGCAACTTGAAGACGGTCGACATCGACGCGGCCCTCGGCGCGGACCGCCCGAAGAACGTGGACAACGGCTCGATGGACATCCTCGTCCTCGGCTCCGACTCCCGCGGCGGCGCCAACGGGGAGTACGGCCAGGACGACGGCGGCTCCGCACGCTCCGACACGGCGATGATCGTCCACCTCAACGAGGGCCACACCAAGGCCACCGTCGTGTCCATACCCCGCGACACCCTCGTGACCAGGCCCTCCTGCAAGCTCCCGAACGGCAAGAGCGACCTGGGCGGCCCGCGCAAGATGTTCAACGAGTCCTTCACCGTCGGCGGGGCCGCCTGCGCGGTCGCGACGGTGGAGAAGATGTCGGGGATCCGCATGGATCACTACCTGGAAGTCGACTTCACGGGCTTCAAGAAGATCATCGACAAGCTCGGCGGCGTCGAGGTGACGACCACCAAGCCGATCAAGGACGACTACAGCCACCTGAACCTGCCCGCCGGGACCAACCGGCTGAACGGCGAGCAGGCCCTCGGCCTCGTCCGTACCCGGCACGGCGTCGGCGACGGCGGCGACCTGGGCCGAATACAGCTCCAGCAGGCCTTCATCAAGGCGCTGATCAAGCAGGTCAAGAGCATCGGCGTCTTCGACAACCCGAAGCAGCTGCTCGACGTGGCCGACACCGCCACCAAGGCCATCACCACGGACAAGGCCCTCGGCGACGTGAAGTCCCTCATGGGCTTCGCCCAGGGCCTGGAGGGCATCAGCCCCGAGAACATGCAGATGATCACGCTGCCGGTGACCGGCGACACCCGCGACCCCAACCGGGTCGTCCCGCTCACCAAGGAGTCCACGATGGTCTGGGACGCCCTGCTGGCCGACCGGCAGGTCCCCGCCGAGGCCACCGCGAACTCGGCCGGCGACAAGGGCACGGCCGGCACGGTCGTGCGGTAGGGCCCGTGGGTCCCGTAGGTCCGGGAGACCGAACCATCCGGTCGGACAGGTTCCGCCGGGCCGTGGAATAGATGCCGGCCCCCCTCCGTTGAGGGAGGCGTCCTCAGAATTTTGACAGGCAGCCCGGTCCTGGCAGACTGGTCTGTCGGCCCCGGTTCACGCAGCGCGCAATTCGGCTCCTGCGACCCGGCGCCCTCCCGAATCTAGGAGACACCTTGAAGCGCGATGTTCACCCCCAGTACGTCGAGACCCAGGTCAGCTGCACCTGTGGCGCGTCGTTCACCACCCGTAGCACCCTGACCGAAGGCAACATTCGTGCCGAGGTCTGCTCCGAGTGCCACCCGTTCTACACGGGCAAGCAGAAGATCCTCGACACCGGTGGCCGCGTGGCCCGCTTCGAGGCCCGCTTCGGCAAGGCTGCACAGAAGTAGCGAGCCTCAGGCGCCGGGATCCGGCTGCACCCTGTTCGTACGGGGGCAGCCGGACCGGCGCCTTTCTCGTCCCGCAGCCCTTTTCTTCACATTCACCATCTTCAGGAGCCCCCGATGTTCGAGGCGGTCGAGGAACTGATCGGCGAGCACGCCGATCTTGAGAAGAAGCTCGCCGACCCTTCGGTCCACTCGGATCAGGCCAACGCGCGCAAGCTGAACAAGCGCTACGCGGAGCTGACCCCGATCGTCGCGACCTTCCGTGCCTGGAAGCAGTCCGCCGAGGACATCGAGACGGCGAAGGAGTTCGCGGCCGACGACCCGGACTTCATCGCCGAGGTCAAGGAACTGAGCGCCCAGCGCGAAGAGCTCACCGAGAAGCTCCGCCTGCTGCTCGTTCCGCGCGACCCCAGCGACGACAAGGACGTGCTCCTGGAGGTCAAGGCGGGTGCGGGCGGCGACGAGTCGGCCCTGTTCGCCGGCGACCTGCTCCGCATGTACCTGCGCTACGCCGAGCGCGTGGGCTGGAAGACCGAGATCATCGACGCCACCGAGTCCGAGCTCGGCGGCTACAAGGACGTCCAGGTCTCCGTCCGCACCAAGGGCGGCAACGGGGCCACCGAGCCCGGCCAGGGCGTCTGGGCCCGCCTGAAGTACGAGGGCGGCGTGCACCGCGTCCAGCGCGTGCCGGCCACCGAGTCCCAGGGCCGCATCCACACCTCCGCCGCCGGCGTGCTCGTCACCCCGGAAGCCGAGGAGGTGGAGGTCGAGGTCAACATGAACGACCTCCGCATCGACGTGTACCGCTCCTCGGGCCCCGGCGGCCAGTCCGTCAACACCACCGACTCGGCCGTGCGCATCACGCACATCCCGACCGGTGTGGTCGCCTCCTGCCAGAACGAGAAGAGCCAGCTCCAGAACAAGGAGCAGGCGATGCGCATCCTGCGCTCGCGCCTGCTGGCCGCCGCCCAGGAAGCCGCCGAGCAGGAGGCCTCCGACGTGCGCCGCAGCCAGGTGCGCTCCGTGGACCGCTCGGAGAAGATCCGCACGTACAACTACCCGGAAAACCGGATCTCGGACCACCGCACGGGCTTCAAGGCGTACAACTTGGACCAGGTGCTCGACGGAGATCTCGACCCGGTCATCCAGGCCTGCGTCGACACGGACTCCGCCGCCAAGCTCGCGTCCGCGCACTGAGCACCGGGCAGGACCCGCACCATCCCGCAGGACCCCGCACCACCCCCCGTACGACAGCAGCCCGGAGGACCAGCGTGAACTTGCTGCTTGCCGAGGTGGCCCAGGCCACCCAGCGGCTGGCCGCCGCCGGCGTGCCCTCACCGCGTTTCGACGCGGAGGAGCTCGCGGCCTTCGTGCACGGCGTCAAGCGGGGGGAACTGCACCACGTCAAGGACGCGGACTTCGACGCCCGCTACTGGGAGGCCGTCGCCCGCCGCGAGGCGCGCGAACCGCTCCAGCACATCACCGGCCGCGCCTTCTTCCGGTACCTGGAGCTCCAGGTCGGGCCTGGGGTCTTCGTGCCCCGGCCCGAGACCGAGTCGGTCGTGGACTGGGCCATACAGGCCGTCCGGGCGATGGACGTCGTCGAACCGCTGATCGTGGACCTCTGCACCGGCTCCGGCGCCATCGCGCTCGCCATGGCGCAGGAGGTGCCCCGCTCGCGCGTGCACGCGGTCGAGCTGTCCGAGGACGCCCTCCAGTGGACCCGCAAGAACGCCGAGGGCTCCCGGGTCACCGTCCACCAGGGCGACGCGCTCAGCGCCCTGCCCGAGCTGGACGGCCAGGTCGACCTGGTCATCTCCAACCCGCCGTACATCCCGCTCACCGAGTGGGAGTACGTCGCCCCGGAGGCCCGCGACCACGACCCCGAGATGGCGCTGTTCTCCGGCGAGGACGGCCTGGACACCATCCGCGGCATCGAGCGCACCGCCCACCGGCTGCTGCGCCCCGGCGGCATCGTCGTCATCGAGCACGCCGACACCCAGGGCGGACAGGTCCCGTGGATCTTCGCCGAGGAGCGGGGCTGGGCCGACGCCGCCGACCACCCCGACCTGAACAAGCGCCCGCGCTTCGCGACCGCCCGCAAGGCCCTGCCGTGACCGGCCCCGCCCCGACCGGCCCCGCCCCGACCGGGGCAGTCACCGCGCGCATTCCCGCCACCCCCCTGCTGCACGAGGAGGCCCGCTGATGGCCCGGCGATACGACTGCAACGACGCGACGGACCGCAAGACGGGCCTGCGCGAAGCCGCCTCCGCCGTACGCCGCGGCGAGCTCGTCGTGCTGCCCACGGACACCCTCTACGGGATCGGCGCGGACGCCTTCAGCGCGGAGGCCGTCGGCGACCTCCTCGCCGCCAAGGGGCGCGGCCGCAGCATGCCCACCCCGGTCCTCATCGGCTCCCCGAACACCCTGCACGGCCTGGTCACCGACTTCTCCGAGCAGGCGTGGGAGCTCGTCGACGCCTTCTGGCCGGGCGCCCTGACGCTCGTCGCCAAGCACCAGCCCTCGCTGGCGTGGGACCTGGGCGAGACCGGCGGCACCGTGGCCGTACGCATGCCCCTGCACCCCGTCGCGATCGAGCTGCTGACCGAGGTCGGCCCGATGGCGGTGTCCTCGGCGAACCTGACCGGACACCCGGCGCCGGAGGACTGCGACGCCGCGCGCGAGATGCTCGGCGACTCCGTGTCCGTGTACCTGGACGGCGGCCCGACCCCGGGCATCCAGCCCTCGTCGATCGTCGACGTCACCGGGAAGGTACCCGTCCTGCTGCGCGCGGGCGCCCTGACCGCCGAGCAGCTGCGGGAGGTCGTGCCCGACCTCGAGGTGGCCCCGTGAGCCCTGAGGGGCGTGGCATAGCCGGGGACAGCACCTTCCGCATACTCCACGTCAGCACCGGCAACGTGTGCCGCTCGCCCATCACCGAGCGGCTGACGCGGCACGCGCTGTCCCACCGGCTCGGCGGGCCCGTCACCGGCGACCTGATCGTGGAGAGCGCGGGCACCTGGGGCCACGAGGGCGCACCCATGGAGGCCAACGCCGCCGCCGTACTGGCCGACTTCGGAGCGGACGCCTCCGGATTCACCGGCCGGGAACTCCTCGACGAGCACGTCATACGCGCGGACCTGGTGCTGACCGCCACCCGCGACCACCGCGCCCAGGTGATCTCGATGGGGCACTCGGCGGGACTGCGCACCTTCACCCTGAAGGAGTTCACCCGGCTGGTGCGGGCGATAGACCCGGCGACCCTGCCGCCCCTGGAGGACGGGATGGTCGAGCGGGCCCGGGCGCTGGTCCGGGCGGCCGCCGCGCTGCGGGGCTGGCTGCTCGCCCCCTCGCCCGACGCGGACGAGGTGTACGACCCGTACGGGGCGCCGATCACCTTCTTCCGGTCGATCGGCGACGAGATCAACCAGGCGCTGGACCCCGTGGTCACGGCCCTGACGGGCGTCACGGCTTCCCGCTGAGGCCTGCGGCGCCGGGTGCGGTTGCCCTGCGGGGCCGTCCCCAACCCGCCCTTCCACCGTTCCCCGGGGCTGCGCCCCGGACCCCGACCCCGCGTCCCGTCGCGAGGCGGGACGGGCGGGCCCGGCCTACAGTGGCTGGTACCCGGTATGCGGTACCCCCCTGGAGTCGCGCCATGAGCGTCATCACCCAGCCCCTGGACCTGCTGCGGCAGCAGGACCCGCAGATGGCCGACGTCCTCGACGGGGAACGGCAGCGCCAGGCGACCGGGCTGCAGCTGATCGCCGCCGAGAACTTCACCTCGGCCGCCGTGCTCACCGCACTCGGATCGGCGCTCGCCAACAAGTACGCCGAGGGGTATCCCGGAGCCCGCCACCACGGCGGCTGCGAGTACGCCGACCTCGCCGAGCAGATCGCCGTCGAGCGGGCGCGGGCCCTCTTCGGCGCCGAGCACGCGAACGTGCAGCCGCACTCCGGATCCGCCGCCGTGCTCGCCGCGTACGCCGCGCTGCTGCGCCCCGGGGACACCGTGCTCGCCATGGCGCTCACCTCCGGGGGACACCTCACCCACGGGTCGCCGGCCAATTTCTCCGGGCGCTGGTTCGACTTCGTCGGGTACGGAGTGGACGCCGCGACGGGGCTCATCGACTACGCCGAGGTGCAGCGGCTCGCCCACGAGCACCGGCCCAAGGCCATCGTGTGCGGGTCCATCTCCTATCCGCGGCACCCGGAGTACTCGGTCTTCCGGGAGATCGCCGACGAGGTCGGGGCCTTCCTGATCGCCGACGCCGCCCACCCCATCGGCCTGGTGGCCGGCGGGGCCGCGCCCAGCCCCGTGCCCTACGCCGACATCGTCGTGGCCACCACCCACAAGGTGCTCCGGGGTCCGCGCGGCGGGATGATCCTGTGCGGGTCCGAGTTCGCGGAACGGATCGACCGGGCGGTGTTCCCCTTCACCCAGGGCGGCCCGCAGATGCACGGCATCGCCGCCAAGGCCGTGGCCTTCGGCGAGGCCGCCGGGCCCGCCTTCACCTCCTACGCGCACCGGGTGGTCGCCAACGGCCGCGCCCTGGCCGACGCGCTCGCCGCCCGCGGGTTCGCGATCACGACCGGCGGGACCGACACCCACCTGATCACCGCCGACCCCGCACCGCTGGGCCTCGACGGCGCGGGAGCCCGCGGCCGGCTGGCCGCCGCCGGCATCGTGCTGGACACCTGCGCCCTGCCCTACGGTGACCGGCGCGGGATCCGCCTGGGCACCGCGGCGGTATCCACGCAGGGCATGGGGGAGGCGGAGATGGGCCGGATCGCCGCGCTGTTCACGGCCGCGCTGACCGGCGGGGAGCCCGCGAAGATCCGTAGCGAAGTCAACGAGCTGGTGGTCAGTTTTCCGCCGTATGGGGTTTAAGAGGGGCAAGAGCGACGTACCGCAACCGGGATACCGCCCCTGCACGTCCCCGACAGTGAGTACATCGCAGCTAGTGTGTGGGGCTGAGATGGCCGGCGAAACATCTGGGGCAGCCCGTGCGTGAATATCTGCTGACGCTTTGCGTCACGGTCGCGGTGACGTATCTACTCACCGGGCCCGTGCGGAAGTTCGCGATCGCCGTGGGCGCGATGCCAGAGATCCGCGCCCGTGACGTGCACCGGGAGCCCACGCCGCGGCTCGGCGGCATCGCGATGTTCGGCGGACTGTGCGCGGGCCTGCTCGTCGCGGACCACCTGCAGAACCTCAACGGGGTCTTCGAGCTGTCGAACGAGCCCCGGGCCCTGCTCTCCGGAGCGGCCCTGATCTGGCTGGTCGGCGTGCTCGACGACAAGTTCGAGCTCGACGCCCTGATCAAGCTCGGCGCCCAGATGATCTCCGCCGGCGTGATGTGCATGCAGGGCCTGACCATCCTGTGGATCCCGGTCCCCGGCATCGGCTCGGTCTCGCTCACCCCCTGGCAGGGCAACCTGCTGACGGTGGCCCTCGTGGTGATCACCATCAACGCGGTGAACTTCGTGGACGGGCTCGACGGCCTCGCCGCCGGCATGGTCTGCATCGCGACCTGTGCGTTCTTCCTCTACGCGTACCGGATCTGGTTCGGCTACGGGATCGAGGCGGCCGCGCCCGCGACCCTCTTCGCCGCCATCCTGATGGGCATGTGCCTCGGCTTCCTGCCGCACAACATGCACCCGGCCCGGATCTTCATGGGCGACTCCGGCTCGATGCTCATCGGCCTGGTGCTGGCCGCCTCCGCCATCTCCGTCACCGGACAGGTGGACCCGGACGCGATGGCGCTGTTCGTCGGCGGCGAGCGCAACGCGACCCACGCGATGCTGCCGGTCTTCATCCCGCTGATCCTGCCGCTCACGATCATCGCGATCCCGATGACGGACCTGGTCCTCGCCATCGTGCGGCGCACCTGGAAGGGCCAGTCGCCCTTCGCCGCCGACCGCGGACACCTCCACCACCGGCTCCTGGAACTCGGGCATTCGCACAGCCGGGCGGTGCTCATCATGTACTTCTGGTCAGGATTGATCGCCTTCGGCACGGTGACCTATTCCGTGCATTCCGCCTCGATGTGGATCGTGCTGGCCATCTCCGGACTGAGCGCCGTGGGCCTGCTGCTGCTCCTGCTGCCGCGCTTCACCCCGCGGGCCCCGCTCTGGGCGGAGCGACTGGTGCCGCCGCGCTACCGGCACGCCGAACGGGCCGCCGAGGCCGCCCTGCAGGACGACGCCGCCGCGGAGCCGGAGTTCGTCCGCCCGATCGCGGCGGGTGTGTCCGGCGTCAACGGGGCGACTGCCATTGGCCCCCGTTCGCGCTTCCCCGACCGGCGTAAGGCCGGCTCCTCGCGCTGACGTCCCGCACACATGTCGGACATGAACCCCCTTTACCAGACAAGCCACTTGGCTGTCGCGCACACACGCGCAGGGTCACTCTCATGTGTGACAGTCCGCACACCCTCCGAGTAAAGCTCTCATCAAATACTTTGTGATACCGTTCACTAAACCCGGCGACAGAGCCGAAGGACCGTAGTGCGACGGTCCATTGGCCCGAGGTTCCCTCTCGGACCGGGCTTACGCTCGTCCTGTACGAGTCCCAGTGCCCCCACCACCACGCGGAGCAAACCGCCATGCGGTCAGATGACGTCCGATCCCTCCTGCAATCCGCCGTTCCCACGGCTGTCGCCGGCGCTCTCGCCGCCGTCATCAGTGGGATCGTCGCCGGTGGCAAGGGGGCCCTGGGTGCCGTCGTAGCGACGGTGTTGGTGATGTTGTTCATGGGCATCGGGTTCCTCGTACTGCAGCGCACGGCGAAATCGCTTCCGCACCTGTTCCAGGCCATGGGGCTCATGCTCTACACGGCCCAGATCCTGTTGCTCTTCGTCTTTCTCGCCGTGTTCAAGAACACGACTCTTTTTAACCCCCGGGCCTTCGCCATCACGCTCGTCGTCGCCACCCTGGTGTGGATCGGCGCACAGGCGCGTGCTCATATGAAGGCCAAGATCCTCTACGTCGAACCTGACTCGATGAAGGGCGACAAGCCCGGAAATTCGGGTCAGAAGTCGTGAGGGGTAGGGGCGGAATAAGTACGCGTTCGGGATGCTGCTATCGTCCGGTTTCAACTGTGGCAATGCGGGCGCGGGCATCTGAGGCTGACGCCTGTTCCATCGCGAGGCTCGATGCCTGACCGCCGCCCCCACATCCGTTACACCAGTCCAGTGCCGAACAGCGGCTGTCCGCCGCGCCGACACAACGAGGTTGCCGTACCTATGCGCCACGCTGAAGGAGCCCGCGGTGAGTGCTGACCCGACGACGGTGCTCGCCTTCGAGACCGATTGCCACATCTTCGACGGTTGTGGATTCCCGGCTCCCGGCCTGCACTCGTTCCTGTTCGAGCCGATCTTCGGGGACGGTGACAGCAGCGCGTACTTCAACAAGACGATGCTGCTCGCCCTGCTCGGCTCGGTCGTCATCGTCGCCTTCTTCTGGGCCGCCTTCCGCAAGCCGAAGGTCGTCCCGGGCAAGCTGCAGATGGTGGCGGAGGCCGGCTACGACTTCGTGCGCCGCGGCATCGTCTACGAGACGCTGGGCAAGAAGGAGGGCGAGAAGTACGTCCCCCTGATGGTCTCGCTGTTCTTCTTCGTCTGGATCATGAACGTCTGGTCGATCGTCCCGCTGGCGCAGTTCCCGGTCACGGCGATCATTTCGTACCCGGCGGCCCTCGCGGCCATCGTCTACGTGATCTGGATGAGCGTGACCTTCAAGCGTCACGGCTTCGTCGGCGGCTTCAAGAACCTGACCGGCTACGACAAGTCGCTCGGCCCGGTCCTGCCGATGGTCATGGTCATCGAGTTCTTCTCGAACGTCCTGGTGCGCCCGTTCACCCACGCGGTCCGACTGTTTGCGAACATGTTCGCCGGTCACACCCTGCTGCTGCTCTTCACGATCGCCAGCTGGTACCTGCTGAACGGCATCGGGATCGCCTACGCGGGCGTCTCGTTCGTCATGGTCCTGGTGATGACCGCTTTCGAGCTCTTCATCCAGGCTGTCCAGGCGTACGTCTTCGTCCTCCTGGCTTGCAGCTTCATTCAGGGCGCGCTCGCAGAGCACCACTGAGTCAAGCCCTCCCCCAAACCACTATGTCGTCCGGTGGCCAACCCCCACCGGGTCCGTGAAAGAGAAGGAAGAACCGGCATGTCCGCTCTCCAGACCATCGCCGCCGAAGGCGTCACCGGCTCCCTCGGCTCCATCGGTTACGGCCTTGCGGCCATCGGCCCCGGCGTCGGCGTCGGCATCATCTTCGGTAACGGCACCCAGGCCCTCGCTCGTCAGCCTGAGGCTGCCGGCCTGATCCGCGCCAACCAGATCCTCGGCTTCGCCTTCTGTGAGGCGCTCGCCCTCATCGGTCTGGTCATGCCGTTCGTCTACGGCCCGTGATCCTCGGATCCACGACCACTCCCTAGACGAAAGGCACTGAAGTGAACCTCCTGGTTCTCGCGGCTGAGACGGAAAACCCGCTCATTCCGCCGATCCCCGAGCTCGTCATCGGTCTGATCGCCTTCGTCATCGTCTTCGGTTTCCTCGCGAAGAAGCTCCTCCCGAACATCAACAAGGTTCTGGACGAGCGCCGCGAGGCCATCGAAGGCGGTATCGAAAAGGCTGAGGCCGCTCAGACCGAGGCTCAGAGCGTGCTGGAGCAGTACAAGGCCCAGCTCGCCGAAGCCCGGCACGAGGCCGCTCGCCTGCGCCAGGACGCTCTGGAGCAGGGCACTGCGCTCAAGGAAGAACTGCGCGCAGAGGGCCAGCGGCAGCGTGAGGAGATCATCGCTGCCGGTCACGCCCAGATTGCGGCCGACCGCAAGGCAGCCTCTTCGGCGCTCCGTCAGGACGTCGGCAAGCTTGCCACCGACCTGGCCGGAAAGCTCGTAGGCGAGTCCCTCGAGGACCACGCCCGGCAGAGCCGCACGATCGACCGCTTCCTCAGCGAGCTTGAGGAGAAGGCCGAGGCCGCCCGATGAACGGAGCGAGCCGCGACGCGCTGGCCACCGCCCGCGAGCGTCTCGACGCGCTGACGGACAACACGTCCGTCGACGCGGCGAAGCTCGCCGGCGAGCTGGCGTCCGTCACCGCGCTGCTCGACCGTGAGGTCTCGCTGCGTCGGGTCATCACGGACCCGGCGCAGTCCGGCGAGGCCAAGGCCGAGCTGGCAAACCGCCTGCTGGGCGGCCAGGTGGGCGGGGAAACCCTCGACCTGGTGTCGGGCATGGTCCGGTCCCGCTGGTCGCAGTCCCGTGACCTGGTGGACTCGCTCGAGGTCCTGGCGGCCACCGCCGACCTCACTGCGGCCCAGCAGAGCGGCGGTCTCGACGACGTCGAGGACGAGCTGTTCCGCTTCGGCCGGATCGTCACCTCGAACACCGAGCTGCGCGCAGCACTGACCGACCGGTCGGCCACCGCCGCCGCCAAGAGCCAGCTGCTCCGCAGCCTGCTCGGCGGCAAGGCGAACGCCGTCACCGAGCGGCTGGTCACGCGTCTCGTCACGCACCCGCGTGGACGTAGCCTGGAAGCGGGCCTCGAGTCCCTTTCCAAGGTCGCCGCCGAGCGTCGTGGCCGCATGGTCGCCACCGTGACCACCGCGGTTCCGCTCAGCGATGTCCAGAAGCAGCGTCTCGGCGCGGTGCTGGCCAAGCTGTACGGCCGCCCGATGCACCTGAACCTCGACGTGGACCCGACGGTCCTCGGCGGGATCTCGGTGCGGGTCGGCGACGAGGTCATCGACGGCACCATCGCGGACCGCATCGCCGAGGCGTCGCGCCGCATGGCCGGCTGACCAGCCACAAATTAGTACGAAGCATTCCTAGCGGCCCGGTTGGGCCGTGCAGAACTTGCAGAAGATTCCTGGGGGTCGCCCCCAGACCCCTAAGAAGCTTCAGGCCCAACAAGGAGAGCAGGGAACCCAGATGGCGGAGCTCACGATCCGGCCGGAGGAGATCCGGGACGCACTGGAGAACTTTGTCCAGTCGTACCAGCCGGACGCGGCCTCGCGCGAGGAGGTCGGAACGGTCAGCGTTGCCGGCGACGGCATCGCGAAGGTGGAGGGCCTGCCCTCCGCCATGGCGAACGAACTGCTGAAGTTCGAGGACGGAACCCTCGGTCTCGCCCTGAACCTCGACGAGCGCGAGATCGGTGCGGTCGTCCTCGGCGAGTTCAGCGGTATCGAGGAGGGCCAGCCGGTGCAGCGCACCGGTGAGGTGCTCTCCGTCGGCGTCGGCGAGGGTTACCTCGGCCGCGTCGTCGACCCGCTCGGCAACCCGATCGACGGCCTCGGCGAGATCGCGACCGAGGGCCGCCGCGCCCTCGAGCTGCAGGCCCCCGGCGTCATGGTCCGCAAGTCGGTCCACGAGCCGATGCAGACCGGCTACAAGGCGATCGACGCGATGGTCCCGGTCGGCCGCGGTCAGCGTCAGCTGATCATCGGTGACCGTCAGACCGGCAAGACCGCTCTTGCCGTCGACACGATCATCAACCAGCGCGACAACTGGCGCTCGGGCGACGTGAACAAGCAGGTTCGCTGCATCTACGTCGCCATCGGCCAGAAGGGCTCGACCATCGCGTCCGTTCGCGGCGCCCTGGAAGACGCCGGTGCGCTCGAGTACACGACGATCGTCGCCGCCCCGGCGTCCGACCCGGCCGGCTTCAAGTACCTGGCCCCGTACACCGGTTCGGCCATCGGCCAGCACTGGATGTACGCCGGCAAGCACGTCCTGATCATCTTCGACGACCTGTCGAAGCAGGCCGACGCCTACCGCGCCGTGTCGCTGCTGCTGCGCCGTCCGCCGGGCCGCGAGGCCTACCCGGGCGACGTCTTCTACCTGCACTCCCGTCTGCTGGAGCGCTGCGCCAAGCTCTCCGACGACATGGGTGCCGGTTCGATGACCGGTCTGCCGATCGTCGAGACCAAGGCGAACGACGTGTCGGCGTTCATCCCGACCAACGTCATCTCCATCACCGACGGCCAGTGCTTCCTCGAGTCCGACCTGTTCAACGCGGGCCAGCGCCCGGCGCTGAACGTCGGTATCTCGGTCTCCCGCGTCGGTGGCTCGGCCCAGCACAAGGCCATGAAGCAGGTTTCCGGCCGTCTGCGCCTGGACCTCGCCCAGTACCGTGAGCTGGAGGCGTTCGCCGCCTTCGGTTCCGACCTGGACGCCGCCTCGAAGGCCTCGCTGGAGCGCGGCAAGCGCCTGGTGGAGCTGCTGAAGCAGGGCCAGTACCAGCCGATGCCCGTCGAGGAGCAGGTCATCTCGGTCTGGGCCGGCACCACCGGCAAGATGGACGAGGTCCCGGTCAACGACATCCGTCGCTTCGAGTCGGAGCTGCTGGAGCACCTGCGCGTCTCGCGCAAGGACCTCCTCACCTCCATCGCGGACGGCGGCAAGATGTCGGACGACACCCTCACCTCCATCGCTGACGCCATCGCTGACTTCAAGCGTGGGTTCGAGACCTCGGACGGCAAGCTCCTGGGCGAGGACGCGCCGGCCGTCAACGTCTCCAAGTGACGACGGAAGGAAGCTGACTCATGGGAGCGCAGCTCCGGGTCTACAAGCGTCGTATCCGTGCCGTCACGGCGACCAAGAAGATCACCAAGGCGATGGAAATGATCGCCGCCTCGCGCATCGTCAAGGCGCAGCGCAAGGTGGCGGCATCGATGCCGTACGCGACCGAGCTCACCCGTGCGGTGACCGCGGTGGCGACCGGGTCGAACACCAAGCACGCCCTGACGACCGAGGTCGAGGCACCGGTGCGTGCCGCGGTCCTGCTCATCACGAGCGACCGCGGTCTGGCCGGCGGCTACTCCTCGAACGCCATCAAGCAGGCGGAGCGGCTCACCGAGCGGCTGCGCGGCGAGGGCAAGGAGGTCGACACGTACATCGTCGGCCGTAAGGGTGTCGCCTACTACGGCTTCCGCGAGCGCAAGGTCGCGGAGTCGTGGACCGGCTTCACCGACAGCCCGGCCTACGCCGACGCCAAGCGCGTCGCGGCGCCGCTGATCGAGGCCATCCAGACGGTCACGGCCGAGGGCGGCGTCGACGAGCTGCACATCGTCTACACGGAATTCGTGTCGATGATGACGCAGAACGCGGTGGACGGCCGGATGCTGCCGCTCAGCCTCGACAAGGTCGAAGAAGAGACCGGCGCGAAGGGCGAGATCCTTCCGCTGTTCGACTTCGAGCCGTCGGCGGAGGACGTCCTCGACGCCCTTCTGCCGCGCTACGTCGAGAGCCGCATCTACAACGCACTGCTGCAGTCGGCCGCTTCCGAGCACGCCGCCCGCCGCCGGGCGATGAAGTCGGCCACCGACAACGCCGGGGATCTCATCAAGAGCCTCTCCCGGCTTGCCAACGCGGCCCGCCAGGCCGAAATCACCCAGGAAATCAGCGAGATCGTCGGTGGCGCCAGCGCCATGGCAGACGCGACCGCGGGGAGTGACAAGTAATGACGACCATTGAGACGGCCGCCGCCACGGGCCGCGTCGCCCGGGTCATCGGCCCGGTCGTCGACGTGGAGTTCCCCGTCGACGCCATGCCCGAGATCTACAACGCCCTCAAGGTCGAGGTCGCAGACCCGGCCGAGGACGGCAAGCTCAAGACCCTGACCCTCGAGGTCGCGCAGCACCTGGGTGACGGCCTCGTCCGTACCATCTCGATGCAGCCGACCGACGGTCTGGTCCGCCAGGCCACGGTGGTCAACACGGGCGAGGGCATCACCGTCCCCGTCGGCGACTTCACCAAGGGCAAGGTCTTCAACACCCTGGGTGAGGTGCTGAACTACCCGGAGGAGAACGCCAACGTCACCGAGCGCTGGCCGATCCACCGCAAGGCGCCCCGCTTCGACGAGCTCGAGTCGAAGACCGAGATGTTCGAGACCGGCGTCAAGGTCATCGACCTTCTCACCCCGTACGTCAAGGGTGGAAAGATCGGTCTGTTCGGTGGTGCCGGTGTCGGCAAGACCGTTCTGATCCAGGAAATGATCTACCGCGTCGCCAACAACCACGATGGTGTGTCGGTCTTCGCGGGCGTCGGTGAGCGTACCCGTGAGGGCAACGACCTCATCGAGGAAATGGCCGAGTCCGGCGTCATCGACAAGACGGCGCTCGTCTTCGGCCAGATGGACGAGCCCCCGGGCACGCGTCTTCGCGTCGCGCTGGCCGGTCTGACCATGGCGGAGTACTTCCGCGATGTGCAGAAGCAGGACGTGCTCTTCTTCATCGACAACATCTTCCGTTACACCCAGGCCGGTTCGGAGGTGTCGACCCTTCTGGGCCGCATGCCGTCCGCCGTGGGTTACCAGCCGAACCTGGCTGACGAGATGGGTCTGCTGCAGGAGCGCATCACCTCGACCCGCGGTCACTCGATCACCTCGATGCAGGCGATCTACGTCCCCGCGGACGACCTGACCGACCCGGCGCCGGCCACCACCTTCGCCCACCTCGACGCGACGACGGTTCTTTCCCGTCCGATCTCCGAGAAGGGCATCTACCCGGCCGTGGACCCGCTGGACTCGACGTCCCGCATCCTCGACCCGCGGTACATCGCGGCGGACCACTACGCCACGGCGATGCGCGTCAAGGGGATCCTGCAGAAGTACAAGGACCTCCAGGACATCATCGCGATCCTCGGTATCGACGAGCTGGGCGAGGAGGACAAGCTCGTTGTCCACCGTGCCCGTCGCGTCGAGCGCTTCCTGTCGCAGAACACGCACGTCGCCAAGCAGTTCACCGGCGTCGACGGTTCGGACGTTCCGCTCGACGAGTCGATCGTGGCCTTCAACGCGATCTGCGACGGAGACTACGACCACTTCCCCGAGCAGGCGTTCTTCCTGTGCGGTGGCATCGAGGACCTCAAGGCGAACGCCAAGGAGCTGGGCGTCTCCTGAAGCCGCGCTCATCCGTGAGCACAGCTGATTGACGGAGAGGGGCGGGTGTGTCCCGTCCCTCTCCTCACGCCCATTAGAATTTGACCCAACACCCGGCCATCCCGCCGGGTGGTGACCCGAGGAGCCACCATGGCTGCTGAGCTGCACGTCGAGCTGGTCGCGGCGGACCGGAATGTCTGGTCCGGCGAGGCCACCCTGGTTGTCGCCCGCACCACGTCCGGCGACATCGGCGTCATGCCCGGTCACCAGCCGCTTCTCGGTGTGCTGGAATCGGGCCCGGTGACCATCCGTACCGTCGGGGGCAACACTGTTGTCGCCGCGGTGCACGGCGGATTCATCTCGTTCGCGGACAACAAGTTGTCGCTGCTGGCCGAGATCGCCGAGCTTGCCGACGAGATCGATGTCGAGCGGGCGGAACGGGCACTGGAGCGCGCGAAGGCGGAGACCGATTCGGTGTCCGAGCGTCGCGCCGATGTCCGGCTGCGCGCGGTTTCGGGGCGCTGAGTCCCGGTACTGTTAAACGTTTCAACCCTCAGCCGCGGCTCGTTCCGGAATTTTCCGGACCGGGTCGCGGCTGAGGCGATGCGGGTCGTTTTTCGTTTTGGGCTATTCGATGAGCGAGGAGGTCGGTGAAAGATGCTCCTCGCTCTGCTTGTGAGCGGCCTGGTCGTAGTCGCCGTGGTGGTGATCGGACTGTTCGTGTTCGGGCTGCGCCGCAGGCTGATCCAGCGCTCCGGCGGCACCTTCGACTGCAGCATGCGCTGGGGCGTGTCCGAGGAACCCGACGTCTCCGGCAAGGGCTGGGTGTACGGGGTCGCGCGCTACAGCGGTGACCGCATCGACTGGTTCCGCGTCTTCAGCTACTCCCCGCGGCCGCGCCGGCTGCTGGAGCGGTCCTCCATCGAGGTCATCGCCCGCCGTGCGCCCGAGGGCGAGGAGGAGCTGGCCCTGCTCTCCGATGCCGTCGTGCTCTGCTGTGCGCACCGCGGTACCCGCCTGGAGCTGGCGATGAGCGACGACGCGCTGACCGGTTTCCTGGCCTGGCTGGAGGCCGCGCCTCCCGGGCAACGGGTGAACGTGGCCTGAGGGCCGGTACGGCACGGAGAAGCCGGGGGAGACGGGGGCGGACCCGTCTCCCCCGGCTTCGTCTTTCACCGGGTGGTGCGTTCAGGGGTTACGAGAGGCCGGCGTGGACCGCCTGGGCCAGTTCGCCGTTGGCGGTGTCGCCGCTGAACTCCCAGTAGAAGGCTCCGCGGAGGCCCTGCTGCTTGGTCCAGGCCATCTTCGAGGCGATGGTGGCGGGGGTGTCGTAGCTCCACCAGTTGCTGCCGCACTTGGCGTACGCCGTGCCGGCGATGGTGCCGGTCGACGGGCAGCTGCCCTTGAGGACCTTGTAGTCCTCGATGCCCTGCTCGTAGGTGCCCGGGGCCGGGCCGGTGGCGGTGCCGCCGGGGGTGGCCTGGGTGACGCCGGTCCAGCCGCGGCCGTAGAAGCCGATGCCGAGGTTGAGCTTCGAGCCGGCGATGCCCTTGCCCTTGAGCTTGGTGATGGCGGCCTCGGAGTTGAAGCCGGCGATCGGGATGCCGGTGTACGAGGTGAGCGGGGAGTGCGGGGCGGTCGGGCCCTTGGCGTCCCACGCGCCGAAGAAGTCGTACGTCATGACGTTGTAGAAGTCGACGTACTGGGCGGCGCCCGCGTAGTCGGCAGCGTCGAGCTTGCCGCCGTTGGAGCCGTCGGCGGAGATGGCGGCGGTGACCAGGTTGCTGCTGCCGAACTTCGTGCGCAGCGCGGAGAGGACGTTCTTCAGGGAGGCGGCGCCGCTGGTGTCGCAGGACAGGCCGCAGGCGTTCGGGTACTCCCAGTCGATGTCGATGCCGTCGAAGACGTCGGCCCAGCGCGGGTCCTCGACCAGGTCGTAGCAGGACTGGGCGAAGGCGGCCGGGTTGGCGGCTGCCTGGCCGAAGCCGCCGGACCAGGTCCAGCCGCCGAAGGAGTAGAGGACCTTGATGTTCGGGTACTTCTTCTTCAGCTGGCGCAGCTGGTTGAAGTTGCCCGCTACGGGCTGGTCCCAGGTGTCGGCGGTGCCGGAGACGCTGGAGCCGGCGTCGTAGGTCTTCTGGTAGTCGGCGTAGGCGTCACCGATCGTGCACTTGCCGCCCTGGACGTTGCCGAAGGCGTAGTTGATGTGCGTGATCTTCGCGGCGGTGCCGGAGGTGACCAGGTTCTTCACGTGGTAGTTGCGCTGGTAGACGCCCCAGTTCGTGAAGTAGCCGAGCTTGACCGCGGATCCCGGGGTGCCGGGGTCGCCGGGGTCCGTCCCGCCGCCGCCGGTGGTGGTCACCGAGAGGGCGCCGGAGGAGGGGCCGGTCTGGTCGATGGTGTCGCGGGCGGTGACCGTGTAGCTGTAGGAGGTGCCCTTGGTCAGGCCCGAGTCGGTGTAGGAGGTGCCCGTCACCGTGGCGATCTTGGCGCCGTTGCGGTAAACGTCGTAGTTCTTGACGCCCTTGTCGTCGGTGGCCGCGGCCCAGCCGAGGGTCAGCCCGGTGTCCGTGACGCCGCTGGCCGTGGGGGTGCCGGGGGCGCTGGGCGGGTTGTCGGTGGGGGTGGTGCCGCCGTCGCAGGTGCCGCCGTTGATCTTGCAGCCACTGGGGGCGCCGGCGCCGGTGCCGTTGAAGCCGAAGCTGACGGTGGCGCCGGGGGCGAGGGTGCCGTTCCAGCCGACGTTCTTGCCGGTCCAGTGGGTGCCCGAGCTGGTGACGGTGGCGTCCCAGGCGGAGGTGACGGCGGTGCCGGCCGGGTAGTCCCACTCCACGGTCCAGCTGCTGAGGGTGGTCGTCCCGGTGTTCTTCACCGTCCACTTGCCCTCGAAGCCGGAGCCCCAGTCGGAGACCTTGGTGTACGTCGCGGTGGCCGAGGCGGCCGCCTCGGCGGGACCGGCGATGGCGACCAGTCCGGCGAGGGGCAGGGTGAGGACGGCCAGTGCGGCCGCGACTCTTCGAAACAGCGGTGCGCGTCGTGGGGGTGCTGTGCTCAAGGGTGCTCCTCCGAGGTCCGCAGCGGCCGTGGGGCCGGCCGCTGCATGGGGGTGGGACCTGCGCCGCCCGTGAGTGCGCCGTATGACGTTTTGTCATGGCACGCTCACCACAGTTGTGCGTGAGAGTAGAAAGGTCTGGACCAACCGTCAAGAGGTCCAGACCTCCCATAGCAACCGCTGATGAATTTCCGGCCGAATCCGGCTAGAGCCCCAACTCCTGTGCCAGCACGGCCGCTTGGACCCGGCTGCGCAGCTCCAGTTTGGCCAGCACCCGGCTGACGTGGGTCTTCGCCGTCGCCTCCGCCATCTCCAGGCGGACCGCGATCTCCGCGTTCGACAGCCCCCCGCCCAGGCAGCCCAGCACCTCCCGCTCGCGCGGGGTCAGCGACTCCACCGCCGCCGGTACGGGGACCCGTACGGGCCGCGGGTCCGCGAACTCCGCGATCAGCCGGCGGGTCACCGCCGGGGCGATCAGACCCTCCCCGCGCGCGACGGTCCGTACCGCCGCGATCAGCTCCGCCGCGTCCGCGTCCTTCAGCAGGAAGCCCGACGCGCCCGCCCGCAGGGCGCCGAAGACGTACTCGTCCAGGTCGAAGGTGGTGAGCACGAGGACGTCGGCCAGCCCCTCCGCGACCACCAGGCGGGTCGCCGAGACCCCGTCCAGGCGCGGCATCTGCACGTCCATGAGCACCAGGTCGGGCCGCAGCTCGCGGGCCAGCCGCACGGCCTCCTCCCCGTCCGCGGCCTCGCCCGCCACCTCGATGTCGCCCGCGCTGCGCAGGATCAGCACCAGCCCGGCCCGTACCGCGCTCTGGTCCTCCGCCACCACGACCCTGATCGTCATGCCCGTACCGCCCCTTCTTCCCCGTCCACGGGCAGCGTCGCCCGGACCCGCCAGACCGCGTCCGCGCGGCCCGCTTCGAATGCCCCGCCCAGCAGTTCCGTCCGCTCCCGCATGCCGATCAGCCCGGCCCCGGAGCCGGGTGCGCGGGGGCCGGGGCGGTCCCCGTAGGGGGAGTCGACCCCCACGTGCAGGGCGCCGCCCCGGCCCCCGCCCGCGGGGCGCTCGTGCACCAGGCGGACGGTGACCGTGCCCGGAGCGGCGTGCTTGAGGGCGTTGGTCAGCGACTCCTGGACGATCCGGTACGCCGCCAGCTCCACCGGGGCGGGCAGCGGCTCCCCGGACGGCCGGCCGTCGAGGAGCACGAACTCCAGCCCGCTCGCGGCCCCGTTCGTCCGGGCCTGCTCCAGCAGGGCCTCCAGCCCCTCCAGTGAGGGCGTGGCGACGGCCTCCTGCCCGGCGCCCGCGTCCCGCAGCAGCCCGATCAGGCGGCGCATCTCGGCCAGGCCCTGGACGCTGTTCTCCCGGATCACCCCGAGCGCCTCGCGGCTGGTGGCGGGGGAGTCGATGGAGAGCGCGGCCGTGGAGTGGATGGCGATGGCGGAGAGGTGGTTGGCCACCATGTCGTGCAGTTCCCGGGCCATCCGCGCCCGCTCGGCGACGACCGCCTGCGACCGGTCCATCTCGGCCAGCAGCGCCGTCTGCTCGGCGTGCAGCCGGGAGGCGATGGCGGCCTCGCGGTGGTTGCGCAGGGTGGCCCCGGTCAGCGCCGGGCCGAAGCTGACGACGCCGGTGACCACACCGATCAGCAGGGCCTGCGGGGTGCGCAGCCAGGCCACGGAGGCGATGGTCACGGCGATGGTGATCAGCCCGGTCTGCACCGGGAGGCGGCGGGCCATGGCCGGTTTGCCGTAGACCACGGCCGCGTACATCAGGTCGGTGAAGATCAGGACGGTGGCCAGGTTGCCCACGGTGAACTGGTCGGCGATCAGCCCCGCCGTGCCGACCGCCAGGGTCACCCGGGGCGTGCTGCGCCGCAGCAGCTCCATCGCGCCCAGGGCGAGGAGCGGCACCAGGGCGGCCCAGGCCGGGAACAGGTCCCGGGTGGGGGAGCTGTACACCCCGAGCGACCACAGGAGCAGGCCGGCGGCCACGCTGATCACGGCGAGCAGCACGTCGTCGCGGTGCGGTGGTGGGATCTTCAAGGTCACGGACCCATCCAACAGGCTGCGGCCGGGACGGGCGTCGCCTTCGCGGCCGCCTTTCGGACGGGCCCGTACATCGAAGGATGCAGACGGCCGCCGCGGCTTTCGTCACCGGCGACGAGGAAACGGTGCGCACCGGGCGGGAAGCTGGAGGCATCCACCACCGCAGGAACGGAGACTCCCGTGCTCGTCACGCTGATCATCGCCTGTGAAATCGGCTTCTGGGTCCTGCTCGCCGGCGGCCTGGCCCTGCGGTACCTCGCGAGGATGCCGCGGACCGGCGCCGCCGTCCTGCTGTGCGAGCCGCTCCTGGAGCTGGCCCTGCTGGCGGCCACCGCGGCGGACCTGCGCGGCGGCGCCGAGCCGGACTGGAAGCACGGGCTCGCCGCGCTGTACCTCGGCTTCACCGTCGCCTACGGGCACTACACCGTGCGCTGGCTCGACGGCCACGCCGCGCACCGGCTGGCCGGGGGCCCGAAGCCGGCCGGCCCCGGCCACGGCGGGGCGAGGGCCCTGCACGAGTGGAAGCTCGTCGCCCGGACCCTCCTCGCGGCGGCCGTCGCGGCCGGGCTGCTCCAGGCCGCGATCTGGTACGTCGGCGGTTCGGGCGACACCACGGTGCTGCGCGGATGGCAGCTCACGGCCCTGCGGGTGGTGGGCATCCACGCCCTGATCGCCGTCACCTACACGGTGTGGCCCAAGCGGGCGCCGGCGAAGTCCGCCGTGCCCGGCTCGGTGGACGCGTCGTAGGGGCTGTCCCCGAAGTGCCGTATGCCCCCTAGCGCTCGCCGCCGGGGACCCACAGGACGTCGCCGACCTCCTTGTTGGCCGTGCGGGCCAGGATGAAGAGGAGGTCGGAGAGGCGGTTGAGGTAGGTGGCCGTCAGCGGGTTCATGACCTCGCCGTGCGCTTCCAGGGCCGCCCACGTGGAGCGCTCGGCGCGCCGGACCACCGTGCAGGCCTGGTGCAGGAGGGCCGCGCCGGGGGTGCCGCCGGGGAGGATGAAGCTGCGGAGCTTCTCCAACTCCTCGTTGAAGAGGTCGCAGTCGGCCTCCAGCTTGTCCACGTAGAACTGCTCGACGCGCAGCGGCGGGTACTCGGGGTTCTCGACGACCGGGGTGCAGAGGTCGGCGCCCACGTCGAACAGGTCGTTCTGCACACGGACCAGGACCTTCACGACATCGGCGGGCAGCGCGCCGAGTGCGATGGCCGTCCCGATGGCCGCATTGGCCTCGTTGGCGTCGGCGTACGCGGAGATCCGCAGATCGGTCTTGGCCGTGCGGCTCATGTCGCCGAGCGCGGTCGTGCCCTTGTCGCCGGTGCGGGTGTAGATGCGCGTGAGGTTCACCATGCCGCCACCCTAGTGGCGGTCAACTGCAGCCCCCCGGCGCACTGCTGGGCCGTCCCGGTGTGATGTCCGTCATCTGAGACGTGACGCGTGTTACTTCGCGGTCACGGGGCCGCTCGCGGACGCTAGTCTCCGCCGGAGAACGAACGAGGCTGTGCCGTATTCGAGGCCGTGTCCTAGAAGAACGTGGGGTGTGCAGTGGCTGGGAAGCTCGCCGTCATCGGTGCCGGACTGATGGGTTCCGGAATCGCTCAGGTCTCCGCTCAGGCGGGTTGGGACGTCGTGCTGCGCGATGTCACCGATGCCGCCCTGACGCGCGGCACCGACGGGATCAAGGCCTCGTACGACCGGTTCGTCGCCAAGGGCAAGCTGACGGCCGAGGACGCCGAGGCGGCGCTCGCCCGCATCACCACGAGCACCGAGCTGGAAGCGGTCGCCGACGCCGACATCGTCGTCGAGGCCGTCTTCGAGAAGCTCGAGGTCAAGCACGAGATCTTCCGCGCGCTCGACAAGCTGGTGCGCGAGGACGCGATCCTCGCCTCCAACACCTCCGCCATCCCGATCACCAAGATCGCGGCCGTGACGGAGCGTCCGGAGCGGGTCGTCGGTGCGCACTTCTTCTCGCCGGTCCCGATGATGCAGCTGTGCGAGCTCGTGCGCGGCTACAAGACGAGCGACGAAACCCTCGCCACCACCCGGGCGTTCGCCGAGTCGGTCGGCAAGACCTGCATCGTCGTCAACCGCGACGTCGCCGGCTTCGTGACGACCCGTCTCATCTCCGCCCTGGTCGTCGAAGCCGCGAAGCTGTACGAATCGGGCGTGGCGTCGGCCGAGGACATCGACATCGCCTGCAAGCTCGGCTTCGGGCACGCGATGGGCCCGCTGGCCACCGCCGACCTCACCGGCGTCGACATCCTGCTGCACGCCACCAGCAACATCTACACCGAATCGCAGGACGAGAAGTTCGCGCCGCCGGAGCTGATGCGCCGCATGGTCGACGCGGGCGACATCGGCCGCAAGAGCGGTCAGGGCTTCTACAAGCACTGAGCACCAGTTCGAAAGGCCTGCACCCCACAGGGTGAATTAGGTATCGGTTCGCTCACGGTCGGCAACTTCCCTGCCCCTGAGGCAGTCAGTTGCAGTGAGAGTTGCCGACCACGGACCAGTCGGACCATAAGCAATCAGTACCGCGCTGCCGGGAGTACACATGCACATCAGGGGCGACCACGCCGAACTCGCGGTCGGGGGACGCCTCGACGTGCGCAGCGCGGCGGACGCCCGTACGGTCCTGCACACCGCCCTCGACGACGGTCACGGCGACCTCGTGCTGGACCTCACCGGGCTCGACTCCTGGGACGCGACGGGACTCGGCGTGATCATGGGCGCCCACCGCCGGGCCGGCCGGACCGGCCGGCGGCTCGTCCTGCGCGGGGTACCGCCACAGATGCAGCGGCTGCTCGTGGCCACCCGGCTGCACCGGATCCTCGCGATCGAAGGCGGGCTGGAAGCGGAGTCGCTGCCCCGCGCGTGACGCCCGTACCCGGTTCACGTGTGCCGGGCCCCTTTGCAGGTCCTGCGCAAACGTAACGGTCCGGTGGTGAAGGCACCCCTGCGGTTCACGCCCGGCCGGGTACGGTCTAGGGTTCGGGCGGAAACCGGACCAGTAGCGACACACGGCGTGCGAAGGCCGGGCGGGACGACGGCGCACGGCGCGATCGGGGGACTTGGTCATGGACCGGAGCAGCACACAGGGGCAGGCCGATCCGGCTGAGCAGCCGGCGCGCGTGGTGACGCTGACGTCCGGGGACTTCACCCTCACCGTGAACCCCGTCGACGGCAGCGAGATCGTCCGCACCCACCGCCCCGGCGGCGAACCCGCCCCCGTCCCGGTCAAGCGCACCCCCGCCGCCCGCGCCTCCGCGGCGGCCGCCGCACGGCCCCCCGTACCGCCGGGCGCCCCCGCCGGTACGCGGACCCTGCTGGGCCGGGAGGAAGAGCGCGACCGCCTCGTACGGCTCCTCGCGCGCGGCCGCTCCGTACGGCTGACGGGACCCTCCGGATCCGGACGCACGGCGCTGCTCGACTCGGTCGCCGACGCCTGCGCGGACCTCGCCCCCGACGGGGTCGTACGGCTCTGCGCCCAGGGACACCAGCAGCCCGGCGAGCTGCTCCAGGCGCTGTACGCCACCGTGTACGAGGCCCCGGCCGAACGCCCCGACCGCGCCGGGCTCCTCGCCCGGGTGGCGGAGATAGGCGCCGTCGTCCTCGTCGACGACCTCGACATGGGCGGCACCGCCCTCGACGAACTGCTGCGGGCCACGCCGGAGTGCGCGTACCTGCTGGCCGCCACCCCCGACACCCGCGCCCCCTCCGACGACTCGCACCTCGAAGAGGTCTTCCTCGGCGGCCTGGCCCGCGCCGACTGCGTGGCCCTGCTCGAATCGGGCACCGGACGGCCCCTGACCGACGAGGAAACGGCCTGGGCGGGCGACCTGAGCTTCGCCTCCGAAGGGCTGCCGCTGCGCTTCGTCCAGGCGGCCGCGCTGCTGCGACAGCGCGACGAACTCAACCGCACCGGCCAGGGCGACGGCGACGACGACGGGGAGGAGCCCGGCGTCTTCGAGGAGAAGCCGCGCGACACCGTGTTCGTGCCGCTGCCGACGCTGGCCGAGGGCGCAGCCCCGGCGGAGCTGCTCGCCTCCCGGGTCAGCGAGTCGGCGCGGGCCGCGCTGCGGATCGCCTGCGCACTCGGCGGGGAGCTGCCGCACCACGCGCACCTGCCCGCGCTGGTCGGAGACACGCACGCCGACACGGCCGTCGCGGAGCTCCTCGACTGCGGGCTGCTGAGCCCCGTCGGCACGCGCTACCAGCTGGCCGCGGGGGTCGCCCGGCAGCTGGAGGACATCGGCTACGCGGACACCGCCGCCGAGGAAGCCCGTACGGCCGCCCGGCACTACGCCTGGTGGACCGGCCACACCTCGGTCAGCCCCGGGCGGGTCGCGGCGGAGGCCGACGCGGTGCTCGCGGCGCTGGCCGGCGCCGATGTGGTGGCCGCGGTACTGCTGGCACGGACGGCGGCTCCGGCGTTCGCGGCCTCGCTGCACTGGGAGGCCTGGGACCGGGTGCTGCGCGCGGGCGCGGAGGCCGCACGGAAGGCCGGCGAGGTCGCGGAGCAGGCGTACTTCCACCACGAGCTGGGCGTACTGGCCCTGTGCGAGGGCCGCCTCGACCGGGCGCGTGCCGAGCTGGAGGCCTCGACCGGGCTGCGCGGTGCGCTGGCCGACAAGCGGGGCACCGTGGCGGGACGGCGCGCGCTGGCCCTGGTCACCGACCGGGAGTCGGCGGAGACCCAGATATCACCGCCGCTGCGACTGGCTCCGCCGGGCGCGGCTGCGGCCGGGGCCGGGACCGGGGCCGGGGGAGCGGCGCGGGCGGCCGGGGAGGTCCGGCCGGGCGCGGGTTCCGTTGGCGTTCCGGGCATCCCGGGTGCGGGTGTTGCGGGTGTTGCGGGTGTGCCGGGCCTCGCGGGGCTCGCGGGTGCGTCCGGTGTGCCGGGTGCTGCGGGCGTTCCGCCGGTCGCGGGGGCGCCGGGCGGTGCGGGGATACCGGGCTCAGCCGGTGTGGCGGGTGCTGCGGGTGCTTCGGGTGTTCCGCCCGTCCCCGGGACCGCGGGTGCTGCGCTGTCTCCCGGACTGCCCGGGCTTCCCGGGGTTCCCGCTGCTCCGGGGCTTCCCGGAGCTGCCACTGCTGCGCAGTTCCCTCCGGTACCCGGAGGTGCCGCGGCCGCCAGGCCTGCCGGGACCATGCCGTTCCCCGAGGTTCGCAGCGGTCCGGGCGTTCCCGGTGCCGCGGGGACTCCGTTGGCTGCGGGTGCCGCGGGTGCCGCGGGTGCCGCGGGTGCCGCGGGTGCTGCGGCTGCTGCGGCTGCTGCGGGGACCTCGCTGGCTGCCGGTGCTGCTGCCGGGACGCCGTCGGTTCCAGGTGTCCCCGGTGCTTCCGGTGCTTCCGGTGCTCCCGGTGTCCCCGGTGCTCCCGGGACGCCGTCCGCTGCCGGGGTTCCGGTGGCGCCCGTGGCTCCGGTGACTCCGGCGACCCTGTCGAAGGCCCTCGCGGCCCTGCCCGGCGCGGGCCCCGGGGCCGCCTCGGTGCCCGAGCGCGTTGCGCCGCGGCCCCCGGAGGCCTTCACGACGGTCGTGCCCGCGGTGGCGCCGCCCGGCTCCGTCGCGCCCGCGACCCTGGCCGAGGTGTTCGAGGACGCCTTCCCCCTCACCCCCGAGCCGGCCCCCGCGCCCAAGCCGCTGCCCGCGCAGAAGCCGAAGCCGCGCCGCAAGCCGTTGCTGCTGGCCGCGGCCGGGGCGGTGGGCGCCGTGGTGCTGGGCACGGTGGTGGCACTGGCGATGAACACCGACGAGGAGCCCCCGGCGCAGGCGCCCGCGGTCTCCACGGCGCCGACCTCGGAGGAGGAGTCGCAGCCGAGTACCCCGGGTCCGAGCGGAACCGATCCCTCGCCGGAGCCGGGAGCCTCGTCCCCGACCGCACAGGCGCCGGGCACGACCCCGTCGCCGCGCAAGTCCCCCTCGGGCAAGCCGACTCCGACGCCGAGTCCGTCGTCGTCGACCCCGACGAGCCCGGCCTCGCCGCCGGTGTCGAGCTCGGCCCCGCCCGTGAGCACCCCGCCGGCTTCCCCGAGCCCGACCCTGACCTCGTCGCCGAGCCCCACGCACACGGATCCGACCGACCAGCCGAAGCCCCCGGTAACGGAGACGGGCGGAACGCAGAACGCCGCTCCCTGACGGCAGGCCCTGCCGGGCCCGCCGTCGCAGCGGCGTACGTCGTGCTCCTGCCTAGAACAGGCGGAGCTTGTCGTCCTCGATGCCGCGCATCGCGTTGTAGTCGAGGACGACGCAGTCCATGCCGCGGTCGTTCGCCAGGACGCGCGCCTGGGGCTTGATCTCCTGGGCCGCGAAGATGCCCTTGACGGGCGCCAGGTGCGGGTCCCGGTTCAGGAGCTCCAGGTACCGGGTGAGCTGTTCGACGCCGTCGATCTCGCCGCGGCGCTTGATCTCCACCGCCACCGTCCCGCCGGAGGCGTCCCGGCACAGGATGTCGACCGGTCCGATCGCGGTCATGTACTCGCGGCGGATCAGCGTGTAGCCCTCGCCGAGGGTCTCGATCCGGTCGGCCAGCAGCTCCTGCAGGTGCGCCTCGACCCCGTCCTTGATCAGACCCGGGTCGGTGCCCAGCTCGTGCGAGGAGTCGTGGAGGACTTCCTCCATGGTGATGATGAGCTTCTCGCCCGCCTTGTTGACGACGGTCCAGACGCCGGCGTCGTCGCCGCTCCCCTCCTTGAGGGTGCAGGGCGGGGACATCCAGTTGAGCGGTTTGTACGCTCGGTCGTCCGCGTGGATCGAGACACTGCCGTCGGCCTTCACGAGGATCAGACGGGGTGCCGAGGGCAGATGGGCGGTGAGCCGGCCCGCGTAATCGACGGAGCAGCGGGCAATGACGAGACGCATGGTCGGCAACGCTACTCGACGAGAAGGCCTGCACGCGATTCGCCCCCGAAAGCCCCCTTCGAGGATGGCGCGTTGTATGCGCATTCTCCTGGTGCGGTCCCCACCGGGCGCCTACCGTGGTGAGCGGGAGGTTGCGAAGCGTGCACACTGCGTCGCGATCTCCCTCCCTGCCCGTAAGGCTCCGGCAACCCAATCGGCCGGAGTCGCGAGAGGAGAACCCATGTCGCTCGACGTCTCACCGGCCCTACTCGAACAGGCCGAGCGAGGCGAGGTCGACGAAGCGGCTTTCGTCGACTGCGTCCGGACCTCCCTGCCCTACGCATGGGAGATGATCAGCTCGCTGGTGGCCCAGCTCCAGGTGGACGGCGGACAGTTCGCCGACAACCAGACGCCGCCGCCCGACGAGCAGGCGCGTGGCCAGCTGCTGCGTGCCCTTGCGAGTGACGCGATACGGGGTGCGCTGCAGCGCCACTTCGGAGTGCGCCTGGCTTTCCAGAACTGCCACCGGGTAGCGGTCTTCCCGCTGGACTCCGCGGTGGACGACCGGCTGGCCAAGTTCACTTCGATCCGTGGTCAGCTGCTCAACCAGTCGCCCGAAATGCGCGACTGTTAGCAGGAAGTTCCGCACGACCGCACCGCCGCAGGACCGCACCGCCGTAAAGCGCACCACCGTACGACCGCACACCGCACCGCCGTACGACCGCATCGCCGCACGACCGGTACCTCGCTGCCGCTCCGGTGCCAACGGAGCGGCAGCCCTGGTCTCAGCCGAGCCGGGGCAGCACCTCGGCGCCGAGGCGCCGGAGGTTCTCCTCGGTGGAGGCGAGATCGCCCGATCCCTCCGTCAGCAGGGCGAACCGCGTGATGCCCGTACGCTCCGACGTGGCCGCCAGCCGGTCGGCCGCCAGCTCGGGCGTGCCCACCGGATGCAGCTCGCACAGGAGCTCGGTGTACGCCACCGGGTCGCGCATCGCCCGCTGCCGTCCGTCCACCGTGACGTGCGCGTCCAGGCCCTGCTTGAGCCAGCCCGGCATCGCCTTCAGCAGCGTTTCGCGGGCGTCAGCCGTCCGGTCCGCCAGCTGACAGACCCCGGCCGACACGTGGCCCGCCTCCGGCGAGCGCCCCGCGGCCCGCGCCGTGCGCCGCCACAGCTCGACCATGGCGGCCTTGTCCTCGTCCCCGCAGTGCATGCCCAGCAGCATCGGCAGTCCGCGCTCCGCGGCCAGCCGAACCGAGCGGGGAGAGGTGCAGGCGACGATCAGTTCCGGCCCAGTCCCGTCCCCGTCCAGCGCCTCCGACGCACGCGGTACGACGGCCACTTCGCGGAAGCCGTCCCGGCCGCCGGCCTTCGCCGCCGGGGCCCCCACGCTCGGCTCGGCCAGCCAGCGGCGCAGCAGGTCCAGGTCCTCCGGAAAGCGGTTCTCGTACGCGTCGAGCCCACCGCCGAAGACCTCCAGGTCCACCCAGGGACCGCCCCGGCCCACCCCCAGGGTGAAGCGCCCCTCCGAGGCCAGGTGCAGCAGGGCCGCCTGCTCGCCCAGGGCCACCGGGTGGACGTTCGGCAGCACGCTCACCGCGGTGCCCACCCGCAGCCGCCGGGTACGGCCCAGCATCAGGGCCGCCAGGGTCACCGCCGACGGGCAGACCCCGTACGGGACGAAGTGGTGTTCCGCGAGCCAGACCGAGTCGAGGCCGGCCTCCTCGGCCACCTCGGCGGTCCGTACCGCCCGGTGCAGTGCCTCGCCCTGTCCCTGGCCCGGGAACTGGGCTGCCAGTACAAATGCTCCTACGCGCATCGCCTTTAGCCTCCTCGCGGCTGACGCGGCCTCCCCCAGGCGGACCGGTTTCCTCATCGGCAACAACGTCTGACACGTGCCAAAGGCACGGCCTGACCGGAAAGTTATTGGGATTGTCAGGCCAGTCGCGGCGACCGGCCGCCGAGTGCGGTGGTCGTCCTTCGGCCACCCTGCGGTTACCCGGTCTCGCTGCGCGTAGTCTGGGAGAAAGTCACTGCCGTCCGCCCATCCGTGAGGTATACGTGTCACCGCGCCACAACCGCCCCAGGGGCGGCGAGAATCCAGCCGATCGTTCGGACCAGGGCTCGGGCCCCGGCGGCCTGGACCGGTACGGCCTGGAGCGCACGGAGGAGTACCAGGGCGAGGAGTGGAAGGTCCGGCACGTCGCGGGCGCGAGCGCCGCGGGCAAGCGCTACCGCTGCCCCGGCTGCGACCAGGAGATCCCCTCGGGCACCCCGCACCTGGTGGCCTGGCCCGAGTACGGCGGGGTCGACGACCGCCGGCACTGGCACAAGGCCTGCTGGAACGCGAAGGACCGCCGCACCTCCAAGGTGCAGCGGTCCCGCAACGCTCCCAAGTACTAACGTCCGTACCAGGACGCCACAGCCCTAGACGTCCCGGCGGCCGACCACCACGTACGAGGCGGCGACCGCGGCGCCCGTCACCAGCAGGATCAGCGCCATGTGGTGCAGGCTGCCCGGGAGCGTCATGCTGTCGCCCGACGACGGGTCCGCGGCATTGGTCGGGATGCCGAACAGCTCCATCATCGCCACCGGCACGTTGTACTGGAGCAGGGCCCGGCCGACCGGGGCGACGGCCTCCCAGATGCTGAGCACCGCCCCTATGACCGGCGGCAGCGTGACGACGCCGAGCATCACGGCGATCGCCCCCGCCGAATGCCGCACCAGAGCCCCGACCGCCAGGGCCAGCACGCCGAGCAGGGTGACGTAGAAGCTGCCCACCAGGCCGGAGGCCCACTCGGACGCCGGATGCGGTCCGGCGCCGGGGCCGTCGCGCAGGATCGAGGCGGTGAGCCCGACCAGGCAGACCGACCCGGCCGTGGTGAGGAACGCGGTGAGGCCGAAGACGAGGTACTTCGCGGTGAGCACCCGGTACCGGTCGGGGGCCGCCGTGAAGGTGGTGCGGATCAGGCCGGTGCCGTGCTCGGAGGTGATCGTCAGCACCCCGAGCACCATCACCGCGAGCTGCCCGACCAGCAGTCCGAAGAGGGCGGGGGCGATGAACGGCATCTGCTCGTAGTCCACGTCCCCGGTCTGCACGATGACCGTGCCGCCGATGCCGACGACGAGCAGCACCAGCGAGCCGAGCGTCCACATCGTGGAGCGCACCGAGATCAGCTTCGTCCACTCCGAGGCCAGCGCGTGCCCCAGGTGCGGCCTGGGGGTCGGCAGGGGCGAGGTGTAGCCCGCCGGGCCCTGGTCCCCGGCGGTCGCGGTCGTCGGGGCGGTCATCGGGAGTCCTCGGGCTTCTGCGCGGGGGTGTGCACGGGGTCGGGGGAGTGCGTGGCGCCGGTTTCGGCCTCGGCCCCGGCCAGCTCGCCGGGGCTGCCGGGCATCAGGAACGGCCGGCCGCCGGTCCCGGGCGGCGGGGGCGCGAAGAAGCCCGCCTGCGGGACCTGGAGGGCCTCGGCCGCCTCCTCTTCCTCCCATTTCGGGACGCTCAGCGGCTCGGGCTCCCAGAGCTCGTTGCGGGGGTCCTCGGTGGAGGTGTACTCGACGGAGGACTGGGTCATCCGCATGTACGCCTCCTCCAGCGAGGCCCGGTGCGGCGACAGCTCCCACAGCCGTACGCCGGAAGCGTGCGCGAGGTCGGAAATCCGCGGCAGCTCCAGCCCGGTCACCCGCAGCGCCCCGTCGGGCTCCCGCAGGACCCGGCCGCCGGCCTTGGTGAGGACCGAACCGAGGGTGTCCCAGCCGCCCGGATCGGTGTCGGCCGTGCGGACCCGGGCGAATCCGGCCGAATTGTGGGTGATGAAGTCCTGGGTGCTCATGTCGGCGAGCAGCCGGCCCCGGCCGATCACGATCAGGTGGTCGGCGGTCAGCGCCATCTCGCTCATGAGGTGCGAGGAGACGAAGACGGTGCGGCCCTCGGAGGCGAGCCGGCGCATCAGATTGCGGACCCAGAGGATGCCCTCGGGGTCGAGACCGTTGACCGGCTCGTCGAAGAGCAGCACCTGGGGGTCGCCGAGCAGGGCGGTCGCGATGCCGAGCCGCTGGCCCATGCCGAGCGAGAAGCCCCGGGCGCGCTGCCGGGCCACGTCCTGCAGGCCCACGACGCCCAGCACCTCGTCCACCCGCTTCTCGGGGATCCCGGAGAGCTGGGCGATGGACAGCAGGTGGGTGCGGGCCCGGCGGCCGCCGTGGACGGCCTTGGCGTCGAGCAGGGCGCCGACGTGCCGCTGGGCGTTCGGGAGCTCCCGGAAGGGCCGGCCGTTGATCGTGACCCGGCCGGCGGTGGGCCGGTCCAGGCCGACGATCATGCGCATCGTGGTGGACTTCCCGGAGCCGTTGGGCCCCAGGAATCCCGTCACGTGACCGGGCTTGACCTGGAAGGAAAGGTCGTCGACAGCGGTCTTCGCGCCGAAGCGCTTGGTCAGGCCGACTGCCTCGATCATCTTGCTGCCCCTTGCCAGGCCGGGACGACTCTCGCCCGCGTAAGGGTTAAGAGGATATCCAGTCCCTTGCGGTTCCACGCCGTCCCCGACCCTGAGCTACCCCTGAGAACCGACCCGGGGATCTCCCGTACTACGTCAGGCGTCCCTCTTCTTGAGGACGAGGTAGCCGCCGAGCACGGCCGCCAGCACCCACAGGGCCATGATCCCGAAACCGCCCCAGGGGCCGTAGGGGACCTTCTCGCTGCCCATCGCCCCTGGGATCACCTGCATGATCTTGGAACCGGCCTGGTCGGGGAAGTACTGGGCCACCTTGCGGGTCGCCGGGACCGCCCCGAGGATGTTCGAGACCAGGAGGAAGAACGGCATCAGGATGCCGAGCGAGAGCATCGAGCTGCGCAGCATGGTGGCCACGCCCATGGAGAACAGCGCGAGCATCGCCATGTAGAGCCCGGCCCCGAAGACGGCGCGCAGCACGTTCGGCTCGTCGATGCCGATGCTGCGCTCGCCCAGGATCGCCTGTCCGATGAAGAAGGACGCGAAGCTGGTGATCAGGCCCACGACCAGCGCGAGCCCCGTGGCGACGAGGAGCTTGCCGGCCAGGAAGCCGCCGCGCCGGGGCACGGCCGCGAGCGAGGTGCGGATCATGCCCGAGCTGTACTCGGTGCCCACGACCAGCACGCCGAACACGATCATCGCGAGCTGGCCGAGGGACATGCCGGCGAAGCTGGCGAGGGTCGGGTCGAAGGTGGCCTGCTCCTGCGGGGGCATGTCCTTGAAGGAGGACTTGATGAAGATGCAGAGCAGGGAGCTGATGCCGACGGTGACGATGGCGGCCGAGGCCAGGGTCCAGACGGTCGAGGCGACCGAGCGGATCTTGGTCCACTCGGACTGGAGAACGGCGGGGAAGGCGGACATGTCACTTACCGCCCTTGCGCTGAGCATCGAAGCCGGCGCCCCAGGCGGGTACGTCGGCGGGCCGGGCCGGGTTGTCCGCGGCCATCCCCGGACCGGCCGGGAACCCGGGCACCCCCGGTGCGTGGGCGTGGTACTCGACGGAGTCCGCCGTCATGCGCATGAACGCTTCCTCCAGTGAAGCCCGCTGCGGGCTGAGTTCGTGCAGCACGATCTGGTGCTGGGCGGCCAGCTCGCCGAGCTGCTCCGACGCCACGCCGTCGATCTCCAGCGCGCCGGTGGCGGGGACGCTGATCGCGTCGATCCCGGCCTCGTGCAGGACGTCCTTGAGCCGTTCCTGCTGCGGGGTGCGCACGCGCACGTAGCTGCGGGAGTTCTGCTGGATGAAATCGGCCATGGACAGGTCGGCGAGCAGCTTTCCCTGTCCGATGACGACCAAATGCTCTGCGGTCAGGGCCATTTCGCTCATCAGGTGGGAAGAAACGAAGATCGTCCTTCCCTCTGCCGCGAGCCCCTTCATCAGATTGCGGATCCAGAGAATTCCCTCCGGGTCCAGACCATTGACGGGTTCGTCGAACATCAGGATCTCGGGGTCGCCGAGCAGCGCGGAGGCGATGCCGAGCCGCTGGCCCATGCCCAGGGAGAATCCCTTCGACTTCTTGTTCGCCACGGCCGTCAGACCGACCAGGTCCAGCACTTCGGAGACCCGGCTGCGCGGGATCCGGTTCGACTGGGCGAGGCAGAGAAGGTTGTTGTACGCGCTGCGGCCGCCGTGCATGGCCTTCGCGTCCAGCAGCGCGCCGATGTACTTGAGCGGCTCCGGCAGGTCCCGGTAGCGCTTCCCGTCGATCCGGACCGTACCGCTGGTCGGATTGTCGAGGTCGAGCATCATGCGCATGGTCGTGGACTTGCCCGCCCCGTTGGGGCCGAGGAAGCCGGTGACCACCCCCGGTCTGACCTGGAAGCTGAGGTTGTCCACGGCGGTCTTCGCGCCGAATCGTTTGGTAAGGCCCTCGAGCTCGATCATTCCGCCACGCTAGAACGCCCGAGGGCCCTACGCCACCTCTCACAGGTGACGAAGGGCCCTCGGTGTCGAAGCGGATTGTTGGCTTCCGCGCACTGGCGCAGGAAGCCTTCCGACGACTAGCGGCTCTGCTGCGCCGGAACGCCGCGGGTGACCGGCTCGTCGTCGATCGGCGTGGAGGCGGCCGCGACCGCGGCACCCGTCAGCGTCGCCAGCATCTCGCGGACGTTGGTGAGCTGCGCGTTGATCGAGTCGCGGCGGTTGGTGAGCGCCGCCAGCTCGCGCTCGGACTCGCTGCGGATCCGGTCGGCCTTGGCGTTCGCGTCGGCCACGATGTCCTCGGCCTGGCGCTGCGCGGTCTCCACGGTCTGGCGGGCGCGGCGCTCGGCGTCCGTACGGAGCTTCTCAGCCTCCAGGCGCAGCTGCTCCGCGCGGTGCTCGATCTCCGCGAGGCGCTTCTCGGCCTTGGCCTGACGGCCGGCCAGGTCGCGCTCGGACTGCTCGCGGCGCTTGGCCAGGTTGGTCTCGAAGTCCGCGGCGGCCTGGGCGGCCTTGGCGCGGGTCTCCTCGAAGAGCGCGTCGGCCTCCTCGCGCTTGGAGGCCGCGTCCTTCTGGGCCTCGGTGCGCAGCGAAGCGGCGTCGCCCTTGGCCTTCTCGACGATCCGGACACCCTCGTCCTCGGCCGTCGACTTGCGGTCGGCGGCGAACGACTCGGCGTCGTTGCGCACCTGCTGGGCGGCCGACTCGGCGAGCTCGCGGTGCTGCTCGGCCGCGCGACGGGCCTCCTCACGGAGGTCCTTCGCCTCCTCCTCGGCCAGGCGCAGGATCTTCTCGACCCGGGCGCCGAGACCGGCGTACGACGGCTCGGCGTCGTTCACCTGAGCCTGGGCGTTCTGCGTCTCGAGGTGCAACTCCTCGATCCGCTTTTCCAGAGAGTTGATACGTCCGAGGGCGCTGTCACGGTCGGAGACCAGCTTGGTGATGCGGTCGTCCACCTGACCGCGGTCGTAACCACGCCGCACGAGCTCGAAGCCGAAGGGGGAGGATGTGTCGCTCATGGGGTTCCTGTCGAATGAGACCGATGAGGTGCTACGCGAGGTGTTAGGTGTTAAGGGGAATCCTAGGCGCCAGGACGGCGTGTCATCGAGTCAATCCCCGTTTGATCTGGACAATGACACCCCTTTTGAGTGGCAAGGCGACAGAATGCTTGTCACTCGTTCGCCTGAACCTCCATCAGGAGCACAGAGTCGAGCGAGCTGACTAGCCCTCTGACGTCTTGCCACCCGAACGAGTGGAACCCGCTGTCGCACCGGCCTTCACGCCCCCCGCGCCCTGGCCGCCGACCCCGGTCTTTCCGCCACCCGAAGGCGCCTCGAATGATTCCAACGCCTCAAGAACGTCCTGGACACGGGAGATCTCCGCCTGAATGTCCTCGCGCCTGCGCACGAGGACCTCCAGCTCGCGCCGGCCCTCCTCGACGAGCCGCTCGGCCTCCGCCGTGGCCTCCGCGAGCTTGCCCTCGGCGGCCCGGACCAGTTCGGCCTTCTTCTGCTCGGCCTCCTTGAGCAGCGCCTCCGCCTTGCGCACCGCGGCGATGCGGACCTTGCTCGCCTCGCTGCTCGCGTCCGACACCAGCGCCTTGGCCTTCGCATCGGCCTCGACGCTCTGCTCGGTCGCCGCCCGCACCAGCTTGTCCACGCGCTCGCCGGCCGACTTCATCTGCTCGGCCGACTCCCGGCGGGCCCGCTCGTGCAGCTCCTCGACCTCCGCCTCGACGCGGCCGCGCAGCTCCTCCGCCCGATCCCTTATGGCCGCGGCATCACTGCGCGCCCCGACCAGCAGTTCATCGGCGTCCGTACGGGCCTTCTCCACCAGGGAGTTGCCCTCCACGGTCGCCTCCGAGCTGATCCGCGCGGCCTCCTTGCGGGCCGCGTCGACCATCGCGTCCGCCTGCTCCTCGGCCGCCGTCGTGGCGGCCAGGGCCTGCTTCTGCGCGTCCCCGGTGAGCTTCTCGGCCTCCGAGGAAGCCTCCGTGATGAGCCGGTCGACCTGCGTAGCGGCCTCGCTGCGGCGCTTGTTGGCCTCTTCACGGGCCTCGTCCAGCACCCGCTCCGACTCGCTGCGCGCCTCGGTACGGATCCGCTCGGCGTCGGTGGCGGCCTCGGCCTTGACCCGCTCGGCCTCGGACCGGGTGCGCGTCGCGTGCTCCTGCGCCGAGGACAGTGCCTCGGCGGCCTCGGACCGCAGCCGCTCAGCCTCGTTCGCCGCCTCGCCGACCGTGCGCTCGGTGTCCTTGCGGGTCTGCTCGGTGAGCCGGTCCGCCTCCGCGACGGCCTCGCCGACCAGGTGGTCCGCCTGCTCGGCGGCCTCGGTACGGATCCGGCCCGCCTCGGCGCGCGCCTCGTCCAGGGTCCGCTCGGACTCCCGCTCGGCGCCCGCCAGCGTCTCGTTCGCCGCGACCGTGACCCGGTCCGCCTCCGCGGTGGCCTCGCCGATGATCCGGCCGCCCTCCGCGCGTGCGTCGTCCAGGGTGCGCGCCGCCTCGGCACGCAGCCGGTCGGCCTCCGCCGCGGCTTCGCCGACGGTGGCCTCGTTGGCCGTGCGCGTCTCCTCGACGAGCCGGTCGCCCTCGGTGCGCGCATCGACGAGGATCCCCGTCGCGTCCCGCTCGGCCCCGGCCAGCGTCTGCGCGGCCTGCGCCGTGAGCTGCTCGGCCTTCGCCTTCGCCGCGTCCAGAGCGGCGGCCGCCTCGGCCCGCAGCGCCTCGGCCGCGGCCTCGGCCTCGCCGACGGTCAGCGCATTGGCCGCACGGGTCTCCTCGGTGAGCCGCTCCGCCTCCGAGGCGGCCTCGGTGATCAGGCGGTCCGCCTGCTCGGCCGCCTCCGTGCGCAGCCGGTTCGCCTCGGAGCGGGCCTCGTCCAGCGTGCCCGCGGCCTCCGTACGGGTCGCCTCGGCGGCGGCCTCGGCCTCGGCCGTGAGCCGTGCCGCCTCCGCCGCGGCCGCGGTGACCGCGGCCTCGTTGGCCGCGCGGGTCTCCTCGGTGAGCCGCTCCGCCGCGGCCGTGGCCTCCGCGACGATCCGGCCGCCCTCGGCGCGGGCGGCCTCCAGGGCCTCCGCGGCCTCGCCGCGGATCCGGTTGGCATCGTCCCGGGCGTCGGCCTTCGTACGGGCCGCATCGCGCTCGGAGGCGGCCAGCGCGTCGGTGGCCTCCGTGCGCACCCGCTGCGCGTACTCCGCCGTGTCCGCGCGCAGCTGCTCGGCCTCGGCCGCGGTCTCCGTGCGCAGCCGCTCGGCCTCCGCCGCGGTCTCCGTGCGCAGCCGCTCGGCCTCGGCGATCGCGTCGCCGACCGTGCGGGCGGCCAGTTCCTTCGCCGCGTCCGTCTCGGTGCGCGCCTCGGTGCGGATCCGGTTGGCGTCCTCGGTGGCCCGCTCCCGCTCCGCGTACGCGTCGTCGCGGACCCGGCCGGACTCCTCCTCGGCCTCCGTCCTCGTACGTTCCGCCGCGTGCTCGGCCGCGCTGCGCAGCCCCGCGACCTCTTCCTCGGCCTGCTCGTGCAGCCCGGCCACGGCGTCGCGCACCTGCTGGGCGGTGGCCTCGGCCGCCGCGACCACCTCGGACGCGCGCCGCTCGGCCTCCTCGGTGAGCCAGACGGCCTCGGCCGTTGCCTCCTCGGAACGCTTGCGGGCCTGGGCGAGGAGCTCCTCGCTCTCCTCCCGGGCCTGCGCCCGCTCGCTCTCCGCGTCCGTACGCGCCGAAGCCAGCGTCTCCTCGGACTCCCGGCGGCGCCTCGCGGCCTCCTCCTGGGCCGCGGCCAGCGCCTCGGCAGCCTCCTGCGCGACCCGCTCGGCGGCGGCCTTGGCCTCCGCGCGCAGCCGGTCCGCGGTCTCCTGCGCCTCGGAGCGCAGCCGCTCCGCCTCCGCCTCGGCCTCGCCGGTCAGCCGTACGGCGGCCTGCTCGGCCTCCGCGCGGGCCCGGCCGGCGTCCTCGGCGGCCTCGGTGCGCAGCTGCTCCGCCTCCGCCTCCGACTGCGCCTGCAGCGTGCGGATCCGCTCCGCGGACTCCGCGCGGAGCCGGTCGCTCTCCTCGGTGGTCTCCTTGCGGATGTTCTCGGCGGCCACCCGGGCATCGCGCAGCGTCTGCTCGGCGGTCGCCAGGCGTCCCTCGGCGTCGGCGTGCAGCCGGACGAGCTCCTCGTCGGCCTCCGCCCGCTTAGCCGACAGGGCCCGCTCGGTCTCCTCGCGCCGCACGGCCGCCGCGGCGTCCGCCTCGGCCCGTACCGACTCCGCCTGCTCCTCGGCCTCCGCGCGCAGCCGCTCGGCCTCGGCGCGGGTCCGCTCCAGGGTCTCCTCGGCCTGCTTGCGCAGGGTGGTGGCCCGCTCGACGGCCTCGCCGCGGACCCGCTCGCTCTCGGTGTTCGCCCCGGCGCGCACCTCGTCGGCGTCGGCCCGGGACTTGCCCAGCAGCTCTTCGGCGGTGCGGGCCGCCTCCTCGATCTGCTGGACCGCCTCCCGGCGGGCCTCGCCGCGGATCCGCTCGCCCTCGGCGACGGCCTCCGCGCGCAGCTGCTCGGCCTCGCCGCGCAGCCGGCGGGCCTCCTCCTGGAGCTCGACCGTACGGGCCCGGTACTCCTCCGTGTCGTCCTTCGCGGCGCCCTTGAGCTCATCGGCCGTGGCCGCCGCCTGGGCGCGCAGCCGCTCGGCCTCCGCCTCGGCCTCGCCGCGGATCCGCTCGGCCTCCTCGGATGCCGCCCGGGTGGTGGCGCGGGCGTCCTCCGAGGCCTTGTTCAGGACCTCCTCGGCGGTGCGGGCCGCCTTCGCCAGCTGGGCCGCCGTGTCCTCGGCCGCCGCCGTACGGGCCTGCTCGCCGGCCTCCTTGCGCAGCCGGTCGGTCTCCGCGCGGGCATCGGCGAGCGCCTGCTCGGCCTCGGCCTTGAGGGTCTCGGCCTCCTTGTTGGCCTCGCCGACCAGGCGGGCCACCTGCTCCTTGGCCGTACGGGTGCGCTGCTCGTTGACGGACTCCGCCGAGGCGAGCTGCCGTGCGGCGCTCTCCTTGGCCTCCGCGAGCAGCTTCTCCGCGGCCGCCCGCGCCTCGCGCAGGGCCCCTTCGGCCTCCTGGGTGCGCTGCTCGGCGACCCGGCCCAGGTCCATCGTCTGGCGACGGGTCTGCTCGGCCTCGGCGGAGGTGGTGGAGCGCAGCCGCTCCGCGTGCTCGGTGGCCTCCTGGGCCTGCGCGGAGGCGGCGGTCAGCAGCCGCTCGGCCTCCTTGCGGGCGCGCAGCAGCGTCGACTCGGCCTCGGCGCGGGCGGATTCGTTCTCGGAGGCCAGCCTGCGGGTGGCCTCGGAGGCGACCCGGGCGGCCTCGGCGCGCGCGGTGTTCAGGGTCTGCTCGGCCTCGACGCGGGACTCGTCCATGAGCCGGCGGGCCTGGGCCTCGGTACGGGCGCGCAACTGCTCGGCCCAGGCGACGTTCTCGTTGACGTGGGCTTCCACCGTCTGGCGGCGCTCGCTCAGTTCCTGGTCCAGGCGCTGGCGGCGGTTGACGGCCTCGGCGTGCAGCTCGGCCTGGAGCCGCGCCTGGTGCTCGGCGTGCTCCTGGAGGATGCGCTGCGTCTGCGCCCGGACGTCGCGCAGTTCGCGCTCGGCGTCGGAACGCATCTGGTCGGCCTGGATCTGGGCATTACGGAGCAGCTGCTCCGCCTGGTACCCCATGTCCGCGCCGTCGTAGGCGGGGCGGGACGCCAGGTTGCGGCGTACCTCGTGGAGCTTGGCGCGCAGCACCTCGACCTGGTACCCCAGGTCATCGGCGTGCTGGACGGCCTTCCCGCGTTCCTTCTTCAGCCGCTCCATCTCGGCTTCGAAGCGCGAGAGATGGTCGGCCTCGGCCTGATGGCTCTCCTGGCTTTCGTAGCCCCGCACAGCGCGGTCCCATCCGTCCCCTGGTCGCAAGCTCACTACCGAATGAGCACCGTCCGCCCGCTGAACGACGCCCCCGGGGAATGGTGTCAGATCCCGGGTCGGTCGATACAGGCCCCGACCCCGTCTCCGCACCGAACCCCGGCCGAGCCAAAGCCACTCTACCGGCCGGGGAAACGGGACATCAGTGGTCGGGGTTGCTCGTGACCAGTTCGGTGAGGACGCCGTGGCAGTCCTTGGGGTGGAGGAAGGTGATCGAGGAGCCCATCGAGCCGGTGCGGGGCTGGTCGTAGAGGACGCGGACGCCCTTGCCGCGGATGGCTTCCGAGTCGCCCTGGACGTCCTCGGTGCCGAAGGCGATGTGGTGCACGCCCTCGCCGTTCTTGGCCAGCCACTTGCCGACCGCCGAGTCCTCGCGGGTGGGCTCCAGGAGCTGGAGGTACGAGGCTCCGCCGTCCGAGGTCTCGTTGATCTTCAGCATGGCCTCGCGGACGCCCTGCTCCTCGTTGACCTCGGAGTGGAACACCTCGAAGCCGTACGTGGCACGGTAGAACTCAACCGTCTTGTCCAGGTCGAAGCAGGCGATCCCGATGTGGTCGATTCTTGTCAGCATGGACACAGTGCAGCGCTACCGGAGGCGGTTACGCAACGTGCGCGCGATCACACTCACGCGCCGGTGACGGCACGGGTACCGCTCAGTACATTCGGGTAAACCCTCGTTCACTCCTCATCTTCAAGGGGCTGTGCTCCATGTCCGGAACGAACAACACCACGTCAGTGATCGTCGCCGGGGCCCGCACGCCCATGGGGCGACTGCTCGGCTCGCTGAAGTCCTTCTCGGGTGCCGACCTCGGCGGCTTTGCCATCAAGTCCGCGCTGGAACGGGCCGGGATCTCCGGCGACCAGGTCCAGTACGTGATCATGGGCCAGGTGCTCCAGGCCGGCGCGGGCCAGATCCCCGCCCGCCAGGCCGCCGTCAAGGGCGGGATCCCCATGAACGTGCCCGCGCTGACCATCAACAAGGTGTGCCTGTCGGGCCTCGACGCCATCGCCCTGGCCGACCAGCTGATCCGCGCCGGGGAGTTCGACATCGTGGTCGCGGGCGGTCAGGAGTCCATGACCAACGCCCCGCACCTGCTGCCGAAGTCCCGTGAGGGCTACAAGTACGGCGCCATCGAGATGCTCGACGCGATGGCCTACGACGGCCTCACCGACGCCTTCGAGAACATCGCGATGGGCGAGTCCACCGAGAAGCACAACACCCGCCTCGGCATCGAGCGGGCCCCGCAGGACGCCTTCGCGGCCACCTCCCACCAGCGCGCCGCCGCCGCGCAGAAGAACGGCGTCTTCGAGGCCGAGATCACCCCGGTCGAGATCCCGCAGCGCAAGGGCGACCCGGTGGTGTTCTCGCAGGACGAGGGCATCCGGGCCGAGACCACCGTCGAGTCCCTCGGCAAGCTGCGTCCGGCCTTCGCCAAGGACGGCACCATCACCGCGGGCACCTCCTCGCAGATCAGCGACGGCGCCGCCGCCGTGGTCGTGATGAGCAAGGCCAAGGCCGAGGAACTGGGCCTGGAGTGGCTCGCCGAGATCGGCGCCCACGGCAATGTGGCGGGCCCGGACAACTCGCTCCAGTCGCAGCCGTCCAACGCGATCCTGCACGCCCTGAAGAAGGAGGGCCTCGGCGTCGAGGATCTCGACCTCATCGAGATCAACGAGGCCTTCGCGGCGGTCGCCGTGCAGTCGATGAAGGACCTCGGCGTGACCCCGGAAAAGGTGAACGTCAACGGCGGCGCCATCGCCCTGGGTCACCCGATCGGCATGTCCGGCGCGCGCGTGGTGCTGCACCTGGCGCTGGAGCTCAAGCGCCGCGGCGGCGGGGTCGGCGCGGCCGCCCTGTGCGGTGGCGGCGGCCAGGGCGACGCCCTGATCGTCCGCGTCCCGTAGCGGCAGCCTGCCCGTACCAGTACCAGTACCCGTACCCGTACCCGTACGAGAACCGCGGGACCCGTGAGAACGAAGGAGCGCAGCAAGAATGACGGCGGTGGACGTCCCCCAGCTGGTGGCCCAGGCCCGTGAGGGCAGGCCGCGAGCGGTCGCCCGGCTGATCTCGCTGGTCGAGGGGGCGTCCCCGCAGCTGCGCGAGGTGATGGCGGCGCTGGCCCCGCTCACGGGCAACGCGTACGTGGTGGGCCTCACCGGCTCCCCGGGCGTCGGCAAGTCCACGACCACCTCGGCGCTGGTCTCCGCGTACCGGCAGGCCGGCAAGCGGGTCGGCGTCCTGGCCGTCGACCCGTCCTCGCCGTTCAGCGGGGGCGCGCTCCTCGGCGACCGGGTGCGGATGTCGGACCACGCCTCCGACCCGGGGGTCTACATCCGCTCCATGGCCACCCGCGGCCACCTGGGCGGACTGGCCTGGGCCGCCCCGCAGGCGATCCGGGTGCTGGACGCGGCCGGCTGCGAGGTGATCCTGGTCGAGACCGTCGGGGTCGGGCAGTCGGAGGTGGAGATCGCGGCGCAGGCCGACACCTCGGTGGTGCTGCTGGCCCCCGGGATGGGCGACGGGATCCAGGCCGCGAAGGCGGGCATCCTGGAGATCGGCGACGTCTACGTGGTGAACAAGGCCGACCGGGACGGCGCCGACGCCACCGCCCGGGAGCTGAACCACATGCTGAGCCTGGGGGAGTCCCGGGGCAAGGGCGACTGGCGGCCGCCGATCGTGAAGACGGTCGCGGCGCGCGGTACGGGCATCGACGAGCTGGTCGAGGCGCTGGAGAAGCACCGGGCGTGGATGGACGAGCGCGGGGTGCTGGCGCAGCGTCGTACGGCCCGGGCCGCGCGCGAGGTGGAGACCATCGCGATCACCGCCCTGCGGGCCCGGCTGGCCGACGTGCACGGCGACGCCCGGCTGGACGCGCTGGCCGGACGGGTGGCGGCGGGGGAGCTGGACCCGTACGCGGCCTCGGACGCGCTGCTGGCGACCCTGGTGGAAGTTGCGGAACCGGATGCGGAGCCCGCGGGCCGGTCATAGACTGGCGAACGCCCGGAATGCCCCGACGCAGGGAGGTTTCATGGCGAAGCGCGGCAACAAGAAGCGAGCCCGCAAGAAGAAGAAGGCAAACCACGGAAAGCGTCCCAACGCCTGACCGTGGGCACGGACCACATACGGAAGCCGCACCCCGTCCAGGGGGTGCGGCTTCCGTACGTACGGGGTGGGGCGGGCCGGGCCGGGTGGGACCGGACCCTAGCCGTTGTCGTTCTCGTCGTTGTCGTTGTCGTCGTGGGAGACGGTGGCCTTGCCGGAGGTGGGGTCCACGTGGACGTTCGTCGTCTTGCCGCCGGACTTGATCTCCACGTCCCAGTACGGCTTGCTGTCGTTGTCGTCATCGTCGTCCCACTGCACCGACCAGACCTGGCCGGGATGGGCGGCGACCGCGGCCTTCATGGCCTGCTGGGCGGTGACCTTCGCGGCGATCAGGGCGGCGTCCTCGTTCCCGTCGTCGTCGTTCTGGTCGGTGTTCTCGACGGCGACCGCTCCGGTGGCCGCGGTGACGATCAGCTCCGTGTTGCTGCCGTCCTTGCCGATCACGTTCACGTGCCAGACGGAGCCGTCCTTGTCGAGGGACTCGACGACTCCGGGATGGCCCTTGAGGGCCGCCGCGGCGGCCCCCTCGGCATCGACCGCGGCGCGCAGGGGCGCGGAGACGCTGCCGGCGGCCGCTTCGGCCGTGGACGCGGCGGCGGCCGCCACCGGTCCCCCGACCAGCAGGACCGCGGCGGCCGCGGCCGACGAGACGTACAGGGTGCGCTTCATGGCGTGACCTCCTCAGGCCGGCCATGGCGCTTACGGTTGCTCGGCGGCGGCCGGCGAGCGAGCGTTACCGCCCATTCTCCGGCCTGCGGCCGGGTACCGCCGCTCGGGGACCGGCCCGGGGCCCCTGCCGGGGCTCCGGACCTCCGCGGCGGCTCAGGCCTTGCCGCGGCCCGCGCGCAGGTGCTCGGCGACCGGGCCGAGCGCGGCGCGCAGCGCGGCGAGGGCGTCCGGCGGGAGCAGGTCGATGAAGTGCCGGCGGACGGACGCCACGTGGTGCGGGGCGACCTTGCGCATCGTCTCCATGCCCTCGGGCGTGAGGACGGCGTAGAGCCCGCGGCGGTCGGACTCGCAGTTCACGCGGCGGACGAGGCCCGCCGCTTCCATGCGGGTGATCTGGTGGGAGAGCCGGCTCTTGGACTGCAGCGTCGAGGTCGCGAGATCGCTCATCCGCATCCGGAGTTCATCGGATTCGGAGAGGTTCACGAGGATCTCGTAGTCGTTGTTGGTGAGCCCGAACGGCTGGAGGTCCTTTTCCAGCTGGTGCGACAGCAGTCTGCTGACGTCCAGGTGGGTGCGCCAGGCGCACTGCTCGGCGTCGCTCAGCCAGGGGGTGGCCGTCTCGGTCTCGATGGTCTCCATGAGAGAACTCTACCTAAGAAGTTGAATTACGTACAAAAATACGGCGAGGTGAGAGGTTTCCTACAGTCTCGGCGTCACAGCCCGAAGCGCCTCTGGAGATCACCCAGCTGCCCCGGCATCCGCGGCACCCCGAGCTGCCCCAGCGGACCCTGCTGCCCCTGGCCGGGGACGCCCTGCGCGTTGCCCGTGGCCGCTCCCGGGCCCACCGCCCCGATCGCCTTGTCCGGCATCAGCATCTCCGAGGACTGGAGGAGCACGGTACCCGCACCCACGAACTCGAACTGGTGCTCCTCGCCCGAGGAGCCCCCGATGCCCGTCAGCGAGCGCAGGCCCCCGATCACGCCCGACATGTAGCCGTGGTCGTAGTGGTGGCACGGGGAGGGGCAGTCCGCCCAGCCCACCAGCGCCTGCGGGTCCACGCGCAGCGGCGGCTCCATGAACACCACCGGGCCGCTGGAGGCCGCCACGAACTTCCCGGTCCCGATCAGGGTGAGGAATCCCGGGACGATCGACTGCTTCAGCGCCAGCGAGGGCTGGTAGGCGAGCAGGTTGCCGGACCGGATGGTCAGGTTGCCGTTGTCCAGGTCGTACGAGTTCACGTCGAAGGCCCGGTCGGCCAGCAGCATCTTGCCCTGGCCCTCGGCCACCACCCAGTCGCTCGCGTGCAGCGGCGAATGGAAGCTGGTGCGCAGCAGCCGGTCGAAGCGGCCGTGGCCGATCCCGTTGAACTCGATGCGCCCGTAATAGGCGATCATCTTGCCCTTCTGCAGGAACCACTGGCTCCCCTTGAGCTCCACGCAGAAGGTGTAGGCGTTGACGTTGTCGTCCGACGGCAGGGTGTACGGGTCGAAGACGGTCGGACCTCCCGGTCCGCCGGTCACGGGACCAAAGTTCACAGCTTCTCCTCCGAGGCCTGTACGTACACCGCGCCCTGACCGGACAGCTCCAGCTGGAACGCCTCGCCCGAGCCGCGCCCGACCATGTCCCGCCAGCCCAGCGCCGTGGACAGCTTGTTGCGGACCTCGCCGTGGTGGGCGACGTAGGCCTGCGGGTCCACGTGGACCGGGCGGTTCGGGTGGATCGGCAGCTCGATGACCCCGCCGTGGGCCATCACGGCCACCGAGCCGTGGCCCTTGAGGGTGGTGGTGAACAGGCCCTGGCCGGTCACCTGGCCGCGCACCATGCCCATGACCCCGCCCTGCGCGCCCATGAACATCGTGCCCTGCTGGAGGGTGCCGTCGAAGGCGAGCAGCCGGTCGGCCTCCACGTAGAGCGTCTCGCCGGTGAGGCTGATGACCTGGATGTGGTGGCCGCCGTGACCGAACATCACGGTGCCGCTGCCCTCGACCTCCATCAGCGGGGTCTGCTCGTTCGCCACGCGGCGCCCGATCATGCCCATCACCCCGCCCTGGCCGCCGGTCAGGCTCGGGGTGAAGGAGACCTCGCCGCGGTAGGCGAGCATCGCGCCGCGCTGGCTGTACATCTTCTGCCCCGGTACGACCTGGGCCTCGACCATCTTCGAGTTGATCTCGCGGAACGGCATCAGACGTCGCCCCCGATGGTGTTGCGCTCGCTGGGCTGCACGTACACCAGGCCCTCGCCCTCGAAGCGGATCTGGAACGCCTCGCCGGAGCCCTCGCCGATCAGCGTGCGGAAGTTCACGCCGGACTGGAAGGACTGCTGGAGGTTCCCGGTGTGCGCGATGTACGCCCCCGGGTCGACGGAGAGCGGGTACTGCGAGCTGACGCGCAGTACCACCGCCGGGCCGTCGGACATGATCGCCGCCTGCCCGCTGCCCTCGACGGTGGTGGTGAACAGGCCGTTGCCCGTCGTCGCACCGCGCAGGCCGGTGAAGGTGGTGCCGGTGCGCAGGCCGGCATCCGTGCACAGCAGGTTGCTGGACTCGACGTACAGCTTCTCGCCGCGCAGATTGACCAGATTGATCTCACTCGCCCGGTCGGCGAAGAAGCAGGTGCCGTGACCCTGCACTTCCATCACGGTCATCTGCTCGCCGGTGAGCCGCCGGGTCACCATTCCGCGGAGGCCTTCGCCGCCGCCGGTCATCTTCTTGAAGGCCATCTGGCCGTCGTACGCGACCATGGCGCCGTTCTTCGCTTTCACGGCGTCCCCGGTCAGGTCGACGGCGAGCACCTTGCTGCCTTGGAGTCGGAACTGAGCCACGGGAAGACGTTATCCGCAGCGGGCGGCACCGAACAGAGCCCGTTGGCCGATATCCGTCACGGTTCGGCACGGTCCCGCCCGGTCCGCCCCGGTCCGCCGGGAGCGCGGGGCCCCGCGCCAAGATCGCCCGGGGCTGCTGAGACACTGGGACGGACCCCCGGCATCCACCCCGAAGGTTCCACGTGGACATCAAGACCGCTTCCGCCCTGCACCGGCTGCGCCTCATCTCCGTACCGGAGGCGCTCTCGTTCCCGGCGCTGCTGATCTTCGGCTCGGTGCTGAGCCGGATCTCGGACATCGACTACCTGATGATGCCGCTCGGCATCATCCACGGGATCCTGTTCGTCCTCTACGGCATCTTCCTGCTGAACGTCTGGTTCAAGGCGAAGTGGCCCCTGAAGAAGGTCGCCCTGTTCTTCCTGCTGTCGCTGATCCCCTTCGGCGGCCTCTACGGCGACCGCGTGCTCAAGCGGGACGAGTCGGCCGGCGTGCTCGCCGCCCGCGCGCGCGAGGCGGCCCGCGCATGATGATCGCGTTCTCGGTGACCCCGCTGGGCGTCGGCGAAGAGGTCGGCGAGTACGTGGCCGACGCGGTCCGCGTGGTCCGTGCGTCCGGGCTGCCGAACCACACGGACGCGATGTTCACCACCATCGAGGGCGAGTGGGACGAGGTGATGGACGTGGTCAAGCGTGCGGTCGCCGCGGTGGAAGCGCGCGCCCCCCGCGTCTCCTTCATCCTCAAGGCCGACATCCGCCCCGGCGTCACGGACGGCATGACCTCCAAGATGGAAACGGTGGAACGCCACCTCGCCGGGGGCTGACCGGACCGTGCGGGTGTACCGCAGTGGCCTCGTATGACGCGTATTGCGCCCCCGTAGGGCCTGGCAGACTGCGGAGGCATGAGTGTCTCCGTGATCAAGCACGCCGTCCCGTACTACTCCCAGTGGGAGTCCGCCGCGCTGGTGCCCGGGTTCGTCGCGGGGGGTGATGCGGCCCGGGATCCGCTGTGGGCCGGGTCCGGTGCGGGCTCCCCGCAGGAGTACGCCTTCTGGGCGCCGCGGATGTGCGGGGTGGCCTGTCTGCGGATGGTGCTGGGGCGGCTGGAGCTCCCGGTGCCGCCGTCGGTGGAACTGGTGAAGGAGCTCTCCGCGGCCGGGGCGTACGTCCGGGACGGGGACAGCGTGCGGGGGCTGATCTACCAGCCGTTCGCCGCGTACGTGAACGCCCGCTGGGGTCTGGACGCCCGCTCGGTGCCCGCGCTGGACCACGGGAGCGTACGGGAGGTGCTCGCCCGGGGCGGGCTGGCGATGCTGTCGGTCCACTGGTCGATCCGCACCCCGGGCGCCGCACCGGAGTCCCGGGGCGGTCACCTGGTGCTCGCCGTCGGGGCCACCGAGGACGCCGTCCTGGTGCACAATCCCTCCGGCTTCCCGGACGGCACCCAGCGCTACGCGCCCGTCCCCTGGGCCGACCTGGACCGCTTCTACGCCGGACGCGGCATCCTGCTGGGCGGCCGGCCGGGCTGAGCGGCCCGTTCCGGGCCGGCCGGCTCCCGGCGCCCCGTTCGGCCCTGCTCGCGAGGACACGGAACGGAACCGCCCGGTCGGGCGCATCCAGTTCGACAGGCCGAGGCATCTCCCCTTTCGTGGGGATACGTACCTCGGTTTCGAGCACTGGAGGAACCGTGCGGCAGGAAGCCTTCGACTACGAGACCCACAGCCGGCTCGCCGGCCCCTGTGAGGAGCCGGATCCCGCCGCCGCCTACCGGGTGGAGTACCGCTCCCTCCTCGCGCGCGAGGACCTCCGGACCCGAATACGGGCCGTCGCGCTCATGTCGCTCGCCCCCGTCGCCGCCGTCGGGCTGCTGCTCTACCTCGTCTGGCCCACGCACCGCACGGTCCGCGAGGGCGGAGCGGGCTGGCTCGTGCGGCTGGATGCCGTGATGCTCGGATCCGTCGCCCTGATCATGCTCTTCATGGTGGTCAACGTGGTCTCGATCGCCCACGCCACGATGGCCGCCCGCGACCCCGTCCCGGTCCCCGCCGAACCCGGCACCCGCGTCGCCTTCCTCACCACGTACGTCCCCGGCAAGGAACCGCTCTCCATGGCGGCCGCCACCCTGCGCGGGGCCGTGGCCGTCCGCCACGACGGGCCGCTCGACGTCTGGCTCCTCGACGAGGGCGACGATCCCGGGGCCAAGGAGCTGTGCGCGGCGCTCGGCGTGCGCCACTTCACCCGCAAGAACGTCCCCGAGTGGAACGCGGCGAAGGGGGCGCACCGGGCGAGGACAAAGCACGGCAACTACAACGCCTGGCTGGCCCGGCACGGCGGGGACTACGACTACCTCGCCTCCGTGGACACCGACCACGTGCCGCTCCCGGAGTACCTGGAGCGGATGCTCGGCTTCTTCCGCGACCCCGACATCGCCTTCGTCGTCGGCCCGCAGGTCTACGGCAACTACACCTCCTCGGTCACCAAGGCCGCCGAGTCGCAGCAGTACCTCTTCCACGCGCTGATCCAGCGCGCGGGCAACCGCTACGGCGCCCCCATGTTCGTCGGCACCAACAACGCCGTCCGGATCAGCGCCCTGCGGCAGGTCGGCGGGCTCTACGACTCCCTCACCGAGGACATGGCCACCGGCTTCGAGCTGCACCGCAGCAGGAACCCCGGCACCGGGCGGTTCTGGCGGTCCGTCTACACCCCCGACGTGCTGGCGGTGGGTGAGGGGCCGAGCACCTGGACCGACTTCTTCACGCAGCAGCTGCGCTGGTCGAGGGGGACGTACGAGACCCTCCTGCGGCAGTACTGGCGCGGCTTCCTGCGGATGCCCCCGGGCCGCTGCCTCAACTACACCCTGATGCTCGTCTACTACCCCATGACGGCCGTCAACTGGCTGCTGGGCGTCCTCAGCTGCGTGCTGTTCCTGTGGTTCGGGGCCTCCGGCACCCAGGTCTCCTCCGAGGTCTGGCTGATGCTCTACACCGACGCCGCCGCCCTCCAGGTCGGCCTGTACCTGTGGAACCGCCGCCACAACGTCTCCCCCCACGAGCCCGCCGGCTCCGGCGGCCTCGCCGGCATGGCCATGTCCGCCGTCTGCGCGCCCGTCTACCTGCGGGCGCTCGGCTCGGCGGTCCTGCGGACCCGGGGCCGCTTCGTCGTCACACCCAAGGGCGGCACCGCCAGCCCCGACCGGCCCGCGACCTTCCGCATCCACCTCTTCTGGGCCGCCGTCCTCCTCCTCTCCCTCGCCGCCTCCGTGCGCTACGAGCACACCCACGCGGCCATGCGCATCTGGGCGGTGCTCGCCCTGGCCGTCACCCTCGCCCCGCCGGCCCTGTGGGCCGTCACGGAGCTGCGCGCCCGGACGGACCGGGCCGCGTCCGGCGGGGGCACCGCGCCGGGCGGGGAGCCGGAGCAGGCGTTCGCGACGACGGCGGGAGGGAACTGAGCCATGCCGTACCGGCCTTCGCAGCAGTTCAAGAAGACGGCCCTGGGCGCCGGGGCCGCCGCCGTGCTGCTCGCGCTCAACGCCCCGGCCGCGCTCTCCTTCGCCGGGGACCGCTACCACTCGTACAAGATCGGGCAGTCCAGCTACCGCGTCCAGTACGGCTCGTGGGGGCTGACCCGCATCCCCGCGGAGTACCGGATCAACGCCATGCACGCGGCGCTGCTGCGCACCGGCAAGGTGCTGCTGATCGCCGGGTCCGGCAACGACCAGCGCAACTTCGACAAGGGCACCTTCTCCACCGTCCTGTGGGACCCGGCGGACGACAGCTTCAAGAAGATCCCGACCCCGGAGGACTTCTTCTGCTCGGGCCACAGCCAACTGCCCGACGGGCAGCTCCTGGTGGCCGGCGGGACCGCGCGCTACGAGGTGCTCGGCGGAAAAGTCACCCGGGCCGGCGGCGGCATGCGGGTCAAGAACGAGAGCCCCGACAAGGTGGTGAGACTGCCGAAGGGCACCGTCTTCCGGTCTCCCACCGGGGTCGAGTACGTGTCGAAGTTCGCCGTCAGCGTCCCCAAGGCCACCCGGCGGTTCGAGATCGCCCACGGGCGCGGCGGGCAGATGATGCCGTGGAAGACGAAGGTGGTCGCCGCGGAGGCGCGGGTCTTCGTCGAGGCGGCCCGGGAAGGCGCCGCGGGGCTGACGACCCAGGCCGCCCAGTACACGGTGTCCGGACTCACCGGCGCGGACGCCCGCAACGTCTACGGGCTCGCGGAGCGGCTCAGCGCCGACAAGCAGGACTTCCAGGGCATCAAGTCCGCCTACGAGTTCGACCCGCTGGCGGAGAAGTACGTACCGGTCGACCCGATGAGGGACGCCCGCTGGTACCCGACCCTGGTGGGCCTCCAGGACGGGCGGGTCCTCGCGGTGTCCGGGCTCAACGACGTGGGCGACGTGGTCCCCGGCGACAACGAGTACTACGACCCGAAGACCAAGAAGTGGTCCAAGGGGCCCTTCCGCTACTTCCCGACCTACCCCGCCCTCTTCCTCACCCAGGGCGGCAAACTGCTCTACACCGGCTCCAACGCGGGCTACGGGCCCAAGGGCAAGGGGCGCGAGCCCGGCGTATGGGACCTGGCGGCCAACCAGTACCGGAAGGTCGAAGGGCTGGCCGACGCCGACCAGCTGGAGACCTCCTCGTCCGTCCTGCTCCCGCCGGCCCAGGACCAGAAGGTGATGGTGCTCGGCGGCGGCGGGGTCGGCGAATCCAGGCTCTCCACCGACCGCACCGCGATCGTGGACCTCAAGGCGGAGGTGCCCGTCTTCCGGTCGACGGCCCGGCTGCCGCAGCGGGTGCGCTACCTCAGCAGCGTGCTGCTGCCCGACGACTCCGTCTTCACCACCGGCGGCTCCGCCGACTACCGGGGCCGCGGCGCCAGCGACATCCGCAAGGCGCAGTTCTACTACCCGCGCACCGACACCTTCGTGGCCGCCGCCTCCCCGACGGTCGGGCGCAACTACCACTCCGAGGCGCTGCTGCTGCCCGACGGGCGGGTGGCGACCTTCGGCTCCGACCCGCTCTTCGCCGACAAGGACAACACCAGGCTGGGCAGGTTCGAACACCGGCTGGAGGTGTACAGCCCGCCGTACCTGCACCGGGACCCGGCGGTGCGGCCGGTCCTGGGGGAGGGGCCGCAGGAGCTAGGGCTCGGCGGCCGCGCCACCTTCCGGGCGCCGAGGGCGGAGCGGATCCAGCGGGCCCGGCTGATGCGGCCGAGCGCGGTCACGCACACCACCGACGTAGAGCAGCGCTCGATCGAGCTCGGGCTGGAGAAGACGGCCGGCACGGTGACGGTCGCCGTGCCGGCGGACCCGACGCTGCTGCCGCCCGGCTGGTACATGCTGTTCGTGACGGACGCGGACGGGACCCCGTCGGTGGCCAAGTGGGTCCGGGTGCGCGAGGCACCCGCCCCCGTACGGCGCGAGCCCCGGGACGGCTGGCTGAGCGAGTAGGTGGTGGCGGCGGGGGCGGGAGCGGTGGCGGGAGCGGCGGGAAACGACCTCGCGCGGGTCGGCCGGCCTCGCCACAATGGCGGCCGTGACGACATCGGGGGCCGGCGGGACGCCGGATGCAGTCGGCGGGGCGGATGCGGTCGGCGGGCCGGCGGACGGGGTGGAGCCGCTCGCCTGGTGCCTGGTCGCCAACGTCGGCCGGGAGACCGCACACGGCGACGGCGGCCTGGAGATCCGCGACGGCCTGCGGCACTTCTCGCCCGGCGCGCTGGTCTGGCTGACCCCGCCCATGTGGGGCGACGGCGGTGAGCGGATGCGGGCGACGGGGCGGCGCCGCAAGAACCGGTGGCACCACCTGTCGGTCGTGGTGCACACCCGGCACCTGGAGAACTTCCGCGTGAAGGGCGTCTACGGCCCGGCCCTGCTCACCGCCCTGGAAGGGACCCGCACGAGCGGACCCGGGGCCCGGACGTACCCCCTGTGGGCCTCGCGCGAGCAGGCGCAGCAGATGGCCGACGCGCTCGCCGAACACCGGGTGGAAGTGCGGGTACGGGGGGCCACGCCCTGCCGGAGTACCCGTACGGGATCCAGTTCCCGCCGGTCGGCGATCCGCCGCCGATGGAGTTGGAACACGGCGGGCACACCTTCTACCTCGCCCGGTTCAACGCCCGGCGCGCCGTGTACAGCCACCTCCCGCCTCCCGCGGAGCCGCCGGCCGAGCCCCCGACCGGCCCCGAGACGGCCTAGTCCGCGGCGCGGCGGGCCAAGCCCAGGGCGTAGTCCGGCCACCAGGTGCCCGCCGGGGGGCCGCCGCGGCAGGTGCCGTCCGATTCGCCGGGGCGCTTGACCCAGAGGTACGCGTCCACGAGCGCGTCCTGCGTGGCGTCGGTCGGCGGTGTGCCCAGGGCCCGGCCCGGCGGGTTGCACCAGGCCTGGCCGGGGTCGCCCCGGAGGGGGCCGTCGCCGTTGCGGCTGGTGTCGATGACGAAGTGCTTGCCCTTGGTGGCCTTGGACAGGGCGGCGCCGTACTCCCGGCCGGCCGCGCTGGGCTGGAAGTTGGAGACGTTGAGGGAGAAGCCGTCGGCGCGGTCGAGGCCGGCCTTGTAGAGGGGACCGACCAGCTTCTCCGGGTCCGGGATCCAGGCCGGGTTGCCGGCGTCCAGGTAGACCCTGGTGTTCTTGTTGCGCTTGAGCCGGTCGACGGCCTCCGAGAGCAGCTGCAGCCGTTCTTCGCGGTGGCCGGCCTGGGTGCAGCCGTCCACCAGGTGCGGGACCGCGTCCGGCTCCAGCACCACCAGGGCCCGCGTGTCGGCGATGTTGTCGGCGAGGGCGCCGGTCCAGCTCCGGTAGGCCGCGGCGTCCCGGGCGCCGCCCGCCGAGTGCTGCCCGCAGTCCCGGTACGGGATGTTGTACGCGACGAGGACCAGCGTGCGGCCGGCCGTACGGGCACCCTTCCCGGCCCGGCGGACCTCCGGGCCGGGGTCGCCCGCCGGAACCCACAGGGCCATCGGCCGGTCGGCGATGCGGCGCAGCACCTGGGCGTCGCTGTTGCGGCCCTGCGCCTCCCAGGCGGTGACCTGGCGGGCGGCGTCGCTCTGCGGGTCCACCCAGAACGGGGACTCGTCGACGAGGCCGAGCCCTGCCGGGTGGTGGGGCGGTGCGGATTCCGGCTGGGCGGTGGGGGCGGGGGCGCAGGCCGCTGTCGCGGTGAGGGCCAGGGCCAGGGCCAGGGTCAGGGCGGCGGCCCTGGCTGTGGCTCCGGATGCGGTTCCGGATGCGGTGAGGAGGGTGGCGGGGCGGCTGCGGGGGGCTGGCATCCGGCTTCCTCGGGGCGATGGGGCGATGGGGCGGGCGGCGGCTTCGGCTGCGGGCGCGGGTTGCCCGGTGCGGGTGGCGCGGTGCGGCGCGGCTGAGGGCCGGGTCATCGTGACATGGGGGCAGGTGGGGAGGGGTGCGACCGCGCCGCGTGCGTATGGGTGCAGCTGCGGGGGTCCGAGCCGCGAGCTTGGAGTCCCCTACCCACCCTTCGCCCGTTCCCCGGGCTCCGCCCGGACCCGCCGCGGGCTGCGCCCGCCCCCCTGGGCTCCGCCCGGACCCGCCGCGGGCTGCGCCCGCCCCCCTGGGCTCCGCCCGGACCCGCCGCGGGCTGCGCCCGCCCCCCTGGGCTGCGCCCGCCCCCCTGGGCTGCGCCCGCCCCCCTGGGCTGCGCCCGGACCCGCCGAGCCCGGGCTGCGCCCGAGCACCTGGGGCTCCGCCCCAGACCCCGCGCCTCAAACGCCGGCGGGGCTGGAATCGGGGCTGGAATCGGCGGCGCCGCCTGTCAGGGCGATGGCCAGGGGGGTGCGTTCGTACAGGATCTGGTGGCCGTGGCGGGCGGAGATGAGGAGGCCGGCTTCCTGGAGGGTTTTGAGGTGGGCGGAGACCGTGGAGGGGGCCAGGGACAGGCGGTGGGCCAGGGCGGTGGTCGAGGCCGGGTCGGTGAGGGCGCACAGGACGTCCGCGCGGGCGCGGCCCAAGAGGCGGGCCAGGGCCTGGGGGGCCGGGCCCGCGGGGGCCGTCCACAGGGCGCCGATGCCGCGGGCCGGGTAGACGAGTGTCGGCTGCCACGGAGGGTCGTAGCCGCCCACCACCTCCGGCCAGACGAAGGCGCTCGGCATGAGGAGGAGCCCCTGACCGTCGAGGGAGCGGTCGTGGTGGCCCCGGCGGGCGATGCTGAGGGTGTTGCCGGACCAGCTCAGATCCGGGTGCAGGCCGTCGAAGAGGGCCTCCAGCCCGCCCGCGGCCAGCCGCCGCGAGTGGAACAGGACGTCCGCCTCCAGCAGGGCGCGCAACCGGGGCCAGTGCGGGGCGACCAGCGCACGCCAGGCCTGCTCGTAGAGGTCGGCCAGCTCCTGGACCGCCCGCTCGGGATCCGCCAGCATCCGCTGCCCGGCCGCGCTCTCCAGGGCGCCCGGGGTGCAGACGAGGGAGCGCCGCAGGTCCTCCCGCGCCGCCTGCGGATCGGCGGCCCGGACCCGCCCGAGCTCCTCCTCGAAGGTGACCGAGGGGCCCGTCGGCGGCGGGCTGAGAAAGTCCGGATTGTGTCCCGAGCGCGGCATCAGCAGCCACAGCGGCCGCAGGTCCAGCCCGGCGGCCGCGGCACGGATCCCGCGCAGCCAGGGCAGGTGGTAGGCGTGCCGGCGCCGGTCCAGGAGGACCCGTACCGCCTCCTGGGTCTCCCAGCGGGGCGAGAGCGAGAACCGGCAGCGCAGCAGGTCGGCCGCGCCGAAGCGGAAGTGGAACGGCACGGGGCCCTCCGGGGGTGGGACGGGACGGGCTGGGTCGGGCGAGACGGCCGGACCGGGCGACGGGCGGCCGGCCCACCGGGCCGGAGTCCGGCGCGCCGGAGTCCGGCGCGCCGGGCCGTGCCACCGAGTGCCGGACCCGGCCGTCCGGACCCGGCTGCCCGGCACCAGGCCGCCCGGTCCGTCGGCCCTTCGGCCGGAGGTGGGTGATTCGGGTGGGGACGAATCTCTGGTACCCCAGCCTAGGCCCCGTCAGGGTGCTCCGTATGACCACCGCAGATCCGTCCCCGTCCCCGGTGACCACCGCCCCCGGCCCGGGCGCGCGGGACCGGGCCCCGTCAGCCGCCGCCGCTTCCGCGTCCGCCGCAGGCCCGGGCGCCGTGCCGGGCCCGGGCGCCGTGCCGGGCCGGGTCCGGTCCGGCGCCGCCCCCGGTCCGGGTAGGTCCACCGGCGTCCCCGGGTCGGGCCGGCCAGCCGTTGTGGGTGCCGGGCCGGGCGAGGTCCGGTCCGTCGCTGCTCCCGGCTCTGGCGCTGCTCCCGGCTCGGGCGCTGCTCCCGGCTCGGGCGCCGTGCCGGGTACGGGCCGGTCCGTTGGCTCGGGTGGGGCGGGCGTGGCGGGGGCCGGCGGGTATCGGGACGTGTTTCGGGTCCGGGAGTTCCGGCCGGTCTTTGCCGCGCACCTGTTGTCCGTGCTCGGCGTCGTCATCGCCGAGATCTCCCTCACCGTGCTGGTGTACCGCGCCACCGGGTCCCCCCTCATGAGCGCGCTCACCTTCGCCCTCGGCTTCCTCCCCTACGCCCTCGGCGGCACCCTCCTCGCGCCGCTCGCCGACCGGCTGCCCGCCCGGCGCGTGCTCGTCGGCTGCGACCTCGTCTGCGCGGCCTGCGCGGCGGTCATGGCCGTGCCCGGTACGCCGGTCGCGCTGCTCCTCGTGCTGCGCTGCGCGATGGCCTTCGTCGCGCCGCTGTTCCAGGGCACCCGCAGCGCCTCCCTCGCCGACGTGCTCGGCGCGGGCGAGGCGTACGTCCTGGGGCGCTCGCTGCTGCGCATGGTGGCGCAGAGCGCCCAGCTCATCGGTTTCGGGCTCGGCGGTCTGCTGCTCACCGTGCTGGCCCCGCGCGGGGCCATCCTCCTCACCGCGGCCGGGTTCCTCGGCTCCGCGGTCCTGCTGCGCCTGGGCACGCGGGCCCGGCCCGCCCGGTCCGCGGGCGCCGGTCCGCGGGTCTCCCCGGTCGCGGGACTGCGCGCGGTCCTGGGCCATCGCCGGCTGCGGGCCCTCACCCTGCTGTCCTGGCTGCCGCCGCTGTTCGTGGTCGTGCCCGAGGCGCTGCTGACCCCGTACGCCACCGGTCTCGGCATCTCCACCGCCGGGCTCGGGCTGCTGATGTGCGCGATGCCCGCCGGCGCCATCGCGGGGGAGGTGTGGGCGGGCTCGGCGCTCACCGCCCGAACGCGTTCGCGGATCACGGCCCCGCTCGCGGCGCTCTCGCTGCTGCCGCTGTTCGCGTACGCCGTCCGGCCCGGCCTGCCGCTCCTGCTGGGCACGCTCGTCCTGGCCGGGCTGGCGCACGCGTACACCCTCGGGCTCGACCAGTGGTACGTCGAGGCCGTGCCCGAGGAGCTGCGCGGCCGGGCGATGACCCTGCTCAGCACGGGGCTGATGACCCTTCAGGGCGTCGGCATGGCGCTCGCCGGGGTCGCGGCGGAGTTCCTGCCCGTCCACGTGGTGGTCGCGTCGGCCGCGGTGCTGGGGACCGGGGTCGTCCTGCTGCTGCTCGCGGAGGTACGGCGGACGGACGGGCCGAGGCGTGAGACGGATCCCGCCGCCAAATGACCGCCCGGTAGGGTCTGATGCGTGCCCAAGCCGCTCAGCCTTCCCTTCGACCCGATCGCCCGCGCCGACGAACTCTGGCAGCAGCGCTGGGGTCCGGTGCCCTCGATGGCCGCGATCACCTCGATCATGCGGGCGCACCAGATCCTGCTCGGCGAGGTCGACGCGGTCGTCAAGCCGTACGGTCTGACCTTCGCCCGCTACGAGGCGCTGGTGCTGCTGACCTTCTCCAAGGCCGGGGAGCTGCCGATGTCGAAGATCGGCGAGCGCCTGATGGTGCACCCGACCTCGGTGACGAACACGGTGGACCGGCTGGTGAGGTCCGGGCTCGTCGCCCGGCGCCCGAACCCGAACGACGGGCGCGGCACGCTCGCGTCGATCACGGACAAGGGCCGCGAGGTGGTCGAGGCGGCCACGAAGGCGCTGATGGAGATCGACTTCGGGCTGGGCGCCTACGACGCCGAGGAGTGCGGGGAGATCTTCGCGCTCCTGCGCCCGCTCCGGGTGGCCGCGGCCGACTTCGAGGAGCACTGACCGCCGCCTGACACGGCCGGCGGCCCCGGCCGCAGCCGGCCCCCGTGCCCGCTCCGACGCCCCCCGCCCCCCCCGTGCCCGCTCCGACGGCGCCCCCTGCGGCCGCGGCGTACGCTCGGCAGGAGAGCCCGGACTGCACCGCGGAGGGCCGATGACCGCGCTCGGTGACCTGATCGAGATCGACGACCGGACCGTCCTGGTCCTCGGGCAGGACCTGGACCTCGGCCGCGGGCAGCCGGACGTGGCCAACGCCCTGGTGCACCGGGCCGGCGACACCCTGGTGCTCGTGGACACCGGGGTCACCGAGGCCTTCCGCACGGCGCTGCGGGAAGCGGCCGCCCGGGTCGGGCCCTGGTCGCGGGCGCTGGTGCTGACCACGCACGGCCACCTCGACCACATCGGCAACGACGACCTGGCCGACGCACTGGGCGTCCCGGCCGCGCACTGGGTACCCGCCCCCGACGTGCCCCAGATGCGGGATCCGGTCGCCTACTGGGTACGGGCCTTCGAGCGCGCCGCCGGACCGGCGGCGCTGACCGACCCCGCGGGGACCGCGGCCCGGGTGGTCGCGCTCTTCCGGCCGATGCGGCCCTTCGGGGAGACGACCCGGACCTACGAGGAACGGCCGCCGGAGCAGATCCGCATCGGCCCGCTCCGGTTCACCGGCTGGACCTTCGCCGACGGCGCGGTCCGCGTGCTGCGCAGCCAGGGCCACTGCGCCGGGCACGTGGTCGTGCACCTGCGGGACCCCGGTGTCCTGCACCTGTCCGACGAGGACAACGGTCCCTGCGGAGCCATGGCCGACGCGGACCAGCTCAAGATCCAGACCGTGCTGGGTTCCGCGGCCGTCCTCGTCGAGGCGGGGGAGGCGGCGCTCCTCACCGACGGCCACACCTTCGCCGTACGCCGGGGCGCCGAAGCGGTGTCCCACCTGGACGGTCTGCTGGAGCAGGCCGCCGCCCTGGGGGAGGCCTCGCTGGGACTGGCCGGGGAGCGGGTCGTCCCGAGCGCCTTCGCCGCCCGCTACGCGCAGGTGATGGCCGGCGCGGGCGGCGGCGGAGCGAACCCGAGCGCGCCGTTCACCGCCATGTCGGCGGTCAACCAGCTCCGCGAGCTGGGGCTGCGCCCGGAGTCCGGCGCCGTCGACGCGCCCTGGTCCCGGCCCGCGCTCCGCGATCCGGAGCGGGCCGCCCCGTCTCGCGGCCCCCGGTGACCCGGCCCCCGTCAAGATCGTGCAAACCGGACGGCTAGGCTCGACGGCATGAAACGAAGCGTGCTGACCCGCTACCGCGTCATGGCCTACGTGACCGCGGTCATGCTCCTCATCCTCTGTGCCTGCATGGTGGCGAAGTACGGCTTCGACACCGGCGCCGACCTGACCTTCGCGGTCTCGCAGGCGCACGGTGTGCTGTTCATGATCTACCTGGTGTTCGCCTTCGACCTGGGCTCCAAGGCCAAGTGGCCGTTCGGCAAGCTCCTGTGGGTCCTGCTCTCCGGCACCATCCCGCTCGCCGCGTTCTTCGTCGAGCGCAAGGTCCGGGCCGAGGTCGAGCCCCTCGTCGTCGGCGATCCGGCCGCCGCCCGCGCCTGACCCCACGGCCCCAGGTGATCCACCTGCGGTGATCCACCTGCGGTGATCCACCGACCCCCGGGGCGAGTCCCCGGGGGTTTGCCATCGACATTTACTAGGACGTCCTAGTAAATTCAGAGGCATGGACGCTGACGCCATTGAGGAAGGCCGCCGTCGCTGGCAGGCCCGGTACGACAAGGCCCGCACGCGCGAGGCCGATTTCACCACGCTCTCCGGCGACCCCGTCGATCCCGTCTACGGACCCCGGCCCGGCGACTCGTACGAGGGCTTCGAGCGCATCGGCTGGCCGGGGGAGTACCCGTACACCCGCGGCCTGCACGCCACCGGCTACCGGGGGCGGACCTGGACCATCCGGCAGTTCGCCGGCTTCGGCAACGCCGAGCAGACCAACGAGCGCTACAAGATGATCCTGGCCGCCGGCGGCGGCGGGCTCTCCGTCGCCTTCGACATGCCCACCCTGATGGGCCGCGACTCCGACGACCCCCGCGCGCTGGGCGAGGTCGGCCACTGCGGGGTGGCCATCGACTCCGCCGCCGACATGGAGATCCTCTTCAAGGACATCCCGCTCGGCGACGTCACCACCTCCATGACGATCAGCGGCCCCGCCGTGCCCGCCTTCTGCATGTACCTGGTGGCCGCCGAACGGCAGGGCGTCGATCCGGCCGTCCTGAACGGGACGCTCCAGACCGACATCTTCAAGGAGTACATCGCCCAGAAGGAGTGGCTCTTCGAACCCGAGCCGCACCTGCGCCTCATCGGCGACCTCATGGAGTACTGCGCCAACGGCATCCCCGCCTACAAACCGCTCTCCGTCTCCGGCTACCACATCCGCGAGGCCGGAGCCACGGCCGCGCAGGAGCTCGCCTACACCCTCGCCGACGGCTTCGGGTACGTGGAGCTCGGCCTCTCGCGCGGGCTGGACGTGGACCACTTCGCGTCCGGGCTCTCCTTCTTCTTCGACGCGCACCTCGACTTCTTCGAGGAGATCGCCAAGTTCCGCGCCGCCCGCCGCATCTGGGCCCGCTGGATGAAGGAGGTGTACGGGGCGAAGTCCGAGAAGACGATGTGGCTGCGCTTCCACACCCAGACGGCCGGGGTCTCCCTCACCGCCCAGCAGCCCTACAACAACGTCGTGCGCACCGCCGTGGAGGCCCTCGCGGCCGTCCTCGGGGGCACCAACTCCCTGCACACCAATGCCCTGGACGAGACCCTCGCCCTGCCCAGCGAGCAGGCCGCCGAGATCGCCCTGCGCACGCAGCAGGTGCTGATGGAGGAGACGGGCGTGGCCAACGTGGCCGACCCGCTGGGCGGCTCCTGGTTCGTCGAGCAGCTCACCGACCGCATCGAGGCGGACGCCGAGAAGATCTTCGAGCAGATCAAGGAGCGCGGCCTGCGCGCCCACCCGAACGGGCAGCACCCGATCGGCCCGATCACCTCGGGCATCCTGCGGGGCATCGAGGACGGCTGGTTCACCGGGGAGATCGCCGAGTCGGCCTTCCAGTACCAGCGCTCGGTGGAGAAGGGCGACAAGCGGGTCGTGGGCGTCAACGTCCACCACGGCTCGGTCACCGGCGACCTGGAGATCCTGCGGGTCAGCCACGAGGTGGAGAAGGTCCAGGTCCGCGAGCTCGCGGAGCGCAAGTCCCGCCGGGACGACGCGCAGGTGACGGCGGCACTGGACGCCATGCTGGCCGCCGCCCGCGACGGGTCGAACATGATCCCGGCGATGCTCGACGCGGTGCGCGCCGAGGCCACGATGGGCGAGATCTGCAACCTGCTGCGGGACGAGTGGGGCACCTACACGGAGCCGCCGGGCTTCTGACGGCCCGGCGCCCGTGACGCCGTCCTGATCGACAGGACAACCCCCTAGGGTGGCGGCCATGACAGGCCGCCGCCTTCCCGGCCCCGTGTACGGGGTCACCGTCCGCGTGCTCATGCAGACCAACTGCGGTCCGTACGCGTACATCGCCGCCGACTTCGAGCCGCCCGGCCGGAACGGGCTGACCGAGGTCCTGAACGCCGTCCCGGCGCACCGCCTGCTGCCCGAGGCGTACGCCTCCTGCGTGCGGGCGGGCATCGTGCGCGGCCTCGACGGGGTGGCGGCCTCGGTGCTGCTCACCGACGCCCGGGTCCACGAGGTGGACTCCTCGGAGTACGGCTACCGGCTCGCCGGGCTCGAAGCGGGCCGGGCGGCCCTGGTGGCCGCCGGCCTGCTGCCGCCGGAGGAGGCCGACAGCCTGCGCTGGGCCGACTGGCCGGGGCGCCCGCGGCCCTGGCCGGGCCACAATCCGCGCTCGGAGGCGCTGACGGCTTCGGCCCCGGCCTGGTGTGCGGACTTCCTGCCCCTGTCGGACGGGGGCAGGCCCGCGGTGGTCACACCATCGGTGCGGGGCCGGAAGGGCCGGCGGCGGAGCCCTGGAGGCCGTGCATGAGCAGGGCCGTGAAGGTGGCCACCCACAGCTCGTCCACCGGCTCGGAGCTCACCAGCGCCCGGTGCACCACGGTGCCCGCGATCACGTCGAAGATCAGGTCGGTGGTGGGGGAGGCGAGGGACTCGTCCTCCTCGTAGGGCAGTTCGCCCCGCGCCTGCGCCCGTTCGCGCCCCAGTACGACGAGACGTTTCTGCCGGTCCACGATCGCCGACCGGATCCGGTCCCGCAGGGCCTCGTCCCGGGTGGACTCGGCGACGACCGCCATCAGGGCCGTACGGGCCTCCGGGCGCCGCAGCAGCGCCGCGAACTGGAGCACCACGAACTCGATGTCGGCTTCGAGCGAGCCCCGGTCGGGGAGTTCGAGGGAATCGAAGAGCTCCGCGACGGCGTCCACGACCAGTTCGCTCTTGCCCGACCAGCGCCGGTAGAGGGTGGTCTTCGCGACCCCGGCCCGCGCCGAGACGTCCCCCATCGTCAGCTTCGACCAGCCCAGCTCCACCAGCGCGTCCCGGGTCGCGGCGAGGATCGCGGCGTCCGCCGCGGCGCTGCGCGGGCGGCCGGTGCGGCCGGGCGGGGAGACGGTGTCCGAGCTGGGGTTGCGCATGGCCAGGACCATACCCGCCAGTAGCAGGACCGATCGGCCCCCCGGAGGTGTGGTTCAGATCACGACCCGCGGGCGGGCGGGGCGAGTTACGCTACGACTCGTAGCGTAAGAGCGACAACCACGCGAAGAGCTACCGGCGCCAGGTGGGGACCCGGCGCCACAGCATGACAGGTACCGCGATCGGTTCGTTTCGGCCGATCTTTTTCGTCGGCGCACGCACTCGGGGGAGGATGTACGCATGCAGCCCAGAAACATGTCCATGAGCGGCGTCGTCGACCTCGCCGCGGTGAAGGCGGCCGGCGAGGCCAAGGCCAAGGCCGAGCAGGCCCGCGCCGAGGCGGCCCGGAAGGCCGCTCAGGGCGGTGCGCCGGCGCCCGCCGGGGCCGTTCCGCCGTCCGCGCTCGTCTTCGACACCGACGAGACCCGCTTCGAGAGCCACGTCGTCCCGCTCTCGGGCGAGGTTCCGGTCATCCTCGATTTCCGCGCCGAGGGCTTCGAGCAGGGGCGGGAGCTGAGCCTGCTGCTGGAGCGGCTCACCATCGAGGCGAACGGCCGCCTCGCGCTGGCCGCGCTCGACGTCGCCGCCAACCAGAACCTGATCCGCGAGTTCCGCATCCAGGCCCTCCCGGCGGTCTTCGCCGTGGTCGCCGGCCAGGCGATGCCGCTGTTCCAGGACTTCGCGTCCGAGGGCGAGGTCCGCGGGGTCCTGGCCCAGCTGGTCCAGATCGCCGAGGAGCGCTTCGGCGTCATCGGCGTCGAGGTGGACCCCGCCGCCGAGGGCGCGGGCGCCGCCGGTCCGGGCGCGGCCGAGGCCGAGGAGCCGGCCGGTCCGTACGACGCGCTGCTCGACGAGGCGATCGAGGCGCTGGACGCCGACGACCTGGACGGGGCGGTGCGCGCCTACAAGAACGTACTGGCGGCCGATCCGGCCAACACCGACGCCAAGCTGGGCCTCGCCCAGGCCGAGCTGTTCGTCCGGGTCAAGGACATGGACCCGCAGGCGGTGCGCACCGCGGCGGCCGAGAACCCGAAGGACCCGGCGGCGCAGATCGCCGCGGCCGACCTGGATCTGGCCGGCGGCCACGTGGCGGACGCCTTCGGGCGGCTGGTGGACACCGTGAAGGTGACGTTCGGTGAGGACCGTGACGCGGTGCGCGTCCGGCTGCTGGAGATGTTCGAAGTGGTCGGGCCGGACAACCCGCTCGTCACCTCGGCGCGTACGGCGCTCGCCCGGGTGCTCTTCTAGCACCGGCACAGGACCCACACAGCACCGGCACACCACCGGTGATTTGTTGACACGGAGATAAACAGCGGCCGCACTTTGCCAAAACTTGGTAATTGCGGCCGCTGTTACTCGCAGTAAATCGAACCCCGTGAACTGTCCGGTGTGTTCACTCTTCCCCCGATCTGTCGTGGCCCTTGGTGACACCCTGTGTTGCTGCCCGACATGGTCAGGACTCCCTCGGGTTATCTGGCCGTTACCCGCCAGTAACGAACCCCCTTGTGCCCCGGCCGTGAATGGACCACGATCGGCGACGCTCGGTCCTTCCCGCAGAGCCGCTCATCCGGAGCCGCGGTGGAGGGTCCCCACCGGGCCGGCCGGTGGCAGTGGCACCGGCCGTGGGACAGGGGGGTCTCCGTCATACGGCGGGGCCTGTCCTCCAGGTTGCGCGAACGCGTGGCCAAGTGGTTGTCGCTCGGGGGTGAACGCCGGTGTACGGACGCGGCATTGCCGCGGCTCGGCCGCTCGCGCTCCTTCCCGAGGACGTAGCACTTCTCCCATCCCAGGACGGGTACGGCCCGGACCGGAGATGTACGTCCGAGAAGGAGGAACAAAATGAGTTCTCAGATTCGTGGCGGGACCAGATGGAAGCGCTTCGCGCTCGTCATGGTGCCGAGCATCGCGGCTACGGCCGTGGTCGGTGTGGGTCTGGCGCAGGGTGCCCTCGCGGCTTCCTTCGCCGTCTCGGGCCAGGACTTCAAGGTGTCGGCCGACAAGCTGGACGGTACGAACCTGATCCAGTACGGCGGCGTCGCCGAGGGTCACGACCTCAAGGGCAACGCGGCTCACCACCCGGTCACCATCTCCGGGTTCAGCCACGCCGAGATCACCAACATGTGCCAGTCGCTGGTGACGCCGACCCCGCTCGGCAACATCACGCTGCAGCTGAAGACCGGCACCAAGCCGGGCAAGCCGGCCGTGGCCGACAACATCTACCTGGATGTTGCCGAGCTCGACACGGACGCCGAGTTCACCAACCTGGACATCGGTGTCGCCGTCGGCGACGCGAGCCACAAGACCAAGCCGCAGGCCGGCACGGTCGCGAGCCCGTACGCGTTCTCGCAGCGCGCGGACCGCGCGGTCCTGTCGAACGTGCGCCAGAAGGCGTGGGCCACGACGGCGGGCACCTTCAAGCTGCCCGACCTCAAGCTGCGCCTCCTCGGTGGCGACCAGCCCTGCTACGCGGACGGGCAGTAACCGCTCCCCGGTGCGTAACCGGGCGGGCGGACGACGCCGGCAGCCGTCGACGTCGTCCGCCCGTCCGGGCTCCACATAGTTCTCAGTACCACCCGTTTCCAGGGAGCTGTTGTCCATGAACCCCCAGGCCCCGGTTTACGTGCGCGCCGAAGACGACGCCTGGCTCACGATGGTGTACTACCGCTTCCATGCGTGGACCGGTCACCGCCCCTTCTGGGCCGGACTGATCACGCTCATCGCCGGATTCCCCATCGCCTACTTCCCGTACGCGGACGTCCGGCTCGGCAACGTCACCATCGCGATGGCGACCACGGCCGGAGCGGGCTCGCTGATCATCGGCGTCCTCCTGGCAACGCTGGGGCTGACGCTCTGGTTCCAGCAGGGCGTACGGATCTTCGCGGGCGTCGCCGCGATCCTCCTGGGACTCGTGTCCCTGCCGGTCTCGAACCTCGGCGGCTTCGGCATCGGCCTGATCCTCGCCATGGTCGGCGGCGGTCTCGCCCTGTCCTGGGTGCCGGGCAAGCCGGCGGCACAGACGGCAGTGGCGGACACCAGAGACCCGGCGCACGCCGTGAGCCTGGGCAAGGCCGAGGCGATGGCGGGACCCCACGGGGTCCCGGGACAGCGCGACACGGAAACGACGGCATACGCGAGCGAGACGACTGCCCACGCCGATGGCGGGAGGAACAGTGCGGGGTGACGAAACGCAACGGGGCGAGGCTCCGGGTGCGGAGTCCCGTGAGAGGAAGGGCCCGCGCCACGCGGCGCCCAGGAAGTCGCTGCTGACCAAGATCCAGATACCCGTCGGCAAGACGATGGCGCTGGCCGCCATGCCGACCGCGGTCTTCGTGGGCATGAGCATGGCGCCGAAGCTGGCCGTGGCCGACGACAAGGACATCCCCTTCGCGCCCGGACCGTGCGTGACGCGGTCCGACGAGCCCGCGGAATCGGCCTCCCCGTCGGCGAAGACGCCTTCCAAGACTCCTTCCAAGACGCCTTCGAAGACCCCTGGGACGACTCCTGCGCCGGGCAAGTCGCCCGCTGCGGTGCCTTCGCCGAACGTGAGCCCGTCGGCCACCAAGCCCGCGTCGAAGCCCGTCGAGAAGCCCGGCCTCAGGCCGGCGGCGGTCCCCCCGGCCAAGGCGTCGAACCCGCTGGACCCGCTGGGCGTCGGCGACGCGATCAAGGGTCTGGTCAACGAGCTCGGCAAACCCCTCACGGGCGCCCCGGCCCCGACCGCCACCGCGACCACCGCGCCCGCGGCGGATCCGGCCGCGGCCGCGATCCGCGACGCCGCGAAGACGGCGGGCGTCACCGTCTCGGAGCTCTCCGAGGAGGTCAAGGGCACCGCGACCACCCCGAAGGACGAGACGGGCACGGCGACCAAGCCGAAGCCCAAGCCGGTGCCGGAAACGGCGACGGAGGACGAGGACCCGAAGGGCGAGGACGCCAAGGGCGAAGGAGCGAAGGGCAAGGACGGGAAGGAACCCTTCCCCTGCCCGACCTACGACGCCAAGGCCCTGGCCGCCGCGGAACTGGAGCAGGGCATCCCGCTGCTCCCGGACGAGCCCTGGTACCTCGACAGCTCGCTGCTCACCCTCTACGGCCTCGACTACGAGGGCATCGTCGAGGTGAAGACGGCGGGCGGCAAGACCAAGACCGTCCTGAAGTTCACCGCGGACTCGCTGGACATCAAGGACCTCTACCAGACGGTCGGCAAGGGCAAGCAGGTCGCCCACCTGAAGTCCCGTCCGGGGTCCACCTCGAAGATCCGCGGGGCCAAGGTGACGATGTACACCGAGAGCCTCAAGGGCAACCTCTTCGGGCTGATCCCGATCGAGTTCACCCCGAAGAGCCCGCCGCCCCTGAACGTCCCGTTCGCGTTCTTCACGAACGTCACGGTCGTCCAGGCCGGCCAGTTCGGCGGCACCCTGACCGTCCCGGGCCTCAAGAACTACATCGGCCCGGCGGAGTAGACGCGTACGGCCTCGCGCGGCCGCACGCACCGAGGGCGGCACCCCGGATCCTCATCGGATCGGGGGTGCCGCCCTCGGTCTCTGTGCGGCAGAGGCGGTACGGGTGGAGCGGGGGGCGGTGCGGCGGGTGCGAGATCAGTCGCGGGCGCCGCTGCCCAGGTGGTGGACCCGGACCATGTTGGTCGTGCCCGGGACGCCGGGGGGCGAGCCGGCCGTGATGATCATGGTGTCGCCGTTGTTGTAGCGCTGGAGCTTGAGCATCTCCGTGTCCACCAGGTCGACCATGGCGTCGGTGTTGTCCACGCGCGGGACGACGTAGGACTCGACGCCCCAGCTCAGGGTGAGCTGGTTGCGGGTGCCCTCGTCGGTGGTGAAGGCCAGGATCGGCTGGTTCGCGCGGTAGCGCGACAGGCGGCGGGCGGTGTCACCGGAGTGCGTGAAGGCGACCAGGGCCTTGCCGTCCAGGAAGTCCGCGATCTCGCAGGCCGCGCGGGCGACGGAGCCGCCCTGGGTGCGGGGCTTCTTGCCCGGGACCAGCGGCTGCAGGCCCTTGGACAGGAGCTCCTCCTCGGCCGCCTCGACGATCTTCGACATCGTCTTGACGGTCTCGATCGGGTAGGCGCCGACCGAGGACTCGGCGGACAGCATGACCGCGTCCGCACCGTCGAGGATCGCGTTGGCGACGTCGGAGGCCTCCGCGCGCGTCGGGCGCGAGTTGGTGATCATCGACTCCATCATCTGGGTCGCGACGATCACCGGCTTGGCGTTGCGGCGGCACATCTCCACGAGGCGCTTCTGCACCATCGGGACCTTCTCGAGCGGGTACTCGACGGCCAGGTCACCACGGGCGACCATGACCGCGTCGAAGGCGTCGACGACGCTCTCCATGTTGGCGACGGCCTGCGGCTTCTCGACCTTGGCGATGACGGGGACCCGGCGGCCCTCCTCGTCCATGACCTTGTGGACGTCCTTGACGTCGTTGGCGTCGCGCACGAAGGACAGGGCGACCATGTCGCAGCCCATCCGCAGCGCGAAGCGCAGGTCGTCGATGTCCTTCTCCGACAGGGCGGGGACGTTGACGGCCGCACCCGGCAGGTTGATGCCCTTGTGGTCCGAGATGACACCGCCCTCGATGACGATGGTCTTGACCTGGGGACCCTCGACCGAGGTCACCCGGAGCTCGACGTTGCCGTCGTTGATCAGGATCGGGTCGCCCTTGGAGACGTCGCCCGGCAGACCCTTGTAGGTCGTGCCGCAGATCGACTTGTCGCCGGGGACGTCCTCGGTGGTGATGGTGAACTCGTCACCGCGGACGAGCTCGACGGGACCCTCGGCGAAGGTCTCCAGGCGGATCTTCGGGCCCTGGAGGTCGGCGAGGACGCCGACGGCGCGCCCGGTATCCTCGGAGACCTTCCGGACGCGGTCGTACCGCTCCTGGTGTTCTGCCTGGGAGCCGTGGCTGAAGTTGAATCGGGCCACGTTCATACCGGCCTCTACGAGAGCTTTCAGCTGCTCGTAAGAGTCGACGGCGGGGCCCAGCGTGCAGACGATTTTGGAACGGCGCATGGAGCAGATCCTATCGGTTTGTTTCGTAGCGGAATATTCCGTCTGGCGGAAAGTCCAAAGTGACTATCCGGTAACCAGCGCGTACGTCTGGCTGGCGATCTCCAGTTCCTCGTCCGTGGGGACCACGGCCACGGCCACCCGCGCGTACTCCGCGGACACCAGGCGCGGCTCGGGGGACCGCACCGAGTTGGCCTCCAGGTCGAGCGCCAGGCCCAGTTCGGCCAGACCGGCCAGGGCCATCTCCCGGATTTCGGAGGAGTTTTCGCCCACGCCCGCGGTGAAGGCCACCGCGTCCACCCGGCCGAGGACCGCCGAGTAGGCGCCGATGTACTTCTTCAGGCGGTGGATGTACGAGGCCAGTGCCAGGCGTGCGGAGGCGTCGCCCTCCGCCGCCCGCCGCTGCACCTCGCGCATGTCGTTGTCGCCGCACAGACCCAGCAGACCGCTCTTCTTGTTGAGCAGCGAGTCGATCTCGTCGACGGACATGCCCCCCACCCGTGCCAGGTGGAAGACGACCGCCGGGTCCAGATCGCCCGAACGGGTGCCCATGACCAGGCCCTCCAGCGGGGTCAGCCCCATGGAGGTCTCCACGCAGACCCCGCCGTGCACGGCCGAGGCCGAGGCGCCGTTGCCCAGGTGGAGGACGATCACGTTCACGTCCTCCTCGGCCTTGCCGAGGAGCCGGGCCGTGGCCCGGGCGACGTAGGCGTGCGAGGTGCCGTGGAAGCCGTACCGCCGGATGGAGTACTTGTCGGCCGTCGCGGTGTCGATCGCGTACCGCGCCACGTGCTCCGGCATGGTCGAGTGGAAGGCCGTGTCGAACACGGCGACCTGCGGCAGGTCGGGGCGCAGGTCGCGCGCCACCTCGATGCCGGTGACGTTCGCCGGGTTGTGCAGCGGGGCGAGCGGGATCAGGGCGCGGATCTCGGCCAGGACGGCGTCGTCGATCAGCGTCGGGTGGGTGAACTTGGTCCCGCCGTGCACCACCCGGTGGCCCACGGCGGCCAGCTCGGGGGAGTCCAGCCCCAGACCGTCGGCGGCGAGCTCCGCCGCGACGGCCCGCAGCGCCGCCCCGTGGTCGGCGATCGGACCCTCGGTCACGCGCTTGCCGCCCGCGGCCCCCGGCCCGGTCAGCGGCTCGTGACTGAGCCGGGAGGTCTCCTCGCCGATGCGCTCCACCAGGCCGACCGCCAGGCGGGAGGAGTCCGCCATGTCGAGCAGCTGGTACTTCACCGACGAGGAGCCGGAGTTGAGGACGAGTACGCGCGATGCGGTCACGATGAGGGTCTTTCCTTTGCGGTGGGGGGCTCGGAGGGGCGGGTCAGGCGGTGGGGGCCGGAGCGCCCTGCGCCTGGATCGCGGTGATGGCCACGGTGGTGACGATGTCCTGGACCAGGGCGCCGCGCGAGAGGTCGTTGACCGGCTTGCGCAGACCCTGCAGGACCGGCCCGACCGCCACGGCGCCGGCCGATCGCTGCACGGCCTTGTACGTGTTGTTGCCGGTGTTGAGGTCGGGGAAGATCAGCACCGTCGCGCGGCCGGCCACCTCGGACTCGGGCAGCTTGGTCGCGGCGACCGAGGGCTCCACGGCCGCGTCGTACTGGATCGGCCCCTCGATCAGCAGGTCGGGGCGCTGCTCGCGGACGATCTCGGTGGCCTTGCGGACCTTGTCCACGTCGGCGCCCGAGCCGGAGGTGCCGGTGGAGTACGAGAGCATCGCGATCCGCGGCTCCAGGCCGAACGCGGCGGCGGTGGTGGCCGACTGGACGGCGATGTCGGCGAGCTGCTCGGCGTTGGGGTCCGGGTTGACGGCGCAGTCGCCGTACGCGAGGACCTTGTCGGCCAGGCACATGAAGAAGACCGAGGAGACGATGGAGGCGTCGGGCTTGGTCTTGATGATCTCGAAGGCGGGGCGGATGGTGGCGGCGGTGGAGTGCACCGAGCCGGAGACCATGCCGTCGGCGAGGCCCTCCTGGACCATCAGGGTGCCGAAGTAGTTGACGTCGGTGACCACGTCGTGGGCCAGCTCGACCGTCATGCCCTTGTGGGCGCGGGCCCTGGCGTAGTACTCGGCGAACCGTTCCCGCAGCGGGGAGAGCGCCGGGTCGATGAGCTGGGCGGCCGAGATGTCGATGCCCAGGTCGGCGGCCTTCTTCAGGATCGCCTGCTCCTCGCCCAGCAGGGTGATGTCGCAGACCCCGCGGCGCAGCACCACGTCCGCGGCGCGCAGCACGCGCTCCTCGGTGCCCTCGGGGAGGACCACGCGGCGGCGCTCGGAGCGGGCCTGCTCGAGCAGCTGGTTCTCGAACATCATCGGGGTGACCCGCTCGGAGCGGGCCACCGAGAGCACCTCGCGCAGTTCGGCGGTGTCCACGTGGCGCTCGAACAGGCCGAGCGCGGTCTCCAGCTTGCGCGGGGTCGCGGAGTTCAGCCGGCTCTGCAGCGCGAAGAGTTCGGCGGCCGTCGGGAAGCTGTTGCCCGCCACCGAGACCACCGGGGTGCCCGGGGCCAGCTTGGAGGCCAGCGTCAGGATGTCCTTGCCCGGGCGTTCGTTCAGCGTCAGCAGCACACCCGCGATCGGCGGGGTGCCGGAGGTGTGTGCGGCGAGCGCGCCGATGACCAGGTCGGAGCGGTCCCCGGGGGTGACGACCAGGCAGCCGGGGGTCAGGGCGTTCAGGAAGTTCGGCAGCATGGCTCCGCCGAAGACGAAGTCCACGGCGTCGCGGGCCAGTCCGGCCTCGTCGCCGAGGAGCACCTCGCCGCCGAGCGCCCGGGTGATCTGGGCGACCGTCGGGGCGGACAGGTGCTTGTCGTCCGGCAGGACGTAGCAGGGCACGGGGAGCCGGGCGGCGAGGCGCTCGGCTATCACGTCGCGGTCCTCTGCGGCCACCCGGTTGACGACCATCGCGCCCACGTGGCAGCCCAGGGCCTCGTACGCGCGGTAGGCGTTGCGGGTCTCGGCGCGCACGGCCTCGGCGGGGTGCTTGGTGCCGCCCACGACGGGGATGACCAGCGCGCCCAGCTCGTTGGCGAGACGGGCGTTGAGGGCCAGTTCGTCCGGGAGGTTGGTGTCGGCGTAGTCGGTGCCGAGGACCAGCATGACCTCGTAGTCGCGCGCCACCTCGTGGTAGCGGCCGACGAGCTGGGAGACCAGTTCGTCGGTGCCCTTCTCGGCCAGGATGGCGGAGGCCTCGTGGTACTCCATGCCGTAGGCCGTCGCGGCGTCCTGCTCGATCCGGTACCGGCCCTTGAGGAGGTCGAAGAGCCGGTCGGGCCCGTCGTGCAGCAGGGGGCGGTACACGCCCACCCGGCCGGTCTGGCGGGTCAGGAGCTCCATGATGCCCAGCTCGACGACCTGGCGGCCGTCCCCCCGCTCGATCCCCGTCACGTACACGCTGCGCGTCACGCGTGCTCTCCGTCCCAATTCGAGTCGGTTGTCCCAGTTAATGTGGGCTTGACCTCTTGACAATACCCCTGCGATTCCTTAGGACGCCCGCCGGGAGAAGGGCCTGCCGGAGGGGGCCGAAAGGCCCTGAGGGGGCCCTGCGGGTGGCGCACCACGGAGCGCGCACCCCCCCGGGCCCGTGGAACAATCGGACAGGCTTCACCAATACGCCCTTCATACGGCATCTCATATGTACGTCGGTCGACTGATCGCCCGCACGCGAACAGTCACATACGACCAGGAGCAGGAGACACAGCACGATGCGTATCGGAGTTCTCACCGCAGGCGGCGACTGCCCGGGCCTCAACGCTGTCATCCGGTCGGTCGTACACCGTGCCGTGGTCGGGCACGGGGACGAGGTCATCGGCTTCGAAGACGGCTTCAAGGGCCTCCTCGACGGCAACTTCCGCCCCCTCGACATCAACGCGGTCAGCGGCATCCTCGCCCGCGGCGGCACGATCCTCGGATCCGCCCGCATGGAGCGCGCCCGCCTCCACGAAGCGGCCGAGAACGCCGCCGAGCTGGCGAAGCGCTACGGCATCGACGCGCTGATCCCGATCGGCGGCGAGGGCACCCTGACCGCCGCCCGGATGCTGTCGGACGCCGGCATGCCCGTCGTCGGCGTGCCGAAGACCATCGACAACGACATCTCCTCCACCGACCGCACCTTCGGCTTCGACACCGCCGTCATGGTCGCCACGGAGGCCATCGACCGCCTCAAGACCACCGCCGAATCGCATCAGCGCGTCATGGTCGTCGAGGTCATGGGCCGCCACGCGGGCTGGATCGCCCTGGAGTCCGGCATGGCCGGCGGCGCCCACGGCATCTGCCTGCCGGAGCGCCCGTTCGAGGTGGACGCCCTGGTCAAGATGGTGGAGGAACGGTTCGCCCGCGGCAAGAAGTTCGCCGTCATCTGCGTGGCCGAAGGCGCGCACCCAGGCGAGGGCTCCATGCCGTACGAGAAGGGTGCCATCGACCAGTACGGCCACGAGCGCTTCGCCGGCATCGGCAACCGCCTCGCCGTCGAGCTGGAGCGCCGCCTCGGCAAGGAAGCCCGCCCGGTCATCCTCGGCCACGTCCAGCGCGGCGGCACCCCCACCGCCTACGACCGCGTCCTCGCGACCCGCTTCGGCTGGCACGCGGTCGAGGGCGTCCACCGCGGTGATTTCGGCAACATGACCGCCCTGCGCGGCACCGACATCGTCATGGCCCCGCTGGCCGACGCCGTCACCGAGCTGAAGACGGTCCCCGAGGACCGCATGTACGAGGCCGAGTCCGTCTTCTGATCGCCCCGGCCGGGACTTGTGTCCCGAATTCCGGCGCCGAAAGACCCGGTCCGCACCGGCCCCCGGGGCCGCGAGGACCGCCGCCAGGCCCCTGCGGCCCGTCCGCGTCCCCACCGGGACGGGGGCGGGCCGCACCTCGTTCGGCCCCCTCCCCGCGTTATGATCCGAAGACTCCGCCGTTGGGGGATTGATTGGCCGGGCCGCACATGGCCGGATCGGGCCGCGAAGTCCAGGCCCCTCATCCGGCTCCCGTGCGCACGATGGAAGGTTCCCGTCTCCCGTGGCGACCCGCCCTGCCCTTCTGACCCGTAGGAACGCCGAGAACCCGCAGGCGGGAGCGCCCGGCGGCCCGGCCGGGACACCCGCCCGGCGACGGTGGCCCGTCCTCGCGGCGGCCCTGGCCCTGTCCTGGGCCCTGCCGCTGCTCCTGGACGCGCTGAGCCTGGACGTGGTGCTGATCCCCGTCCTGGTCCTGGCGATCGCCTCCCTGATCCGGGTGGGCGGCGGACTGCTCGACCGGCTGGTCGTCTCCGCCTTCGTCCTCTGCGGCGCCGTCATGGCCTTCGGACTGCTCTTCTCCGTCTGGCCGTGGGGGCTGGCCCCGGTCCCCGGCGCCGGATTCCTGCTGACCGTCGTGTCCGTCTGCGGCTGGCTGTCCGGGCGCCGCCCGCACATCCCCCTGCGGCTGCGCGGCACGGATGCCCTGGTGCTCGGCACCTTCGGGGTGGTCTGGCACTACATGCACCACCCGCTCGCCGGGAAGTCGGTCACCGAGCGGCTGGCCTTCTTCGTCACGTCCGAGGACCGGATGGGGCACTTCTCGTACTTCGACGGCATCCACCACGTGGGCGGCTACAACTTCCTCCACCAGGAGGCCGCCAAGGCGTTCATGATGACCCCCGCGGAGGCCGTCTACCCGCAGGGCACCCACTTCCTGCTGGCGTGGACCGACGTCCTCGTGAAGTCCTCGACCGACGGCGGCCCCACCGCCGAGATGATGAACCGGTACCTCCTGTACGTCATCGGCGCCTACGCCCTGCTCTGCGCCCTCCTGGTCTGGGCCGCCCGCTGGATCGGCGGCCCGCGCCTGCGCGGCTGGCGCGCCGCGGCGGTCTGCGCCACCGTGATGGCGGTCATGCTGATCGGCTCCATGTCGACCCTCGTCGAGCGCGGGTTCGACTCCGAGATCGTCGGACTGCTGTTCCTCGCCGTCGGACTGGCGCTGCTCGTGCGGCCCGCGATGGGCCGGGCCGAGTTCGCCCTCGTCGCGGTGGCCGGCCTGGTGACCGTCACCTTCGTCTACAACCTCTACGGGGCCCTGCTCGGCCTCGGCCTGGCCGCGGTCCTCGTCGTCCACCGGCGGCGCTTCGCCCCGCGGCGCGGGCTGCTCCTCACGGTCCTCGCGGCCGGCACGCTGCTCGCGGGACTGCCCAGCATCTTCTCCGTGCTGACCAAGCTGGACGTCTCCAAGACCTCCAACCTCGCCGGCCCGATGGTGGTCCCCGACCGCCCGGTGCTCATCGGATGCGCCCTGGCGGCCCTGCTGGCCGCCTCCCTGCGGGCGAACCGGCGCACCGCCACCGGGCAGATGGTGCTGGTCCTGGTCCTCGGGGCGATGGCACTGCTCACCCTGTTCGGCATCTACCAGACGAAGACCATCGGCTACCTCTCGTACTACTTCGAGAAGCTGGCCGCCGCCGGACTCGTCATCAGCCTGATCTCGCTGGGCCTGGTCGGGCTCCTGCTGACGCCCGGGCACCAGACCCAGGGCTCCCCCCGGCGGCGCCGGGCGGAGCGGCTGCTGCAGTCCGCGCTCGCCGTGGTCACCGCACTCGCGCTGTTCGGCGGCGTGCAGTTCGGGATCCCCTCGGGGTGGACCAGCTTCGCGGAGCGGCTGAACACCACCTCGGCCTTCCACGAGAGCCCGATGATCAAGTGGGCCAAGGGCGGGGGCCGGAGCGACATGGGCCCGCCGGCCGAGGCGCTCGTCGGGCGGGACCTCAAGGACCGGCCGGGCCCGGTGATCGCCCTGTACGCCAACGACTCGTACCTGAACCTGAAGTCCACCTTCCTCGCCGCCCTCCTGAACCACCGGGCGGGCGACATGGTGGCGCTGTACGAGATCTTCTACGTCCAGATGGGCGGCCCGCCCACCGAGAAGGACACCCAGAAGCGGGAGTTCGCGAGCCTGTACGACACCTCGCTGGTCCACCTGAAGAAGGCGCTCGCCGAGGGCCCCGCCGCGCCGACCGTCCTGGTCGGCGACCGGACGGTGGCGGACCGGCTGACGAAGGACCTCTCCCGGGCGGGCATCAAGGCGACCGTGGTGTACGCGCCGCTGCCGCCGCGCTAGCGGCCGCGGACCGGGGCCGCCGGACGGCGGCTGCCGACCGGCCCCCGGGGCGGGACCTCCGCCCCCACTTCGTACGCCGGAAGGCCCCGATCACGTCCTCGTCTGGACGCGGTCGGGGCCTTTCCCGTAGGGAGCCCGAGGGCTGAATGTGTCCTACGCCGCACCCCCGGCGAGGCTCCAGAACCGCTCCACGATGTCGGCGAGGTACTCACGTCCCGAATCGCCGCTGCCCGCCTCGCCCCCGCCGCCGCCCCAGCTCAGGGTGGCCACCATCCGCGACTGGTACTCGCCGTGCAGCTGCTCCAGCACCCGCTCCAGGTGCGCCTTGGGCACCGGCAGCAGCTTGGCCAGCGGCTTCACGTACGCCTGCCAGCGGGTGGTCACCGCGCTGCGCAGCAGTTCGGCCAGCTCCTCGTGCTTGCCGGTCGCCGTCACGAACTGGGCCAGGGTCAGCCCGAGCGCCGTCGCCAGCGCGGCGGACTGGCGCTCGTTGCCCTTCCAGCGGCCGGCGTCCTCCATCTTCTGGTAGGCACCCGCCTCCACCCCGACCCGGCGGGCCAGGTCGTCCGCGGCCAGGCCCCGGGCGATGCGGTGCTCCCGCAGGGTGACGGGCTCGGCGAACAGCTCTCCGGGGGAACACCAGAGCACGCCGGCCAGAGCGGTGAGCTCGGCGGAGGTGGGTGAAATCTCGCCACGCTCCCACGCCATCACGGTCTCGGGAGTGACGAGGAGTCCGTACTGGGCCCGCAGGCCATAGGCGACATGACCGGGAGCCATGCCCAGGGCCGCGCGGAGACGACGCGCGGCGGGGGCATTGAAGGGGGGGCTGGAGTGCACATGGCACACCGTAGGAGTGGCCGAGGCGTGGCGACTACAGACCAAACAAACAAGCCCATAACTCGTAGGAACGTCCTATGGAGTTAAGGACTTTGGACGGTTTTCCCTGCGACTGTCCGGTAATCGGAGTGAAGCGTGATCCATTTCCTAGCGTACGTTTCCGGCCGCCCCGAGCGATAGCCCCGTGCGTGATCCCTCTCACACGACCGGACCGATCCGAACCGGCCACCCGGCCCCTTCGTGCTCCATGACGCGGAGGCCCTCGCTCACGGGGGTGGCGAGGGCCTCCCCGGCCCCTTCCCCGCGGCGGCTCCTTGCCTTGACGCCGGGGTCAAGGATTACCGTCGGGGCCATGCGAATCGGCGAACTGGCCGAGCGTGCGGGCACCAGCACCCGGACGCTCAGGTACTACGAGTCGCGGGGCCTGCTGCCCGCCCGGCGCGACGGCAACGGCTACCGCACCTACGACGAGGAAGACCTGCGGCTGCTCCGCCAGATCCGCACGCTCCAGGACTTCGGCTTCGAGCTGGAGGAGACCCGCCCGTTCGTGGAATGCCTGCGCGCCGGGCACCCGTCCGGCGACTCCTGCCCGGCCTCGCTGGCCGTCTACCGGCGCAAGCTCACCGAACTGGACGGCCTGATCGGCCGCCTCGGCGAGGTCCGCGACCAGGTCGCGAACCAGCTCGCCGAAGCCGAGAACGAAGCCGAGAACGAAGCCGGGAACGGCGCCGAGAACGAAGCCGGAGCGGCACGGCCCAGATGCGAGATGACCGGCTGATCCGGCCGGGACGAGAGGGGAAGCACATGATCAAGGCCCACGGCGTGAGCGAAGTGACCGACGCGGACTTCGAGACGGAGGTGCTCGCCGAGCGCGGCCGGCCCGTCCTGGTGGAGTTCACCGCCGACTGGTGCGGCCCGTGCCGTCAGCTCGCACCCGTGCTGTCCGCCGTCGCCGCGGAGGAGGCCGACCGCCTCAAGGTCGTGCAGATCGACGCGGACACCAACCCCGAGACCGTGGTGCGCCACGGGGTGCTGTCCATGCCGACCCTGCTCGTCTTCCGCGACGGCGAACCCGTCCTGCAACTAGTCGGAGCCCGCGCCAAGCGCAGGCTCCTCCAGGAACTGGACGGGGTGCTGAGCGCTACCGCCGCGGCATCGGGCTGAACCAGACCGTCGCCAGCGGCGGCAGGGTCAGGCGCAGGCTCGCCGCCCGGCCCTGCGCGGGCACCGGCTCGGGCCGCACCGGCTGGGTGTGGTGGACGCCGCTGCCGCCGTAGAGCTGCTGGTCGGTGTTGAGGACCTCCCGCCACAGCGGGACCTCCTCCGGGACCCCGATCCGGTACCCGTGCCGGACCACCGGCGAGAAGTTCGAGACGCACAGCAGCTGCGAGCCGTCCTGCGCGTACCGCAGGAAGGCGAAGACGTTGTCCTCCGCGGCGTCCGCCTCCACCCAGGCGAACCCCTCCGGCACCGTGTCCCGCTCCCACAGGGCCGGAGCCGCCCGGTAGGTGCGGTTCAGGTCGCCCACGAGGCTGCGTACGCCCCGGTGGTCGGCGGCCGCCGCGTACGAGGAGTCCAGCAGCCACCAGTCCGGGCCGTACGTCTCGGACCACTCCGAGCCCTGCGCGAACTCCTGCCCCATGAAGAGCAGCTGCTTGCCCGGGTGGGCCCACATGAAGCCCAGGTACGCACGGTGTATGGCCCGCTGCTGCCACCAGTCGCCGGGCATCTTCGACACCAGCGAGCCCTTGCCGTGCACCACCTCGTCGTGGGAGATCGGCAGTACGTAGTTCTCGCTGAACGCGTAGACCATCCCGAAGGTCATGTCGTGGTGGTGGTACTTGCGGTGCACGGAATCCTTGGACGCGTAGCGCAGGGTGTCGTGCATCCAGCCCATGTTCCACTTCAGGCCGAAGCCGAGACCGCCCCCGTCGGTGGGCTGGGTGACGCCCGGCCACGCCGTGGACTCCTCGGCGATCGTCACCACGCCCGGGCAGCGCCGGTAGACCGTGGCGTTCATCTCCTGGAGCATCGCCACCGCGTCGAAGTTCTCCCGCCCGCCGTGCTCGTTGGGCGTCCACTCGCCGTCCTTGCGCGAGTAGTCGAGGTAGAGCATCGAGGCCACGGCGTCCACGCGCAGCCCGTCGACGTGGAACTCCTGGCACCAGTACACGGCGTTGGCCACGAGGAAGTTCCGCACCTCACGGCGCCCGTAGTCGAACTCCAGGGTCCCCCAGTCCGGGTGCGCGGCCCGCTGCGGGTCGTGGTGCTCGTACAGCGGCCGCCCGTCGAACTCGGCGAGCGCCCACTCGTCGCGCGGGAAGTGCGCCGGCACCCAGTCGACGATCACCCCGATCCCGGCCCGGTGCAGCGCGTCCACCAGGAAGCGGAAGTCGTCCGGGGTGCCCATCCGGGAGGTCGGTGCGTAGAAGCCGGTGACCTGGTAGCCCCAGGAGCCGCCGAAGGGGTGCTCGGCGACCGGCATCAGCTCCACGTGCGTGAAGCCGAGCTCCGTCACGTAGGCCGGCAGCTGCTCGGCCAGCTGGCGGTAGGAGAGCCCGGGCCGCCAGGACGCCAGGTGCAGCTCGTACACGGAGAAGGGGGCCTGGTGGGGCGGGCGCTCCCCGCGCTTCGCCATCCACTCCGCGTCCTGCCAGACGTAGGAGGAGGCCGTCACCACCGAGGCGTTGGCCGGCGGGACCTCGGCGTGCTTCGCCATCGGGTCGGCGCGCAGGGTGTGCGAGCCGTCCGGGCGGGTGATGTCGTACTTGTACAGGGCGCCCTCGCCGACGCCGGGCAGGAACAGCTCCCACACGCCGGTCGCCCCGAGCGAGCGCATCGGGTGGGCGACGGAGTCCCAGTACGAGAAGTCCCCGCTGACCCGCACCCCCTGCGCGTTCGGCGCCCACACCGTGAACCGGGTGCCCGCCACGCCCTGGTGGACCATCGGCTCCGAGCCGAGCGCCGTCCACAGCTCCTCGTGCCGGCCCTCGCCGATCAGGTGCAGGTCGAGCTCGCCGAGCGCGGGCAGGAACCGGTAGGGGTCGTGGACCTCCACCTCGTCGCTGTCGTACGTGACCAGCAGCCGGTAGTCCGGCACCCCGCTCAGCGGCAGCAGCCCCGAGAACAGGCCGTCCCCGTCGTCGAGGAGCTCGGCCCGCAGCCCCTTGGCGACGATGGTGACCGCTTTCGCGTACGGACGCAGCACCCGGAAGGCCACCCCGCCGCGCTGGGCCCGGGCCCCGAGCACCCCGTGCGGGTCGTGGTGGCGGCCCTCCAGCAGCCGGGCCCGCTCCTCCGCGTCCAGCGCAGGCACCGGCCGGACCCCGCGCGGCGGGGCCGCCCGCCGGGCCCTGGGGGCCCGGGGCTTCTTCGCACTCGGTTCGGCGGGGGCGGCGGGGGTGTCGACAGCGTCGACGACGGGCTTGGCTTCGTCGTGGACGGTCGGTGACGGCTGTCGTGCGGCGCTCACGCGAGCGGCCTCCTCGGGGGCTTCGGATGGTGGGGGGTGGCGGGTCCGGGGACGGGGGGATGCGTGCGGTGGGAGGGTGGACGCTGCGGCTCCGACAGCCGCCGGATCGCCGCCATCGGCACGTGCAGCCAGTCGGGCCGGTGCCGGGACTCGTAGCGGGCCTCGTACACGGCCTTGTCGGTTTCGTAGGCGCGCAGGAGCACGGGGTCCTCGCGCGGGTCCCGGCCGGACGTGCGGGCGTAGCCCTCGCAGAACGCCGCCCGGCAGTCGTCCGCCCAGGCGGGGGCGAACGGCCGGTGGGAGCGGGCCGCGTAGTCGAAGGAACGCAGTATCCCGGCGATGTCCCGCACCGCCGGTTCGGGGCGGCGCCGGTCGGCCAGCGGCCGGGCCGGCTCGCCCTCGAAGTCGATCAGTGCCCAGCTGCCGTCGACGGTGCGCAGGGTCTGGCCCAGGTGCAGGTCCCCGTGGATCCGCTGGGCGGACACCCCGGTCCCGCGGGAGGCGGCCAGTGCGTCGAAGGCTCCGCGCAGCCCCGCCTCGTAGGGGCGCAGGGCCGGTACCTCGCGGGCGGTGGCGGCGAGCCTGGCCGTCATCCCGGCCGCCAGCCGGGCCGTCTGCTCCGGGCCCAGGGCGACGGTGGGCAGGGCCGCGGCCAGCGCGTCGTGCACCTCGGCGGTGGCCCGGCCCAGCGCGTGCGCCTCGGCGGTGAAGTCGGCGCCGGTGCGCAGCCGGTGCAGCGCGAGCTGCCAGCCGTCGTCGGAGCCGCGCAGGTAGGGCTGGAGCACCCCCAGGGTCAGCGGTTCGGAGCCGGGCAGCTCGGCCTCGTACCAGGCGACCGGCGCGGGCACCCGGGCACAGCCGGCCAGGGCCAGGGCCCGGGGCAGCTCCAGGTCGGGATTGACCCCGGGGCCGACCCTTCTGAAGATCTTCAGGATGTACGAATCCCCGTAGATCAGCGAGGAGTTGGTCTGTTCCCCGGACAGCGGCCGGGGGGTGGGCGCCTCGGGGATCACGGCGGCCGGATCCCGGTCGAAGCGGAGCGGGCCGAGGGTGCCGGGGGAGCGCAGCCGCTCCAGCAGCAGCGAGGCGAGCCGCGGATCGCCCAGGCCCTCGTAGACCGACTGGCCGGCGTACGGGCCCTGCTCGGCCCGGCCGATCAGGGCGGGTGCGAGGGCCGGTGGCAGCGGGCTCGGGCGGATGCCCAGGAGCAGCTGGTAGCAGTCCCCGTCCACGTCCAGCAGCAGGTGCAGCAGCCCGGGGGCGGATCCGGGCGGCAGCAGTTCGGCCGCCGAGATGGCCCTGAGCCGACCGATGGCCCGGCCCTTGCCCGCGAACCAGCGCTGGGCGGGCAGCCAGGCCCGCAGCATCGGTTCCAGTGGGCCGAGCCCGAACCCGGTTCCGAGTCCGAGCCCGGTGGCCCGGTCGGCGGTGAGCCGATCCCGGGCGGATGCAGCCTCCGACATGGCGTCGCGTCCTTTCCCCGGGCCGTCAAAGAATGCGCATTGTGTCCCGGATTACGCTGGTTGCTTCTCCGGTATGTGCGAGTGTCGGGTCAGGATGATCCGTACAGGGGCGGGCGGTTGACCCATTCGCCGCGCCCGCCCCGGGCCGGTGCCTACTCCGCGCGCAGGCGGAACCAGTAGAAGCCGTGGCCCGCCAGGGTCAGCAGGTACGGCCATTCGCCGATCGGCGGGAAGCGGACGTCGCCGGTGAGTTCCACCGGGACCCGACCGTTGAACGACTGCAGGTCCAGCTCGGTGGGCTGCGCGAAGCGCGAGAAGTTGTGCACGCACAGCACCAGGTCGTCCCCGTATTCACGGAGGAAGGCCAGTACCGCCGGGTTCGTCGAGGGCAGTTCGGTGTACGAGCCCAGTCCGAAGGCCGGATTGGCCTTGCGGACCTCGATCATCCGGCGGGTCCAGTGGAGCAGCGAGGACGGTGAGGCCATCGCCGCTTCCACATTGGTCACCTGGTACCCGTGGACCGGGTCCATGATGACCGGCAGGTTCAGCCTGCCCGGATCGCACGAGGAGAAACCGGCGTTGCGGTCCGGGGTCCACTGCATCGGGGTGCGCACGCCGTCGCGGTCACCGAGCCAGATGTTGTCGCCCATGCCGATCTCGTCGCCGTAGTACAGCACCGGCGAACCGGGCAGCGACAGCAGCAGGGCGGTGAACAGCTCCATCTGGTTGCGGTCGTTGTCCAGCAGGGGGGCGAGCCGGCGCCGGATGCCGATGTTGGCCCGCATCCGCGGGTCCTTGGCGTACTCGGCGTACATGTAGTCGCGCTCTTCGTCCGTGACCATTTCGAGGGTGAGCTCGTCGTGGTTGCGCAGGAAGATGCCCCACTGGCAGCGGTCCGGGATCGCCGGGGTCTTGGCCAGGATTTCGGAGACCGGGTAGCGGGACTCTCTTCGCACCGCCATGAAGATGCGCGGCATGACGGGGAAGTGGAAGGCCATGTGGCACTCGTCCCCGCCCTTCTCGAAGTCCCCGAAGTAGTCGACGACGTCCTCGGGCCACTGGTTGGCCTCGGCGAGCAGCACGGTGTCCGGGTAGTGCGCGTCGATCTCGGCGCGGACCGCCTTCAGGAGGGTGTGGGTGCGCGGCAGGTTCTCGCAGTTGGTGCCCTCCTCGGCGTACAGGTAGGGCACGGCGTCGAGGCGGAAGCCGTCGATGCCGAGGTCGAGCCAGAAGCGGAGCGCGGAGACGATCTCCTCGACGACGGCCGGGTTCTCGTAGTTGAGGTCCGGCTGGTGGGAGAAGAACCGGTGCCAGTAGTACTGCTTGCGGACCGGGTCGTACGTCCAGTTCGAGGTCTCGGTGTCGACGAAGATGATGCGGGCGTCCTGGAACTGCTTGTCGTTGTCGGCCCACATGTAGTAGTCGCCGTAGGGCCCGTCGGGGTCCTTGCGGGACTGCTGGAACCACTCGTGCTGATCGCTCGTGTGGTTCATCACGAAGTCGATGATCACCCGCATGCCGCGGGTGTGCGCCGCGTCCACGAACTCCACGAAGTCGGCGAGGTCGCCGAATTCGGGCAGCACTGAGGTGTAGTCGGCGACGTCGTAGCCCCCGTCGCGCAGGGGGGAGGCGAAGAACGGCGGCAGCCACAGGCAGTCGACGCCGAGCCACTGGAGGTAGTCCAGCTTGGCGGTGAGCCCCTTGAGGTCCCCCACGCCGTCGCCGTTGCTGTCGTGGAAGGACCGTACGAGGACCTCGTAGAAGACCGCCCGCTTGAACCAGTCGGGGTCGCGGTCCTTGGCGGGGGTGTCCTCGAACGTGTCGGGGACGGGATCGTTGATCATCATGAGATGGGTGACCCTCCGGTGGGCGGGGACGGTCGCAGAGCCGCCAGAACGTGCGCGGGCGTGCGGCCCGGTTCCAGGCGCACGTAGTTGGCCCTGCCCCAGTGATAGGTCTCGCCGGTGAGCTCGTCGCGCACCGCGAGGGACCCGTGCCAGTCGAGGCCGAGTACCGGCATGTCCAACGAGACCGTCGCCTCCTGGGTGTGGTGCGGATCGAGGTTGACGACCACCAGTACGGAATTGCTCCCCGCGTGCTTCGAATAGGCGATCACCTGTTCGTTGTCGGTCGGGTGGAAATGGATGTCGCGCAACTGCTGGAGGGCCGGATTGCGCCGGCGCAGCCGGTTCAGGGAGGTGATCAGCGGGGCGATGGAGCGGCCCTCGCGGTCGGCGGCGGCCCAGTCGCGCGGGCGCAGCTCGTACTTCTCGGAGTTCAGGTACTCCTCGCTGCCCTCCTTGACCGGGGTGTTCTCGCAGAGCTCGTAACCGGCGTAGACCCCCCAGGTGGGGGAGAGCGTGGCGGCGAGGACCGCGCGGACCTCGAAGGCGGGGCGGCCGCCGTGCTGAAGGTATGCGTGCAGGATGTCGGGCGTGTTGACGAAGAAATTCGGCCGCATGACGGAGGCGGAGCGGATGTCCGCGAGCTCGGTCAGGTATTCGGTCAGCTCGGCCTTGGTGTTGCGCCAGGTGAAGTACGTGTAGGACTGCTGGAAGCCGACGGCGGCCAGCGCCCGCATCATCGCCGGGCGGGTGAAGGCCTCGGCCAGGAAGATGACGTCGGGGTCGGACTTGTTGATGTCCGCGATCACCTTCTGCCAGAAGACCACCGGCTTGGTGTGCGGGTTGTCGACCCGGAAGATCCGGACGCCGTGCTCCATCCAGTGCCGCAGGATCCGCACCGTCTCCTCCACGATGCCGGCCATGTCGGCGTCGAAGTGGATCGGGACGATGTCCTGGTACTTCTTCGGCGGGTTCTCCGCGTACGCGATCGTCCCGTCGGCGCGGTGGCGGAACCACTCCGGGTGCTTCTCCACCCACGGGTGGTCCGGGGAGCACTGCAGGGCGAAGTCCAGCGCCACCTCGATGCGCAGCTCGCGGGCCTTGGCCACGAAGGCGTCGAAGTCCTCCAGGGTCCCCAGCTCCGGGTGCACCGCGTCGTGGCCGCCCTCCGTGGAGCCGATGGCCCACGGCACGCCCGGATCCCAACTCCCCGCGGACAAGGTGTTGTTCGGACCCTTGCGGTAGGTGCTGCCGATGGGGTGGATCGGCGGCAGGTACACCACGTCGAAGCCCATCGCGGCGATCGCGGGAAGCCGCTCGGCGGCCGTCCGGAAGGTTCCGCTGACGGGTGCCTCGCCGGGCTCCAGCACCGCCCCCTCGGACCGGGGGAACATCTCGTACCAGGAGCCGAAGAGGGCCCGCTTGCGCTCGATCAGCAGCGGCAGCGGCTTGGAGGCCGTCACCAGCTCCCGCAGCGGGCGCTTGGCGAGCAGCGCGTCGATCCGCGGGCCGAGGGCGGCCGCGTACCGCTCGGAGACCGGCCGGTCCTCGTCGCGCATCACGTCCGCGGCGGCCAGCACGTGCTCGCGGCCGTCCCGCTTGGGGATCTTCGCGGCGGCCCGCTCGTAGAGCTCGGCACCCTCCAGGAGGGTCAGCCCGGTGTCGATCCCGGCCGGGATCTTCACCGCCGCGTGGGCCCGCCAGGTGCCCACCGGATCGCTCCACGCCTCGACGGTGTACGTCCACCTCCCCTCGACCTCGGCGGACACCCGCGCCCCCCACCGGTCGGTACCGGGAGCGAGCTCGGACAGGGGCACGGGTGGCCGCAGCCGCCCGCTCGGATCTCGGAGCACGACATGGGCCGCCACGGCGTCGTGCCCCTCGCGGAACACGGTGGCGGAAATCTCGAAGACCTCGTCCACGACCGCCTTGGCGGGTCTGGCGCCGCAGTCGACGGCGGGGCGGACGTCCAGCACGGGAATGCGACCGATCATGATGGGATCACCTGGGGGCAGTTCGCAGGGCTCGGTGACAACAGGCCAGCCGGCATGGCGGCTGGTAGTGCACGCGCTGTTCGCTCTGTTTCTAGCTGCTCGGAAGACGGCTGGGCTGCGGGCATGGCCGCTCCTGTCCGCGTTCACTCGGGTGGCGGGGAGGCGGTTCCGGGGTGCGCCGTGCGCTGTACCCGGGGAGCCCTTCCCACTCCAGCACGAGCCAACCCGGATGCTCGGTTAACTACTCGTACGTACTGGAACGCCTGCCCGGTCTCCCCGGCCCAACACCTGCCGATGCTCCGTCAACTCGGATGGGACTAACGGATGTCCGCGCCCGCGCAGCTCCGCGGCGGGCGCCGCCCGGACCGCTGCGGGCCCGTGCGAACGGCCGGGGACGGGTGCACGGCCGGCGGGGCCCGCCACTGGAGGGGCGGTGGAGGCGCCATGGCCGGGCGGGGCGGTCGGCGCTAGCCTTCCGAGGGTGACGCTCGCGGTGCACAGCGTGGTGCGGCCGCTCCGACCCGTAATCCCCTGCGAAGGTGGAACGCGTGAAGGCTATCCGTCGATTCACCGTGCGCCCCGTCCTCCCCGAGACCCTCTCGCCGCTCGCCGACCTCGCGCGCAACCTGCGCTGGTCCTGGCACGCCGAGACCCGTGAACTCTTCCAATCCGTCGATCCCGAGGGCTGGCAAGCCGCCGGCGGGGATCCCGTCCGGCTGCTCGGCGCCGTGTCCGCCGCGCGGATCGCCGAGCTCGCCGGGGACCGGCGGTTCCTGCGGCGGCTCGCCGTGGCCGCCGCCGACCTCGACGACTACGTCCACGGCGGGAGGTGGTACCAGAGCCACGAAGCCGCCGCCGAGCTGCCCGCCGGCATCGCCTACTTCTCGCCCGAGTTCGGGATCACCGCCGCCCTGCCCCAGTACTCCGGCGGGCTCGGCATCCTCGCCGGGGACCACCTCAAGGCCGCCAGCGACCTCGGCGTCCCCCTCATCGGCGTCGGGCTGCTCTACCGGCACGGCTACTTCCGCCAGTCCCTCTCCCGGGACGGCTGGCAGCAGGAGCACTATCCGGTCCTCGACCCCAACGAACTGCCCGTCGCGCTCGTCCGCGAGGAGGACGGGACCCCCGCCCGGGTGTCCCTGAGCCTCCCCGGCGGCCGGGCCCTGCACGCCCACGTCTGGCAGGCCCGCGTCGGCCGGGTGCCGCTGCTTCTCCTCGACTCCGACGTCGAGGACAACGACGCCGTCGCCCGCGAGGTGACCGACCGGCTGTACGGCGGAGGCAGCGACCACCGGCTGCTCCAGGAGATGCTGCTCGGCATCGGCGGGGTCCGGGCCGTGCGCGCCTACTGCCGGATCACCGGGCACCCCGACCCCGAGGTCTTCCACACCAACGAGGGCCACGCCGGGTTCCTGGGGCTGGAGCGCATAAGGGAACTGGAGGGAGCGCAGGGACTCGGCTTCGACGCCGCCGTCGAAGCCGTCCGGGCCGGCACCGTGTTCACCACGCACACCCCCGTCCCCGCCGGCATCGACCGCTTCGACCGGTCCCTGGTCGCCCGCCACTTCGGCGACGGCGGCGAACTGGCCGGCGTACCCGTCGACCGGATCCTGGCGCTCGGCGCCGAGACCTACCCCGGCGGCGACCCCGGGGTGTTCAACATGGCGGTGATGGGCCTGCGCCTCGCCCAGCGGGCCAACGGGGTCTCCACCCTGCACGGCGCCGTCAGCCGCGGCATGTTCGCCGGGCTGTGGCCGGGATTCGACCCCGCCGACGTGCCCATCACCTCGGTCACCAACGGCGTGCACGCCCCGACCTGGGTGGCGCCCGAGGTGGTGAAGCTCGGCGCGAAGCAGATCGGCGCCGGCCGCACCGAGGACGCGCTGTCCGTCGGCGGCTCGCAGCGCTGGGACGCCGTCGCCGACATCCCCGACCAGGACGTCTGGGACCTGCGCCGGGTGCTCAGGGAACAGCTCGTCCAAGAGGTACGGGACCGCCTGCGCGCCTCCTGGCGCCAGCGCGGGGCCGCCGACGCCGAACTGGGCTGGGTGGACTCCGTCCTCGACCCCGACGTGCTGACCATCGGCTTCGCCCGCCGGGTGCCGTCCTACAAGCGGCTCACCCTGATGCTGCGCGACCCCGAACGGCTGCGCCGCCTGCTGCTCGACCCGGACCGGCCCGTGCAGATCGTGGTCGCGGGCAAGGCGCACCCGGCCGACGACGGCGGGAAGCGGCTCGTCCAGGAACTGGTGCGCTTCGCGGACGACCCCCGCGTGCGCCACCGGATCGTGTTCCTGCCCGACTACGGCATGGCCATGGCCCAGAAGCTCTACCCGGGCTGCGACGTCTGGCTCAACAACCCGCTGCGCCCGCTGGAGGCCTGCGGCACCAGCGGGATGAAGGCGGCGCTCAACGGCTGCCTCAACCTGTCCGTCCTGGACGGCTGGTGGGACGAGTGGTTCGAGCCGGACTTCGGCTGGGCCATCCCGACCGCCGACGGACTCGGCGCGGACGAGGACCGCCGCGACGACCTGGAGGCGAACGCCCTCTACGACCTGATCGAGGGCCGGGTCGCCCCCCGGTTCTACGACCGGGCCGGACAGGCCGGACTCCCGGTGCGGTGGATCGAGATGGTCCGGCGCACCCTCGTCTCCCTGGGACCCAAGGTGCTCGCGGGCCGCATGGTGCGGGAGTACGTGGAGCGGCTCTACGCTCCGGCCGCGCTCTCCCACCGTGCCCTGACCCCGGACGCGGCCCGGGACCTCGCCTGGTGGAAGGGCCGGGTCCGCGCGGCCTGGCCGCAGCTCACCGTCGAGCACGTGGAGGCCCTGACCGCGGGCCCGGTCGGCGGCACCGCCGAACTCGGGGCCACCCTCACCCTGCGCGTGCAGGTCTCCCTCGACGCGCTGGCCCCCGAGGACGTGGAGGTGCAGGCGGTCGCGGGCCGGGTCGACGCGCAGGACGTGATCCAGGGCGGGCGGGCCTTCCCGCTCAAGCCCGCCGGCGGACCCGACCTGGAGGGCCGCTGGCTGTACGAGGGCCCGCTCGCCCTCGACCGTACGGGGCCCTTCGGCTACACCGTACGGATCCTGCCGGCGCATCCGCTGCTGGCGACCCCGGCCGAACTGGGCCTGGTCGCGGGCCCCGCCAAGGGCACGGAGACGGACGCGGGAGGCGGCGTGGTGCTGCGCTAGCCGCCCCGGCGGCAGGCGCATCAGGGGGCGGGCGTTCAGGGGGGGGGCAGGAGTTCAGGGGGCGGGCGGCGGATCCACCAGCCGCCCGCCCTCCACCAGCATCCCGGCCCGCTTGATGCTGCGCAGGACCGGGATCACCTCCACTTGACCCACGCCGTCCACCGTGCCGATCCGCTCGGTCAGGTAGGTGTAGAGCTCGTCGGTGTCCCGGCACACCACCACCGCCATCAGGGAGGCGGCGCCGGTCACGGCCGCCGCGAACGCCACCTCGCGGTGACCCGCCAGGTCCGCCCCCACCTGCGCGAGGCGGGCCGGCGGAACCGTCAGCACCAGGGTCGCCTCCGCCTCGTAGCCGAGCAGCGAGGGGGAGAACTCCACGTCGAAGAAGATCGCCCCGAGATCCCGCAGCCGCTCCAGGCGGCGCCGGGCGGTGGACTCCGACAGACCGCTGCCGCGCGCCAGTTCCGGATACCCGGCGCGGCCGTCCCGGCCCAGCACCGCGAGCAGCATCAGCTCGGCCTCGTCCAGTACGTACCGCTGCGGCCCGGGATCTACGGGGGGCCGTTCCAGGGCGGCGATCTGGTCGGGGCGCAGCAGGTCCATGCCCGCCCAGGAGTCGGGTCCGCCGAAGAACTTGCGCAGGATGGTGTGGGCGCTGATGCCCGTCACCCGGCGGGTGCCCGGCAGTTTCTCCAGGAGCAGGATGTCGCGGTCCCTTCGGGTGCGGGCCCGGGTCATGCAGTGGATCTCCGTGCCGCCCGAGGTCAGGTTCACCCAGGCGATGTCGGGCCGGCGGGCCAGGGCCTCGGCCACCGGGAGCGCCGCGTCGGGTGCGCACTGGATCCGCAGCCAGGACTCGAACAGTCCGACGCGGCTGCCCAGGGGGAGTCCGACGACCCGGATCAGGCCGGTGGTCCGCAGCCGGCGGTAGCGGCGTACGACGGTCTGGTCGGAGACCTCCAGCACCTCGGCGAGCCGGCTGAAGGGAGCCCGGGCGTCGAGGGTGAGAGCCTGGACCAGCGACCGGTCGAGTGCGTCCAGCTCCGTGTCGTTCACGGTTTCCATCATCCCAGAGCTTGCCCTGAGTGAAATCCGCCGTGCAAGGTCTGCTGGATGGGGCACGGGGGCAGGTCGCTGAGATCTTGGGGTCACCGGGGACCCGCCCCCCCGCCCCTCCCTGCCCCTCCGTGATTCCGAGGAGAACTCCCCATGCGCAAATGGCTGCCGTTGACGGCGGTGTGTCTCGGAGCCTTCATGCTCCTGGTCGACGTCACGATCGTGACCGTCGCCCTGCCCGACATGGCCGCCGACATGCACACCGGCTTCTCCGCCCTCCAGTGGGTGATGGACAGCTACGCCCTCGCCCTGGCGGCCCTGCTGCTCGGCGCGGGCTCGCTCGCCGACCGGATCGGCCGCCGCCGGGTCTACCTCGGGGGGCTCGGCCTGTTCGCCGCCGCCTCCCTCGCCTGCGGCCTGGCCCAGGGCCCGGAAGTACTCGTCGCCTTCCGCGTCGTCCAGGGCATAGGCGGCGCCGCGATGTTCGCCACCACCATGGCCCTGCTGAGCTCCGCCTACCAGGGCCGCGACCGGGGCGTCGCCTTCGGCGTCTGGGGCGCGGTCAACGGAGCGGCCGCCGCGGCCGGCCCGATCATCGGCGGGCTGCTCACCGAGCAGTTCGGCTGGCGCTGGATCTTCTTCATCAACCTCCCCGTCTGCGCCCTCGCGGTGTACGTCACCCTCAAGGCCGTCACCGAGTCCCGCGATCCGCACGCCAAGGGCCTGGACCTGCCCGGCATGGCCACCTTCACCCTCGGCGCGGGCGCCGTCACCTACGCCCTGATCCGCGGCGGCGAGAACGGCTGGAGCTCCGCGACCACCCTGGCCCTGTTCGCCCTGAGCGCCGCCGCCTTCGCCGCGTTCGTCCTGGTCGAACTGCGCAGCTCCCGCCCGATGCTGGACCTCTCGCTGTTCCGCAGCCCGACCTTCGTGGCCGTCATGGCCGCAGCCCTGCTGATGTCCGCCGCCGCCTTCGGCTACATGATGTACGTCTCCCTGTGGCTGCAGAGCGCCGAGGGCATGGGCCCGGTCGCCGCCGGTCTGACGATGCTGCCGATGAGCCTGGCCGCCTTCGTGGTCGCCGCCGTGACCGGGAAGCTGATGCACGGGGCCCCGGCCCGGATCACCATCGGCGGCGGGCTGTTCCTGATCGGCGCGGGCGCTCTGCTCATGGGCTGGATGCTGGACGACGGGGACGGCTGGACGGCGCTGGCCGCCGGACTGGCGGTCACCGGCCTGGGCGTCGGCCTGATCTCCCCGGCCCTCGCGGCCGCCGCGATGGGGGCCGTGCCCCCGGCCCGCGCGGGCATGGCGGGCGGCGCCCTCAACACCGCGCGCCAGCTGGGCATGGCCCTGGGCATCGCGGTGCTCGGCGCGGTCTTCCAGTCCGGTCTGGAGGAGGGTCTGGCCGGCTCCGGCCAGCCGCACGGTACGGCCGAGGCACTGGCCGGCGGCGGGGCGGGACAGCTGCTGCACGCGGCCCCGGCGGCCCGGCACTGGGTGGAGGCGGCCTTCGCGAGCGGGCTGCGCGACACCTTCTGGGTCGCGGGGGCGATGGGCCTGGCGGGGACGCTGATCGTGCTCGTACTGGTCCGCCGGCCGGCCGCCCCCGCTGGCGGGACCGGCGCCGCCGGCGCCGTGCCCGGCCAGGACTCCGGGGCGGCGGACCGGGCTGCCGGACACGCCGCCCTCTGAGGCTTCCCGACGCCCCGGATCCCGCCCGGATCCGGGGCGTCCGGGCGTCGTGGCCCGGAGGGGACCGGGAGGGTGAACCTTCGAACGCGCTGCCACGCCGAATCGTTTCTCCGTACGCGTGCGCTCCTACGCTGCCCGCGGATGCCGACCGCACCGGGCATCCGAGGAACCCGAGGAACCCGAGAAACGGACTCCCCAATGCGTCTTCGCACCACCGCCACCGCGCTCGTAGGCGCCCTCATGCTGGTCCTTCCGACCGCCGGGCTTTCGTACGCCAACGACCACGACGACCGCGAGCACCTCGGAACCCTGTACTACCGGTACACCGACGACGACGGCGACCGCCGCCACGGGCAGATCCGCCCGGCGGACAACGACACCTGCTACCGGCTGACCCACACCTCCGAGCACCGGCCGGCCTTCGAGGTGACGAACGAGACCGAGTCCCTCGCGGTGGTCTACAGCAACCGCAACTGCGGCGGTGTCCCGGAGGCGGAGCTGGAGCCGGGCGAGCGGCTGCGTGACACGGACGTGGCCTCGGTGTACTTCAAGCCGGTCGACGAGCACCACGGCGGCCGCCACGACTGGCGCGACGAGGACGACAACGACGGCCGCCACGACGGACGGCACGACGGACGCGACGACGACCGGCGTGACGACCGCCGCGACGACTGGCGCGACGACGAGGACCGCACCGTCGGCGGGCGCGCCGCCGCCGCACCGGCCGACGGGACCTCGGCCATCCTCGACTCGGTCTTCAGCTCCCTCGGCTGATCCCACGGCGTGCGAAGGGCCCGGCTCCCCTGGAGGAGCCGGGCCCTTCACCCGTCCGGGGTCCCGGCGTCAGGCGGGCCGCGCCGCGCCCGCCGCGAGCCACCGCACCACGTCCGCGGCCGTGTACGGCTCGGCGTTCGGGGCGAGCTCGGGGAGGAAGGACAGGTCCTTGCCGATCGTCACCAGCGGGGGTTCCACCCGGCCGTGCGGCCGGCGCTGGGCCAGCCCGATCGTGGCCAGCAGCCCGTTGCACAGGCACTGGCGGCCCTTGGTGTCGGAGGCCTCGCCGCCCTTGCGGACGTACGCGGCGACCGGCTCGGCCGCGCAGCGGTAGACCAGACCGCGCGGACCCCGTACGGGAGTGCGCAGGAAACCGAGGTCGCAGACCCGGCGCCGGGCTTCGGACACCTCCGGCTCGGAGACCGTCCCCGGCAGGTCCGCCACCTTGAACGGGAACGACGTCGGGGAGGCCTCGGGGTCGTTGCGCACCGAGAGGGTGCCCGTGTGGGCCCGCTCCAGCAGCTCCTCGCGCAGGTGCCGGGCCATCCCCGACTCCTCGCACAGGGCGAACGCGCTGCCGATCTGGACCCCGGCCGCGCCCTCGGCGAGCGCCCCGGCCACGGCCTGGGGGCTGGCCTGGCCCCCGGCGAGCCAGAACGGCAGTCCGAGGGCCGCCATCTTGGCGAGGTCGGGGTTGTCGCGCGGGCCGTAGACGGGCTCGCCGTCCCCGTCGAGCTTCATCGGACCGCGCGGCGGGGCGCTGTGGCCGCCGGCCTGACTGGTCTCGATCACGAATCCGTCGGGGCGGGTGATCTCGTCCCGGGCCAGGTAGGTGGCCAGCACCGGGAGCGAGACGATGGCCAGCACGTGGGGGCGGCGCAGCGGGCCGGGCAGGTGCCCGGCGAGCAGGGCGGCGGGGTCGAAGAGGTGGTTCAGGGGCTCTTCGTCGCCCTCCACGTGGATCTTGCTCACGCAGCGTTCGTAGCGCGCCAGCCTCGAGGCGAGGGCCGGGATCTGACCGGGGACTCCCGCGCCCACGAGCACGTAGTCGACGCCTGCCAGGATCGCGCCGAACATCGCGGGGGCGGTGGCGAGCTGGATCTTCTCCAGGTAGTTGATGCCGACGACACCGTCATGTCCCTCCTTGGCGAGCCAGACCTCGACGAAGTTGCCGAGGACGGTGAGGATCTCGGCCTGCGATCCGCCCGTCGCCCGCAGTCGCGGGGTGGTGCGCATCGCCGCGCCGTCCGCGAGGCCTCCCGCGCGGAAGTAGAGGTCGAGGGCGGTCTGGGCGAGCTCCGGCAGCGGGAAGGCCGCCAGGGCCCGGCGGGCGTGGCCGCCCGGGTCGCCGGTCTGCAGCACGCGGGCCAGTACGACGTCCAGCGCCGTGCCGGAGACCACGCCCAGCTGGCCCTCGCCGGAGACGGCCCTGGCCAGCCTCCAGCCGGAGACGCCGACGCCCATGCCGCCCTGGATGAGCCAGGGGTGGTGCGCGGCGGGGGCGTTCGTGGGGGTCTGCGGCATGGGTCACGTCCTCGGAATCACCCGAACCTACGGTTCCGTAGGTTCGCTGAATTCCACTATGACGCCGGCCCGGCCGTCCGGCGGGCGCCGAAGGTCCCGGCCCCGGGGGTACGTGGACCCCGGCCACCGGGGACGTGGACCCCGGCTGCCGGGGCCCAATGGAACAGGGCCGCCCGGGGAGGTCTTCTCCCGGGCGGCCCCGTGATCTAGCGGTTCAGCTCTGGTTCACGATCGGCCCCGGTGGGGGTCAGAAGGTGAGCTTCCAGCTGTCGATCTTGCCGGTGTCCGCGCTGGCCAGGTCGGCCACCCGGAGCTTCCAGGTTCCGGCCGCGACCTCGGAGGAGGCGTTGACCGTGAACTGCTGGACGATGTTGTCCGCGCTGCCGCCGGTGCGGTTGCGCAGGTTGTAGACGGTGCCGTCGGGGGCGACGAGGTCGACCTTCAGGTCACCGACGTAGGTGTGGACGATGTTGACGTCCACCTTGAGCGTGGCCGGAGCGTTGCCCGTGCGGTTCACCGCGATCGGGGACTCCACCGTGGAGTTGTCCGCGATCGCGTAGTCGGTGGTGTTCTCGAAGACCGTCTGCTGCGAGGTCCCGACGGTCCACACGAAGGAGGCCGTCCCGGTCTTGCTCGCGGAGTCCGTCACCGTGACCGTCACGTTGTACGTGCCGGCGGTGGAGGCGGTCCCGGAGATCAGGCCGTTCGAGGCGTTGATCGACAGGCCGGTCGGCAGACCGGTGGCCGCGTAGCTCAGGGCGCCGGCGTTGGTGCTGGTGGCCTGGACCTGGAGGTTGACGGCGCTGCCCGTGATGGTGCTCTGGTTACCGGGGTTGGTGACCGTGACACCGCTCACGATGCGGGCACCGACGTTGATGCCGGCCCAGGCGTTGGCCACGTTGTTGTACGTGGTCGAACCGGCGCCGTACAGGTCGGCGGCGGCCTGAAGGGTGGCGGTACGGGCGGCCGCGTAGTTGGTGTTCGACTTGAACAGGCCGGTGGTCAGTGCGCGGAACCAGATCTTGGACGCGGCGTCACGGCCGATCGCGGTCACCGGCAGGCCGTCGGAGGTCGGCGAGTCGTAGCTGACGCCGTTGACGACCTTGGCGCCGGAGCCCTCGGACATCAGGTAGTAGACGTGGTTGGCCGGACCCGAGGAGTAGTGGACGTCGATGGAGCCGATGCCCGAGTACCACGCGTCCTTGGAGGAGCCGTCCTTGCTCGGCTTGTCCATGTAGCGCAGCGGGGTGCCGTTGCCGTTGATGTTGATCTTCTCGCCGACCAGGTAGTCGCCGACGTCCTGGGCGTTGTTGGCGTTGAACTCGACGGCCGCCGCCATGATGTCGGAGGTCGCCTCGTTCAGGCCGCCGGGCTCGCCCGAGTAGGTCATGTTGCCGGTGACCGAGGTCAGACCGTGCGTCATCTCGTGCGCGGCCACGTCGATGGAGGTCAGGGGCTTGGTGTTGCCCTGGCCGTCGCCGTAGGTCATGCAGAAGCAGGAGTCGTCCCAGAACGCGTTGACGTACGCGTTGCCGTAGTGGACCCGGCTGTACGGGGCCACGCCGTCGTTGCGCAGGCCGTTGCGGCCGTGCACGTTCTTGTAGTAGTCCCACGTCAGCTGGGCGCCGTAGTGCGCGTCGGCCGCGGCGGTCGCCCGGTTGGAGGCGGCGCCGTTGCCCCAGGTGTCGCTGGTGCTGGTGAACAGGGTGCCGGTGCCGCTGGACCCGCCGTTGAGGTCGTAGGTCTTGTGGCCGCCGCGCCCGGCGTCGGTCAGCGTGTAGTTGCTGCCCGACTGCGAGGTGCCCAGCGTGACCTGACCGCTGTACATCGTGTTGCCGATGCCGGTCTCGATCGCCTGCCACTCGGTGATCTTCGCGCCGGTCTTGGCGTTGGTGACCACGTGCAGCGCGCTCGGCGTGCCGTCGTGCTGGAGCCCGCCGACGACGGTCTCGAAGGCGAGGACCGGGGCGCCCTCGGCGGCCCAGATCACCTTGCGGGCACCCTGGGCGGGCTTGGCGTCCTTGGCGCCGGCCGCGTTGGCCGACTTCACGGCCACGCCCTCGGCCGAGGCCGGGGTGACGGCGGCGGTGGTGTCCGCGACCTTGATGTCGGCGTTGGTGGCCTTGGTGACGCTCTTGGTGACGCCGTTCTTGGCGTGGACGGTCAGGTCACCGCCGAGCACCGGTATGCCGTTGTAGGTCCGCTCGTACGTGGTGTGCGTGGTGCCGTCCGCGTCCTGCACCACATCACGGACGATGAGCTTTTCCGAGCCGGCGAGGCCGAGGGCCTTGGCCGCCTGCACGGAGGTGGAGTTGGCCTCGGCCAGGAGCGTCGCACGCTCCGAAGCGCTGAGTGCGCGGTTTGCCGCGCCGGGGTTTGCCTGGGCGACCGATGCGGCCTGCGACGCGGTGGCGTCGGCGGTGGCTGTTCCGGTCTGGATGCCTACGGCGAGGAGAGCGGCCGCGGCAACAAGCGCGCCGGCCGTGGTGGCACGCCGCTGGGGGGTGGGACTCAACGCAGACTCCTTCTGCAAGGGGGGTTCCGGATGGCTGGGTGGGCCTCCGGGCAGATCGGGCTGGTGCGAAGAACGGTCGAAGAGTGTCACTTGAGCGACGTGATGTCAGGGCCGCGTCAAAAGGTTGGCCGGAAATCGTTCGTTGTCCGAAGAGACGTATCCGGTATGCGGAACATTCACTTTGGGATGAGAAAGAGGGCGTCTCACGGACCGGAACGCGGGCCACCGGCCGCTAACGCTTGAGCAACAAGATGTCCGGTTCCGGGAAACGGCATTTACCGTACGGGCGTTTGTCGTACTGTTTCCCGGTGCGTCTGATGTCCACTGCCCGGGGAAGCCGCGGACTCGCGCCACCGTCATAGACCACGTGCCAGGGGGGCCCATGAGGCATGTCCATATACCTGTGCAAAGAGTGGCCGGCGCGGCCCGAACGCCGGCCGCACCGGCCCGGGGCCTGCGCGACAAGGCCCGTTGGTACCTTCCCGCAGCGGTCGCAGCGGACCTGATCGGCGCGGGAGTCCCCGTCGGCCTGGTCTTCGAGGCCGCCCAGCAGGCGCGGCCCCTGTTCTGCGCCCTCGGCGCCGCCCTCGCCTGGACCGGCGTGCAGCTGACGCGCCGGCGCTACGCGGGCCGCGTGCTCGGCGAATCCCGGGGAGTTCTGCCGGTCGTACACGACTGGCTGATTCTGATCGGCGTGCTCGCCGTGGCCCGCGTGGTCACGGGGGAGAGCACCCCCCGGCTGTCCGCCCTGGGCGCCCTCGTGCCCGCCCTGCTCGTCACCGTCGCCTGCCACAAGCTGAGCTACCGTCACCTCTCCGCCGCCCGCCGCGAGGCCCAGGCGGTGAGCCGGGTCCTGGTCGTCGGCGAGCCCGACTCCGCCGAGTCCGTCATCGGACACCTCGCCGCGCGCACCGACCACCCGTACGTGGTGGTCGGCGTGGTCCCGGTGGGCCCCGGCGGACTGGACAGCGGGGTGCCGGTGGCCGCGCGGCTCGGCTCCACCATGGCGCAGTCCCCGAACGGGGACTCCGCCGCCGTGCTCGGAGCCGTCGCCGCACACCGCGCCGACCTGGTGCTCGTCGCACCGGGCGCCCGGCTCGCGGGGGAGCGGCTGCGCCGGATCTCCTGGGCCCTGCACGACGCCGGGCTCGAACTGGCGGTCTTCCCCGGCCTGGTGGAGGTCTCCGTCAAGCGCCTGGAGACCCTCTCCGCGGGCGGCCTGGCCATACTGCGGGTGGCGCCGCCCGTCAGCCGCGGCATGCAGCCCCTGCTGAAGTCCGTACTGGACCGGGCCGGCGCGGCGCTCGGACTGGTCCTGCTGGCGCCGGCCTTCCTCGCGATGGTCCTGGCGATCCGCTGCGGCTCGCGCGGGCCGGCCTTCTACCGGCAGCACCGCATCGGCCGCGACGGAGTCCCCTTCGTCATGTGGAAGTTCCGCACGATGGTCGTGGACGCCGACGCCCGCAAGGCCGAGCTGTCCGGGGCGAACGAGAACGACGGCCTGATGTTCAAGATGCGCCGCGACCCCCGCGTGACCCGCGTGGGCCGGCTGCTGCGCCGCACGTCCATGGACGAACTGCCCCAGCTGATCAACGTGGTGGCGGGCAACATGTCGCTCGTCGGCCCGCGCCCGCCGCTGCCGGAGGAGGTGGCGGAGTACGACGAGGTCGAACTGCGCCGGCTCGCCGTGCGGCCGGGGATGACCGGACTGTGGCAGATCAGCGGGCGCTCCGACCTCTCGTGGGACGAGACGATCCAGCTCGACCTGCAGTACGTGGACAACTGGTCGTTCACCAGTGACGTCGACGTGATGGGCCGCACGCTCCGCGCCGTGGTCGACGGCCGCGGAGCGTACTGAGCCGCGGAACGGATGGAGCCGCGGAACGTACCGAGCCGCGGAACGTGCTGAGGCGCCGGGAACCGGCGCCTCAGGGGTCAGCCCTGCTCGCGCCACCAGGCGTACGTGGCGGCGATCCCGTCGCGCAGCGGGACCTCGGGCTTCCAGCCGAGCCCGCGCAGCCGGGTCACGTCCAGCAGCTTGCGGGGCGTCCCGTCGGGCTTCGAGGTGTCCCAGGCGAGCCTGCCGCGGAAGCCGGTCACCTCGGCGACGGTCTCCGCGAGGGCCTTGATGGTGAGGTCCTCGCCGCAGCCGATGTTCACCGGCTCGGCGCCGTCGTACTCGCGCAGCAGGACCGCGCAGGCGGCGGCCAGGTCGTCCACGTGCAGGAACTCCCGGCGGGGCGTGCCCGATCCCCACAGCGTGACCTCCTCGCGCCCCTCGGCCGCGGCCTCGTGGAAGCGGCGGATGAGGGCGGGCAGCACGTGCGAGGACTCCAGGTCGAAGTTGTCGCCGGGGCCGTAGAGGTTCGTGGGCATGGCCGAGATGTACGAGGCCCCGTACTGCTTGCGGTACGACTGGACCTGGACGATGCCGGCGATCTTCGCCAGGGCGTACGCCTCGTTCGTCGGCTCCAGCGGCCCGGTCAGCAGGGCGTCCTCGCTGATGGGCTGCGGGGCCAGCTTGGGGTAGATGCAGGAGGAGCCGAGGAACAGCAGCCGGCCGACCCCGGCGGCGTGCGCTCCGGCGACGACGCTCAGCTGGATCTTGAGGTTGTCCTCCAGGAACTGCACCGGGAACGTGCTGTTGGCCATGATCCCGCCGACCTTCGCGGCGGCCAGGACCACGGCGTCGGGCCGCACGTCCCGCAGGTACGCCTCGGTCGCGGCGGCATCGCGCAGATCGAGGTCGGCGCGGCCGCGGGTGAGCACCTCGTACCCGTCGGCGGTGAGCCGGCGGACGACCGCGGACCCCACGAGGCCGCGGTGGCCGGCGACGAAGACGCGGGCGTTCGGGGGCAGGAACGGCGAACTTGTCATACCGCCGATGATGCCAGTCCGCCGTCCGCGGTTTCACGGGGGGAGTCCCGGCCGCGGCCGGTTTTCCCGCCCCCCGGAAGTCCCGCCGCGCAGGCGGATTTCGGATGGCACGGGCGAGTCCGGTACATACCGCCCCGCAAGGGGGCGAGGGGGCCCGATCCGCCGGGAGGGCCCGCGGACCGAACGTGTACGGTACCCATCCGGTACCCGTCTCCAGCCCCCTGGCGGCGGACCGCCCAGCACTCCGGTCCCGGCCCCTGCGCATCCGGCCGCCGGCACCGACCCGTACGACGAGGCACGACCCCGAGCCACACCCGGGGCCGCGCCCCGAGCCACACCCGGGGCCCCGCCCCGGACCGCACCTCTCCGGCCCCGTACCCCGGGGCGCAGCCACGACCGCACCGCAACGATCCCCAGGGGGACCCAATGGGCAAGACCGCGCTGATCACCGGCGTCACCGGGCAGGACGGCTCGTACCTCGCAGAGCTCCTGCTCTCCAAGGGCTACACGGTGCACGGGCTCGTGCGGCGGTCCTCCAGCTTCAACACGGAGCGGATCGACCACATCTACCAGGACCCCCAGACGGTGGACCGCTCCCTGGTCCTGCACCACGCCGACCTCTCCGACGGCGTCGCCCTGGTGAACCTGCTCCGCGAGATACGCCCCGACGAGGTCTACAACCTCGGCGCCCAGTCGCACGTCCGCGTCTCCTTCGACGCCCCGCTCTACACCGGCGACGTGACCGGCCTCGGCGCCCTGCGCCTGCTGGAGGCGATCCGGGCCAGCGGCGTGGACACCCGCATCTACCAGGCCTCCTCCTCGGAGATGTTCGGCGCCACCCCGCCCCCGCAGAACGAGGCCACCCCGTTCCACCCGCGCAGCCCGTACGGCGCCGCGAAGGTGTTCGCGTACTGGACGACGGTGAACTACCGCGAGGCGTACGGCATGTTCGCCGTCAACGGGATCCTCTTCAACCACGAGTCCCCGCGCCGCGGCGAGACCTTCGTGACCCGCAAGATCACCCGCGCGGTCGCCCGGATCAAGGCCGGCCTCCAGGAGAAGCTCTACCTCGGCAACCTCGACGCCGTCCGCGACTGGGGCTACGCCCCGGAGTACGTGGACGCCATGTGGCGGATGCTCCAGCAGGACGAGCCCACCGACTACGTCGTGGCCACCGGAGTCGCCGCGACCGTCCGCGAGTTCGTCGAGGCCTCCTTCACGCACGCCGGTCTCGACTGGAACGAGCACGTGCGCTACGACCCCAAGTACGAGCGCCCCAGCGAGGTCGACGCACTGATCGGCGACGCGTCCAAGGCCCACGACCTGCTCGGCTGGAAGCCGACGGTCCTGGTGGCCGAGCTGGCCAGGATCATGGTGGATTCCGACATCCGGCAGGTCGAGGACCAACTGGCGGGCGCCAGCGTCCGCATCGACCGCTGAGGCCATATATTTCGCCTACGATTTGCCGTGTCCCGGTCATTCGCGGTCATTCGCACAGCCGAAGCCGGCGTGACCGGGGCAAATCTGCCGTATGTCCGTAGTGCTCCATCCCTACCGGACCCGTTGATTCCAACTTGGTATGCAATGGGTCAAGGGTGGTGACCAGGCCCTCGCGTGAGCCCTAGTCTGCGCCCGTACATACGGCTGATCCGATAGATGCCGAATCAGCCATTCAAGCCGGGCTTTTGCCCTGGGGGGCTCATGCGTAGATCCAGAGGGCTGACTGCTGCCCTCGCCCTGTCACTGGCCGGCGCCGGCACCGCGATAGGCCTGGTGCTGATACCCGAGGCGTCGGCCATCACGCAGCCGGTGGCGTTCACCGCCGACGACCTGCCGACGTGGCAGCCCAACGGGATCGTCTGGGCGATGGCGGAGGCCAACGGCACCGTCTTCGCCGGCGGCACCTTCTCGGCCGTCCGCCCGCCCGCCGGCGGGGCCGGCGCGGAGCAGGAAGCCGTGAACTTCGTCGCTCTCGACGCGGCGACCGGCGCCCCCACCGCCTGCAAGCTCTCCTTCACCATCGGTGACGGCAGCGCGACCGTGCGGGCGCTCACCGTCTCGAAGGACAAGAAGACCCTGTACGCGGGCGGCTACTTCGCCGCCGTGAACGGAACCCCGGTCAACAGCGTCGCCGCCATCGACATCGCGACCTGCACCCCCAAGGCCTCGTTCCACCCGAAGTTCCCCTCCACGGTGCGCGCGCTCACCGCCACCGACACCACCCTGTACGCGGCCGGAGACTTCAGCACCGTCGAGGGTGCGACCCGTGAGCGGTTCGCCGCGGTCGACGCCACTTCCGGTGCGCTCAAGCCCTTCGTCGCCAATGCGGACGACCCCGGCCGCGCGCTCCAGCTCAGCAACGACGGCAAGAACATCCTGCTGGGCGGTGACTTCTTCACCGTCAACGGATCCCAGAGCCACGCGCTCGTCGTCGTGAACGCCACCACCGGAGCCGTCACCAAGACGTACGGCACCATCCCCTCGATGTCGGTCATCAAGTCCATCCAGGCCGACGCCACGGGCTACTACACCGGCGCCGAGGGCACCGGAGGCTTCGACGGCCGCGTCGCCCTCGCCACCGACTTCAACGAGAAGTGGCGCGACCAGTGCCTGGGCGCCACCCAGTTCGTGCTGCCGTACGACGGGGTCCTCTACAGCTCCTCGCACGCGCACAACTGCACCTCCGAGGGCCAGTACCCCGACGGCAAGCGCCACTTCCTGCTGGCGCAGCTGACCGACTGGGGCAACGGCCAGGCGCCCGCGCCCGTCGGCGGGTTCGTGCGCAGCCCGGCCAAGCTCGGCTGGCACCCCACCGCCAACGACGGCATCGGCGAGGGCATCGGCCCGCGCGTGATGGCCATCGCGGACGGGGGCGCCACCAAGTACATGTGGGTCGGCGGGGAGTTCACCCTCATCAACGGCAAGGCCCAGCAGTCCCTGACCCGCTTCGCCTCCACCGGCGACGTCGGCGCCCCGACCACCCCGGTCGCCAGCGTCTCCAGCGTCAAGCCCGACGAGGTCCAGGTCCGCTGGCGCACCAGCTACGACGCGGACGACAGCAAGCTGACCTACCGCATCTACCGCAACGGCTCCGCGACCCCGATCGCCACCGTCAGCGCGAACTCCCTGGAGTGGCTGCGCCAGCAGGCCTCCTGGACGGACTCCACGGTCAAGGCCGGCGCTTCCTACAGCTACCGGGTCACCGCCACCGACGCGGCGGGCAACACCAGCGCCCTGTCGGCCACGGTCTCCGTCTCGGTCCCGACCGCGGTCAGCGCGTACCCCAACCAGGTCCGCGAGGACGGCGCCAACCTGTACTGGCGCTACGACGACGTCGTCAGCCCGTACGTGGCCGACTCCTCGGTCTCCGGCAACACCAGCGGCATCCAGCTCAACGCCCCGGCGCTGCGCCAGACCCCGGGCGCGGTCACCGGAGCCAGCACGGCCATGGGCTTCAACGGGACCAGCCAGCAGGTGTACAGCGACCACCGCCAGACGGTCGGCAGCAGCTACACGCTGGAGACCTGGTTCAAGACGAACACCACCCGCGGCGGCAAGCTGATCGGTTTCGGCACCAACCAGGACCGCACCAGCAACCTGTACGACAAGCACCTCTACATGACCAACACCGGCCGGATCTTCTTCGGGGTCAACCCGGGCTCGACGAAGACCCTCTCCACCGGCCTGCTGGACACGTACAACGACAACAAGTGGCACCACGTCGTCGCCACCCAGGGCCCCTCCGGCATGGCGCTGTACGTGGACGGCAAGGCCAAGGACAGCTCCAACGTCACTGGCTCCCAGGCGATCGAGGGCTACTGGCACGTCGGCGGCGACAACCTCGCCGCCTGGCCGTCCCGGCCGACCAGCAACTTCTTCGCCGGCCAGATCGACGAGACGGCCGTCTACCCGAAGGTGCTGACCGAGGCCCAGGTCAAGAACCACTACAACCTGGCCAAGGCCGCCACCGACACGGTCTCCAAGGTCACCGCGACCGAGGACACCTACATCAACCAGGGCGCCCCCAGCACCGCCTACGGCACGTCCGCCTCGCTGGCCGTCCGCGGCACCGCGGCCTACGAGACGTACCTGCGCTTCGACATCCCGGCCGCTCCGGCCGGCACGGTGCTGAAGTCCGCGTCCCTCCAGGTCAAGACCACGACCGTGGCCGGAGCCGGCACTGCCGACACCGTCTCCGTGGTCCCGGTCACCGGCACCTGGAGCGGTGCGGGCACGACCTTCAAGAGCAAGCCCACCCTGGGCACCACCCCGCTCGGCACCTTCGCGGGCCTGCCGGACGGCACGGCGGTCCAGAGCACGCCGCTGGACACCGCGGCGATCTCCGCGGTGCTGGGCAGCAGCTACAGCGTGGGCCTGACGAGCACGGGCAGCGACCCGCTGTGGATCTGGTCCTCGGAGTCCACGGCCGTGGACGCCAAGCCGCAGCTGACCCTCACCTTCGGCGCGAAGTAACCGCTTGACGGAGTGCGGGGCCCGGCCGCTGCGGCGACCGGGCCCCGCACACCCTTCTCATACGTACGGGAGCCACCTCATGTACCGACGCTCCGCAGCGGCTGCCGTGCTGCTGGCCGCAGCCCTGACGCTGACCGCCTGCAGCTCGGGCGGCGACGGCAAGGCCGAAGCCCCGGCCGCCTCGCCCAAGCCGCCGGCCGCCTCGCCGGTTGCCGACCCGGCCGACGCCAGTGCCGCCCCGGCGCCGGTCTCGCCGGACGCGAAGCCGACGGGCCCCGTCCTGCCGGACGCGAAGCTCGTCCCCAAGACGGGCAGCTTCACCGCGCCGCAGAAGCAGTACCTGAGCGGCCGGGTCCCGGAGAAGACGGACCCGGCGGCCGTCCTGCAGAGCGGCCAGGAGGCCTGCCAGCGGGTGGAGCGCACGGCGAAGCGGGACAAGGACGCGGCCGTCGGCGCCCTCGTGGCCGGGGAGATCCCGGGGGCGAAGGACGCGATCACCTTCCTGTGCCCGGAGCAGAAGCCGGTCCTCGACGCGGCGGCGAAGGGCTTCCCGGACGGTACGAAGGAGTCCCCGGCGGCGGGCACCTACCGCGCGCTGACCCAGAGCACGACGTGCACCTGGGAGGCCAAGTCGAAGGACGGCACCGCCCTGTCCTCGGGCCCGGAAACCCCCCTGAAGCCCGGCGGCAAGATCACCGCCAAGATCCCGGCGGGCACGTCCCAGTTCGTCTCGAACGGCTGCTACGCCTGGATCCCGGCCTAACCCGACCGAAACCCGACCGCCCCCGCCGTCCGAACTCCCGGACACCGGGGGCGGCCCCTTTTCCTGACGCGCCCCTCGCGCGGCTCGGCCCTGGCGGGCCTCCCCGGCTTCGGCGCGCTGCGCCGGCCTCCGCCCGGCGGTGGCCCGTGCGGCCGGGGCCTGCCGCCCACCATCCGAACTCCCGCACACCGGGGGCGTTTTCGTGCCCGCATCCGGGGCATCCGCGCCTCCACAGGGCGGGGCTGCACCTCGTCCACGATGGTGGAGGCGAATCCCATGAGGGGTATCAGCGGTTGCATAGGCCTGATCGTGGTGGGGGCCATCCTCACCTTCGCGAGCGACTGGCAGCTGCAGAGCGTCAACCTCGACCTGGTCGGGGTCATCATGATGATCGCGGGCGTCCTCGGCCTCGCGGTCTACGCGAGCGTGGCCAAGCGCCGCCGCGTCGGCGCCCTCCCGGTGGTCGACGAAACCCGCCGCGGGCTCTGACCGGGCCGGAACGGCCCGCGGACCTGCACCTTCGGTGAAACCGGCTCGACCCGGACGGGGCCGCGAAGGCACGATGGGCCGATGACGCCGACCGAGACCGAAGCCGCCGACGCCCTGCAGGACCATGCCGTGCTCTGGAGCGTCGGCGAGGTCACCGGGGGCGACGTCGTCGACGTGGCCTGCGACGCCCTGGTCGCAGGCCTCGACACCCCGGGCCTCCGGATCCTCGCCGCCTGCACGTACGCCGAGGCGTCCTACGACGTCCACGACCTGCTGCCCGCGGCACTCCACGAGCTCGGCCTCGTCTTCCACCCCTTCGAAGGCGAGGCCGGCCCCGAGGCCGCGGTCCGGGCGCTCGCACGCCGGATGCTCGCCGGCGCGTTCACGCCTGCCGAGTTCACCCTCCGGATCCACAGCCGCTACGGCCACGAGCCGCCCCTGACCCGGCGCCTCGCCGAGCTCGACGACGAGTACGAGACCCTTGAGTACGGCGACCGGACCGTGGACGAAGTCGATGCCGAGGTCATGGCCCTGGCCCGGAACCTCGCAGCGCACCGTCCGTGCCCTGAGGCAGGATGGCGGCCGTGAATACCGAGATGCTGATAGACGTCTGGCGGCGGATCCTCGTGAACCCCCGTGCATCCTGGGTGCTGTTCGAGCAGGGCACGTGCGTCGTGCTGACCGCTCCGGACGGGGAGCTCGCCGGACAGGCCGCGGCGATCCTGCGGGAGTTCGGGCCGGTGCATGCCGGGTCCTCGGCCGGAGACTTCGGGGCGATCGAGCTCAAGGACGCCGATGGGTGGGTCGTCACCGGCCACCACAACGACGTCCTCACCTATGTCGGCCCCGACGAGGTGGGGGACCCGTCGGAGCTCACCGTCGGCCTGTGCGGACGTTCCAAGCGCCATCGGGACGGCACCGATCTCCGTGTCGTCCACGTCGAGGACGGGCGGGACCCGGCGCCCCGGGCGTGAGGGCGTACGACCCGCTCCTCAGCGGGTGATGCGTTCGTACACCGGGAGCAGCGTGTCCAGGACGGCGTCCATCGAGTAGGCGGACGCCGCCAGGGTGCGGGCGGACTTCGAGGCGGTGGTGTTCTCGGAGGGGTCCAGGAGGGAGAGGACCGCTTCCGCGACGCCCGACGGGCCCGGGGTGACCGCGCGGCCCGCGCCTGCGTGGGCGATGTCGCGGGCCAGGCCGTTGGAGTGGGTCACCACCGAGGGGACGCCCACGGACAGGGCCTCCAGGACCGACATCGGGAAGGGCTCGTCCACCGAGGGGAGCACGTAGACGTGCGCGCGGCGCAGCTCCGTCAGGACCTCCGCGCCGGACAGCGCGCCCGGCACCGTGAAGCGGGAGGAGAGGCCGAGGCCGCTGATGCGGGCGCGGACCGCCGCGAGTTCGCCCTCGTCCGGGCCGGCCACCACGAACTCCGCGTCCGGGTGCGCCGCCAGGACGGCCGGGGCGGCGTCCACGAAGTCGACCGGGCGTTTGCGGGCCTGCAGGCGGGCCGAGTAGAGGATCCGCGGCGGCCCGGTCAGGGCGGGGCGCTCCTCCTGCGCCGGGGTGCCGTTGACCAGGCGGACGGTGTTCGGGAGCGGCGCCCCGACCACGGCGTCGAGGCCCTCGCGCTCGTGCGGGGTGAGGTACAGCAGTGCGTCGGCGCCGCGCAGCAGGCGGCGTACCGCCAGCGCGTCCAGCACCTTGGCCAGCAGCTTCCCGCTCGGGTCGACCATGCCGTGGGTCTGCAGGACCAGCGGTGTGCCGGCCCGCAGGGCGGCCAGGGCGACGGGCAGGGTGACCAGGTCCCGGGCCAGGTGCACGTGGACCAGGTCCGCGCCGCGCACCAGGCGGCCCGCGGAGGCGAGCAGGGCGGGCGAGGTCATCCCGCTGAAGCCGAGGGGGAGCAGACGCCGGGCGGGGAAGAGCTTCGCCGGGACGCCTTCCACCGAGGTCGGCCAGGGCTCAGGGAAGCCCTCGCCCAGCGCGAGCAGGCTCGCCTCGTGGCCGCGTTCGCGCAGCCCCTTGGCCAGGTTCAGCGCGACCCGTACCGGCCCGCCGAAGGCGTGCGTGGGGGAGTGCAGGGTGACGGCGTGCAGGACTCTCACAGGGACGCTCACTTCGGTTCCTCGACCGGGCGGCGGTGCCCGTCCTGGGTCTGCAGGGTCAGCGCGGGGAGGTCCTTGTGGACCACGGATCCGGCGCCGGCGACCGCGCAGCGGCCGAGGGTCACCCCGGCCAGCACGGTGGCCCGTACCGCCACCCACGCGCCGGCCTCGACGGTGATCGGGGCATTGCGGTAGCGGAAGTCGGCGGCCCGGTGGTCGTGCGAGCCGGTGCACAGCAGGGCCTCCTGCGAGACGCAGGCGTGCGCGCCGATGGTCACGGGCTCCAGGTTGAGTATCCAGGCGCCCTCGCCGATCCACGCGTGGTCTCCCACGGTCAGCTTCCAGGGCCACAGCACCCGCACCCGGTGGCGGATCAGCACCCCTTCGCCGATCCGCGCCCCGAAGGCGCGCAGCAGCGCGACCCGCAGCCGTGCGGGGCACAGCCAGCTCATGAAGAGCGTGTTCATCACGGCGAACCAGAGCGCCTGGGTCAGCCGCCCGCGGCCCTTGTCGTAACCGGCCAGCGTGAAGGAAGGAAGATCACGCACGGGCACCCCCTCGTCCTGCGGCCCCCGACGGCGCCTGCGAAGGCGCCTCCCCGGGCGCCGAGCGCTCAGACTAGACTGCGCCCGGATCAGGCACAGGGGTGGGGGCAAGCGTGGCGACCGACATACGCGGGACCGCCGTCCGGCCGGTGCCGCCGCGGCCGGAGGACGAGAAGAGCTGGGGCAGGGTCACCACCCCGCGGACGCTGCTCTCCCGGGCGCTGTCCGTGCCGCTGGCGCTCGGATTCACCGTCTTCCTGCCCCTGTTCGTCGCCGTCCAGCCCGGCGCGGGCCAGCACGACGCCGCGTTCTGGCTGCAGCTCCTGCTCACCATGTACGCGGGCGCCCGGCTCTCGGCGATGGTCCTGACCAGCCGCCGCAAGCTGCTCCAGGGCTCCTTCTGGCTCTTCGTCTACATGGCCATGGGCGTGGCCCCCCTCGCGCAGGCCGTCCTCGGCCAGGTCCCGACCCCCGTCGTCGGCCCGCGCTCCGATCTCACCGCCGCCATCGGCCTGGTGCTGCTCGGCTGCGCCGTCTTCGACGTGGGCGTCCTGCTGGCCCGCCACCGCCCGGCGGGCCGTGCGGGCGGTTCGCTGAAGGAGCCGCGCCCGGTCATGGCGCACCGCAGGCGCCTGTACGTGCTGACCGGCGTGGCCTTCCTGGGCGGGGCGGCCCTGATCGTGAAGCTGGGCGGCCCGGCGGTGTTCTTCTCCAGCCGCCAGGAGATCATCGCCGGCATCGAGGAAGCGGGCGTCTCCCAGGACGGCCAGGCCGGCCAGGCCCTGCTGCGCGGATTCGGCACGGTCCCCGCGCTGCTGGCCCTGCTGCTGTACACGCGCTGGCTGATCACCTCGAAGTTCGCCCGCCGCAAGATGTCGATCATCGTCACCTGGTCGGCGCTCGCGGTCCTCAACCTGATCGTGAACAACCCGATCTCGAACCCGCGCTACTGGTTCCTGACGGTCATGTTCTCGCTGCTCTTCACCGTCTTCCCGGTGAGCGCCGCGATGTACCGGGTGGCGCTGTCCATGGCCGTGGTGATCGCCCTGCTCATCTTCCCGTTCGCGGACCGCTTCCGCTACGACGAGAAGAACTACAAGCCGGTCGAGACGACCTCGTTCCTGGAGCCGATGGCGCTCAAGGACTACGACCAGATCGGCATGTTCGCGAACACCATCACCTTCGCCGATTCCGGTCCCGGACATTCCTACGGACGCCAGCTCGCGGGATCGGTCTTCTTCGCGGTGCCGCGCTCGGTGTGGCCGGGCAAGCCGCGCGACACCGGCGTGATGGTCGGCCAGTGGATGGGCACGGTCAACACCAACCTCTCCTCGCCGATCTGGGCCGAGCTCTGGCTCGACTTCGGGCCGCTCGGCATGGGGGCGGGGCTCCTGGGGATGGGGTACGCCGCCGCCCGTGTCGACCGGCGCTACGCGAAGCGCGCCCGGCGCAGCTCGCCGCCCGGCAGCCTGATCTCCACGGTGGTCCCGCTGGTCGCGGGGTACTCCTTCATCCTGCTGCGCGGGCCGCTGCTCCAGGCCTCGGGCCGGATCGCCATCGCGGGGATGTGCCTCGCGCTCGTGGCCACGTACCGGCAGGACAGGACCACGGCCCTGCGCTGACCGGGGATCCCACCTCTCCTGGAGCAGGTCAACAAGTGGATCCACTCAACTTGTGCACCGAATACGCACCGGCGGTACAGTGGTGTCATGACCGAGACCGTGGGGCGCCGTGAGCGCAAGAAGGCCCAGACCCGCAAGGCCCTGGCCGATGCCGCGCTGCGCCTGTTCCTGGAGCGCGGGTACGACAAGGTCGGCGTCCGTGACGTGGCCGAGGAGGCCGACGTCTCGGTGACCACGCTGTTCAAGCACTTCCCGAGCAAGGAAGCCCTGGTCTTCGACGAGGACGAGGACATCGAGGCCGCGCTCGTCTCGGCGGTACGGGACCGAGCACCCGGCCGGTCCGTCCTGCACTCCCTGCGCGACCACTTCGTGGAGACCCGGGCGACCCGCCGGATCGACGATCCGGCGGTGATCGCGCACGTCAACCTGGTCCGGGAGACCCCGGAGCTCGTCGAGTACTGGGACCGGATGTGGCGGCGCCACGAGTTCGCGCTCGCCGCCGCCATCGCGGCCGAGGCCGGAGCCCCCGAGGGGGACCTCAGGTCCGCGGCGCTGGCCCGGTTCGTGATGGACACCGCGAGCCTGATCCGCGGCCAGGAGGACCAGGAGCAGGCCATGCGGGAGCTGTTCGCCCTGATCGAAGCGGGCTTCGGCGACACCCCGGCCTGAGCCCCGGCCCGGCACCCGTCCCGCCCGGCACCCGTCCCGCCCGGCACCCGGCCCGGGCGGGCCGGCTGCGCCTCAGGCCGTCCGGACCTGGTCCGCGGGGCCCGCGCCGACCGGTTCGGGGCCCGGCTCCGGGACCGGCAGCCGGGCCACGCGCAGCCAGCCCGCCGCCGCCTTCGAGGCGGAGCCGAGGGCCAGGCCCCAGGCGGCCCCGGCCACGCCCCAGACGGCGTACCCGCCCAGCAGCAGCCCGACCGACAGCAGCGAGAAGACCACCTGGAGCGAGAGCGTGGCCTTCGGGTTCAGCACCCGCAGGGTCAGCAGCGCGCAGGTGCCGAGCCCCATGACGGCGTACTGGGCACCGGTCGCGGGCAGCAGCGCGGACGCCGCCCGCCAGGTGTCGCCGAGCAGGGCGCGGCCGGCCCGCTCCGGCAGCGCGTACAGCACGGCCGCCCACGCGGCGCCGGTCACCGCGAGCGCACCGCCCATCAGCGCGGTCAGCCGGACCACGCCGCGCTTGCCCGACGCCCGGCCGACGACCGGCGGGCCGAAGGAGTTCGCGGAGTTGAACAGCACGTTCAGCGGCCCGAAGAGGGTGGTGGCCCCGCGCAGCGCGCCCACGGCCAGCGGGGTCGCGAAGACGCCGAGCCCCAGCACGGCGAGCTGGCTGGAGCCGTTGCCCACGGCGAACTCGATCACGAACCGCTGCCCCAGGTACCCGCGCCGCAGGTACGGGCGCAGGTCGGTACGGGCGCCCCGCACCGAGGGCCGCAGCAGCCACAGCCCCAGCGCGAGCGCCGGCAGCGCGGAGAGCCCCCACACCAGCACCAGCCGCCCGGCCGGGGCGCCTTCGGGCTGGAGCAGCAGCGCGGACACCACGCACACCAGGCGCAGCGCGTCGGCGGCCAGCGCCCGCCCGGGCGCCCGCAGGGCGGAGAAGCAGTAGCGCAGCCCGTCCTGGAGCAGCACCAGGGGCAGTACGAGTCCCAGCGCGAGGAAGGCCCGGCCCGTGGCCCCGGGCAACAGCAGTCCCAGGAGCGCCAGTACGGCTCCCACCGCCGCCGAGGCGGCGCCGGTGAAGGCGAGCCCGGACCGGCAGGCCGCGGCCAGCCGGTCGGCGCCGGGGCCGGGGCCGGGCTTTTCCAGCACCAGGGTCTGGCCGACGTAGGCCATGTTCAGGCCGAGCAGCACGGTGAAGGTCACGTAGACCATCGTGAAGTCGGCGAAGCCGGCCGCCGAGGAGAGCCGGGCGGCCAGCACCAGGACCAGGATGTTCGTGGCGCTGGACGCGGCCTGGTCCAGTACCGAGGCGACCGCCGCGAGGCCGCGCCGGCTCACCGCCGGCCCGTACGGACCGTACGCAGGGCGACCGTGTCGGTGCCGTCGCCCGGGATGTGCTGCGCGGCGTCGGCGGCGGCCACCTCGTAGGGGATCGGCTGCGGCTCCCGCGAGCGGAGCGGGGGAGCGGGCGCGGGAAGGGGTTCCTCGGCGGCGGGGCCGCCGCCCTTGGGGCTGCGGCCGAGGCCGCGCTTCTTCTCGCCCGGCAGCGGCGCGTGCAGGACGGCGCCCAGCACCGTGCCGCCGGCCCCGCTGATCAGCTCGCGGATCCGGGAGAGGTCGGTGCGGCGCACCGCACCCGGGTTGCAGACCACCAGGACCCCGTCGACGCGGTCGACGAGCGCGAGGGCGTCGGCGTACGAGAGCACGGGCGGGGCGAGCACCACCACGGTGGAGTTGGGGGAGTCGGCCTCGGAGATCAGCCGGGTGGCCCGCTGCGAGGTCAGCGCGCGGGGCACGTTGCGCACCCGCTCGCCCGGGATCAGGTCGAAGCTGCCCGATTCACCGGCGTCCACGAGGAGCTGGCGGCCGTCGGGCCATTCGGTCTCCCCGTGCTGTGCCCCCGAACCGCCCTGCGCCTGGCTCCAGCGCGGCCGGCCGGCGGCGTCGGTGGGCAGCTGGCTGGCCAGCACGGGAGTGCGCAGGTCCGCCTCGATGAGGAGCACGTCCTTGCCGGTCTCCGCGAAGGAGGCGGCCAGGTTCACCGCCACGGCGGCGGCGATCTCGCTGCTGCCGCGCGGGGCGACCACCAGGAGGCGGCGCCGGTCGGCGAAGCGGGCGTCGTAGGCGAGCCGGAAGGCCACCGAGCGGAACTCCTCGGCCAGCCGGGGGTCTTCCTCGCCCGCCGCGAGCAGCGGCCCGCCGTCGGCCTTGCCGCGGGGCAGGGAGCCCAGGACGGGCGCGCGCAGCGCCCGGGCCACGTCGCCCTCGGAGCGCGGGGCCGGGTCGAAGACGAGGCGCACCCAGGCGCCGAGCAGGCCCAGGGCGAGGCCCACGGCCGCGCCGAGCGCGAGCGACATGGGCAGCCCGGGGCCGTCGGCCCCGTGGGGCGGGACGGCGGAGCTGGTGACCCGGCCCGGGGTCATGTCCAGGGCCTGGAGCTTGGCGATGTTGCCGTTCAGGGTGTTGATCTTGCTCTGCTGGTCGGTCTTGGAGGAGTACGCCGCGTCGCGCGCGGGACCGGCCGGCATGCCGTTGATCTGCTTGACGAGGTCGTCGAGCTGCTTGACCACCGGGTCGCGCTGGTCCTGGTAGCCCTTGACCATCTTGTCGCGGGTGACGTCGAGCGCCTCCTGCCGCTTGAGCAGGTAGGCCTCGGTCATCGCGTTGGCGCGCTTGGCGGCCTCGGCGGGGGAGGAGGAGGTGTAGGTGAAGCGGAGCACCATCGTCTGCGGGGGGTTGGTCACCTGCAGGCCGGCGCGCAGGGCCGAGAAGTCGGTGGCCGCGACCCCGAGCTTCTTCGCGGCCTCGTTGGCTATGGAGCTGGAGAGCGCGACCTGCCGCTCCGAGCCGATGTTGATCGCCTTGTCGGGGGCGAGGCTCGGGTTGAAGGGGTCGTCGGTGGGTGCGCGCAGCACGATGTCGGCGGTGGCCACATAGGTGTCCGCCGTGGAGACGCCGAGGTAGACCCCGCCGAGCAGGCCGATGCCCACGCCCGCGCCGATGAGCCGGCGGTAGCGCAGGAGCTGGCGGAACTGGTCCCTGAGCAGGTCCGGTTCGTCTTCGGCCGGAGCCGCTGCCGGGCGGTTGGTCTCGATCACGGCCGGGGACCCCCAAGTGCTTCGTCCATCAGTGCGTCGATGCGGGCGAGGCCCGCCTCACGGCTCAGGTGCGCCGCCACGTGGCGCGGCCCGGCCGCACCCAGGGCGTCCGCGCCCGCGGGGTCCTCGGCCAGCGCCCGTACGGCCTTCAGCAGGGCCTCCGGGTTCTCCGGCGGTACGAGCACCCCGGCGCCCGAACGTTCCACTTCCTGGGCGGTCCCGCCCAGCGCCGCGACGGAGGCGACGACGGGACGGCCGGCCTGGAAGTACGAGGTCAGCTTGGACGGCACGCTCATGTCCATCACGGCGGCGTGCTGCGTGACCGCGAGCACGTCCGCCGCGGCGAGGATATCCGGGAACTCGCCGTCCGCGGCAGGGGGGATGATGTCGAGATTGGGAACGTCGGCCGCCAGGTCGGCGAGAGCGGAGCGCTGACTGCCGTCGCCCATCAGCACGAAACGGACACTCGGGTCCAGCCGGGCGGCGCCGACGAGGACCTCCAGCCCCTGCTTGAGGCCCATGTTCCCGGAGTGCAGGACGACGGTCTGGCCGGGAGCCCACCCGAGGTGGTGGCGGGTGTGCCCGCGGGGCTTGGTGGGCAGCGCCACGTGGGACCAGTTGGGGACGAGCCGGATCCGCTTGGGGTCGACGCCCATGGCGACGACCCGGTCGACGAAGGTCTCGTGGATCACACCGACGAGGGCGGCCCGCTTCAGGGCGTGCGCCTCGGCCCGCCCGGCGAACGCGGCCGCCTTGTCCCCGCCGCTGATCCCGCTCTGCGCGGCGGCGGCGCCCATCAGGTCCTGGACCACCGGAACGAAGGGGACCTTCCAGCGCGCCGCGAGGCGGGCGGCCACCAGCCCGCCGGCCAGGCTCGGCATCTGGGCCAGGACCGCGTCGGGCTTCGGCATCCGGGGCGGGGCCACGGTGCCGTGCAGCAGAATCGATCCTTCGAAAAGGGCCCGGCGCACGGCGGTCTGGCGCGGGGGCACGGTGTGCGCACGCCGGTGCACGGTCACGCCCGCGCGCTGTTCCGTGCGCCGGAGCGCCCCCTTGTACTCCGGCTCGACGGACCAGGCCGGGTAGTGGGGCATGCCCGCCAGGACGTGGGTCTCGTGACCGAGATTCGCCCAGTGCTCCGCGATCTGGGTGGCGTACGGGCCGATGCCCGTGTGCTCGGGGGCGTAATTCGTGGAAACCAGCAGCAGTCGCCGCTGACCGGATTTCGACACTGGACGTCCCCCTCTCACCAGGATGATGCGCACGTCACCCTATTCGTTCACCGGCAGCACAGGGAACGTGCACGCTATTGTCTGCTAATCCGCCACACCGGGGTGTGCGGCTTCTGGGGGATATCACGTGACGGAGCAGGAAATGTCCGAATTTGCCGAGCCTGGGCGTAGACCTCACCGCATCGGTTACGCGCCCGGCGCCTACGATCTGTTCCATATCGGACACCTCAACATCCTTCGCCATGCCCGGAGTCAGTGCGACTACCTGGTGGCCGGGGTCGTGTCCGACGAAATGGCGGAACTCGCCAAGGGGCGGCGCCCGGTGATCCCGCTCGTCGAGCGGCTGGAGATCGTCCGCAGCGTGCAGTACGTGGATGCGGCTTTCGTCGAGACCGTCCCGGACAAGGTCGAAACGTGGAAGCAAGTCCGTTTCGACGTCATCTTCAAGGGCGACGACTGGCGCGGCACCCCCAAGGGCGACCAGCTGGAACGGGACTTCGCCGTGCACGGGGTAGAGGTCGTCTACTTCCCCTACACCGTCCACACCTCCAGCACCCAGCTGCGCCGGGCCCTGGACGTGCTGTCGGAGCCGCTCGCCACGGAGCAGCGGGGCTGAGCGGCGGGGCTGGGCGGCAGGGCGGGGCGGTTGACGGAGCGGCGGGACGGAGCGACAGGGCGGGGCGGAAGGCCGGCCTTGCGGCCTCCGGTCCGCGTCCCCGTCAGCGGGGTACGGCGCTGAGCTCCCGGAACCACTTCGCGAGGAACGCCACCAGGAACAGCGCGGCCAGCGCACCCGCCCCGGCGTACGCCCAGCGGAACGCACCGCTGCCACCGAGGAGCAGGAACACCAGGCAGAACACCCCGTAGTCCACGGGCAGCAGCGCCACCGCGCGCAGCGTCGAAGGCGCGGCGGCCGCGCTCCCCGGGGCCGGCTTCGGCTTGAGCTTCTCCGTCAGCAGCCCCCCGAAGAAGGTCACGACCGCGGCGAGCTGGAAGCCCAGGGGCACCAGCAGCCAGCCGGCCGGGGCGGCCCCGTCCGCCCCGCCGCCGATCCCGTAGGCCTCGGGGAAGCGGTAGAAGGCGATCAGCACGCAGGTGTGCAGCGCGGTGAGCTTCGCGCAGTCCACGACGTGGTCCAGCCACTCGCCCGCCGCGCTGCCGCCCCCGCGCAGCCGGGCGAGCTGCCCGTCGGCGGAGTCGAAGGCGAAGCCGACGGCGAGCAGGGCCCACACCGCGATCCCCAGCCCCCACGAGGGCGAGAGGAGGGCGACGGCGGCCGCGCCCGCGAAGCTCAGGGCGGCGCTGATCAGCGTCACCTGGTTCGGGGTGAGCCCGAGCGCGTACGACCCGGCGGCCAGATAGCGCCCGACGGGCCGGTTGACGAACCGGGAGTAGAGCGACACCCCCTTCGCCGACTTCTGCGCCCCGCGCAGCTCCCGCAACGCGGTCCCGACACTCGCCATCGACACAACCCCTCGAACATCCGTATATGCGTGCGTGCGTGCGAAGGCCACATCATTGCAGGGTGTTCCGGGGACTCCCGACCGGATCGGCCCACCACCGTCGACCCTCCGGCTTCACCCTGCCGCCTTCCCCCCCGCCGCCTTCGGTTCACCGCCTCCCCCCGGCCTTCCCCGCCCGCCTTCACCCCACGCCTTCACCCCGGCCCTCAGCCCACCACCTTCAGCAGCAGTACCGCGCGCGCCGGGACGGTCACGCTCTCGCCCCCGCGGTGCACGGTGGCGGGCGCCGCCGCCTGGTCCTCCCGGGAGGTGTCCAGGACCAGTTCGTACGCCCGGCCCCACGGCGGCCCCGGCAGCACCCACGCCACCGGCCGGTCCCCGGCGTGCAGCAGCGCCAGGAAGCTGTCGTCCGTGACCTGCCGGCCGCGCTCGTCCCGGCCCGGGATGTCCTGCCCCGACAGGTACAGCCCCACCGACCCGGCCGGGGCGTACCAGTCCCGCTCGGTCATCTCCACGCCCGCCGGGGTGAACCAGGCCAGGTCCCGCAGCCCGTCCGCCCCGTGGGAGCGCCCCGAGAAGAACGCCCGTCGGCGCAGCACCGGATGGGCCCGGCGCAGCGCCAGCAGCCGCCGGGTCAGCGCCAGCAGCGCCTGCCAGGACGGGTCCTCCAGCAGCGACCAGTCCACCCAGCTCGTCGGGTTGTCCTGGCAGTACGCGTTGTTGTTGCCGCCCTGCGTCCGGCCGAACTCGTCGCCCGCCACCAGCATCGGCACCCCGGTCGACAGCAGCAGCGTGGTCAGCAGGTTGCGCAGCTGCCGTCGGCGCAGCGCCGCGATCCGCGGATCCGTGCCCTCCTCGGGCTCGCCCTCCACCCCGCAGTTCCAGGACCGGTTGTCATTGGTCCCGTCCCGGCCGGCCTCGCCGTTCTCCTCGTTGTGCTTGGACTCGTACGACACGAGGTCGCGCAGGGTGAAACCGTCGTGCGCGGTGATGAAGTTGACCGAGGCGTACGGCCGCCGCCCGCCCCACGCGTACAGGTCGCTCGACCCCGAGAGCCGGTAGCCGAGGTCCCGCACGTCGGGCAGGGCGCCGCGCCAGAAGTCCCGTACGGCATCCCGGTAGCGGTCGTTCCACTCCGTCCACAGCGGCGGGAACGCTCCGACCTGGTACCCGCCCGAGCCCACGTCCCACGGCTCGGCGATCAGCTTCACCCGCCGCAGCACCGGATCCTGGGCGATCACCGCGAGGAACGGCGAGAGCATGTCCACGTCGTGCATCGAGCGGGCCAGCGCCGCCGCCAGGTCGAAGCGGAAGCCGTCCACCCCCATCTCCGTCACCCAGTACCGCAGCGAGTCGGTGATCAGGCGCAGCACGTGCGGCCGCCCGGCGTGCAGGGTGTTGCCGCAGCCGGTGTAGTCGGCGTACCTGCGCTGGTCCGACTGGAGCCGGTAGTAGGCCCGGTTGTCGATCCCGCGCAGCGACAGCGTCGGGCCCAGCTCGCCGGCCTCCGCGGTGTGGTTGTAGACCACGTCGAGGATGACCTCGATCCCCGCGGCGTGCAGGGCCTTGACCATCCGCTTGAACTCGCCGACCTGCTGTCCGGCCGTCCCGCTGGAGGAGTACGCGGCGTGCGGGGCGAAGTAGCCGACCGAGTTGTAGCCCCAGTAGTTGCGCAGGCCCCGGCGCAGCAGGTGGTCCTCGTGCGCGAACTGGTGGACCGGCAGCAGCTCCACCGCCGTCACCCCGAGCCCGGTCAGGTGCTCGATCGCCGCCGGGTGCGCGAGGCCCGCGTACGTACCGCGCAGGTGCTCGGGGATGCCGGGATGGCGCATCGTGAAGCCGCGCACGTGCAGTTCGTAGATGACCGAATCGGCCCACGGGGTCTTCGGCCGGACGTCGTCCGCCCAGTCGTCGTCATCGTGGACCACGACCCCCTTCGGGACGTGCGGGGCCGAGTCCCGGTCGTCGCGCACGGTGTCCGCGATGTACTGCTGCGGCCAGTCGCGGACGTGCCCGTACACCTCCGGCGGCAGCAGGAACTCCCCGTCCACGGCCCGCGCGTACGGGTCCAGGAGCAGCTTCGCCGGATTGTGGCGGGCCCCCGTCCACGGGTCCCACCGCCCGTGCACCCGGAATCCGTACCGCTGCCCGGGCCGCACGCCCGGCAGGAAGCCGTGCCAGATCTCGTGGGTCAGCTCCGTCAGCGCGCAGCGGCTCTCGGAGCCGTCCTCCGCGAAGAGGCAGACCTCCACCGCTTCCGCGCCCTGGGCCCACAGCGCGAAGTTGGTGCCGGCCGTCCCGTCGGGACCCTGGTGGAACCGGGCCCCCAGCGGATGCGAGGAGCCGGGCCACACGGGCGGGCCGGGTACTCCCCGGCTCACCACGGCGTGGCCCCTGACCTGCGGTTCCATCAACCCCAGGGACTGGCCGACCGGATGCCCGGTCCCGTTGCCGACGCCTGTCCCGTTGCCGGCGCCCGTCCCGGTTCCGTTGCCCGCGCCGTTCCCGTTCCCGTTCCCGCTCCCGCTCCCGTTCCCCGTACCGTGGCCGGCCACGGCCCCGGTCCCGCCCTGAACACCCGCCCGGTTCCCGGGCCCGGTTTCCGCCCCGGGCCCGGTCCCGGCCCCGGATCCGGTCTCGACCCCGGCCAGGGGCTCCGCCTCTTGCTCGGCTGCGCTCGACACTGCCCGCCTCCACGGCTCTCGGTACCTGCGGGGGTGGGGGAACTGCGGCCCCGGCGTCCCTGCCGCGGCCCGCCCCCGTCTGGTCCTTCCCACTGTTCTGCCCGGACTGTCCTGCCTGGAACGTGGGCCGCGCCCACGTTTCCCCCGGAGGGGCCCGGTCGTTGGAGGAACGTGACTCTTCTGACGAGGCGGGCAGGGGCGGGCTTGGCCGCCGTGGCGGTATGGGCGGGCCTCCTCGGAGGCCTGTCCGGATGCACCGAGAACGGCGGCTCCCCGATCGAGATCCAGCTGCCCGGCAAACCCCGGTCACCGGACGAGGCGATCAGGATCACCCCCGACGACAACGCCAAGGGGGTGCCGGCGGAGGGGCCGCTGAGGATCACCGTGCCCGAGGGGCGCCTCGAACGGGTCGTGGTCACCAAGGTGGAGGACGCCCAGGAGGAGAAGGTCCCCGGCGCCATCGCCGTCGACGGGCTCAGCTGGAGCCCCGACCCGGCGTCGGGCCGGCTCGCGCTCGCGGCCAAGTACACCGTGGACGCGGTCGCGCTCGACGGGCACAACCGCCGCCAGGCCCGGCACACCACCTTCACCACCTATGTTCCCGAGGAGCGGTTCATCGGCTACTTCAAGCCCGAGAACCGTTCGACCGTCGGCACCGGCATGATCATCTCCTTCGGGTTCAGCCGGTCCATCGAACGCCGCGCCGACGTGGAGCGGGCCATCACGATCACCTCCGACCCGGCCGTGGAGGTGGTGGGCCACTGGTTCGGCGACGAGCGCCTCGACTTCCGGCCCAAGACGTACTGGAAGCCCGGCACCGAGGTCACGGTGAAGATCGGCCTGCGGGACGTCGAGGGCGCCCCCGGCTCCTACGGGATCCAGGACAAGACCCTGCGCTTCACCGTCGGCCGCTCCCAGATCTCCACCGTCGACGCCGCCGCGCACACCATGGAGGTGCGCCGGGACGGCGAGCTGCTGTCCACCGTGCCGATCACCGCCGGGGCGCCGAAGAACATGACCTACAACGGGAAGATGGTGGTGATGGAGCTCTTCGACGTCACCCGGATGAACGGGCAGACCGTCGGCTTCGGCGGCGAGTACGACATCCCCGACGTCCCGCACGCCATCCGCCTCACCCGCTCCGGGACCTTCCTGCACGGCAACTACTGGGCGAGCCCGGACACCTTCGGCGCCACCAACGTCAGCCACGGCTGCATCGGACTGCGCGACAACAAGGGCGGCGGCTCGGACACCCCGGCGGGCTGGTTCTTCGACCGGACCCTGGTCGGCGACGTGGTGGAGGTCGTGAACTCGCAGGACAAGACGGTCGCCCCGGACAACGGTCTGGGCGGCTGGAACATGTCCTGGCCCACCTGGGTGGCGGGTTCCGCGATCGCCTGACCCGCTCCCGCCTCCTCCTGCCCGCCCCCGCCCCTGACGCCCCAGTCGGGTGATTGTCGTACCGGAATGCCGTAGTGGGGAGTGTCGGTCCGACCGGCTCGCCGGAGCCCGCCGCCAGCCTGTACGGGCCCGCCCGCACGCGGCGGCGGGCGACGGACGGAGCGTCATGTCAGCAAGGAAGTGGACCCTCGGGCCCCTGGGGCTCGCCCTCGGGGCCGTACTGGCCGCAGGCGCCCCGGCGGCCCTGGCGGCGCCGGCCGCGCCGGGCCCCGGCGGACAGCAGCCGGCGCCGGCCCGGCAGGCTGCCGCGGCCCTGCGGGCCCCGCTGCCGGGCGGGCTCGGCCCCTGCATCGGGGCCGGGTGCCCCGACCCGTTCCCGCCGATCGGCACCGGAACCACTCCCGCCGGCTACGACGAGGGCATCAACATCTTCGTCGGCGCCGACTTCCTCGTCCGTGAGCGCGCCGCCGAGGCCGAGGGCAGGGTCGTCGTCCTCGGCAGCTTCGACCAGAACAAGAACCTGGCGCAGACCGGCGGCGCGTACAACATCGGCATCGTCGGGGCGGGCTCGCTCGTGCGGCCCCCGGCCGGCTCGGACTACCTCACCACCGGCCGCAACGTCACGATCGCCGCCCAGCAGGAGCTGCTCGCGGACGGCGGGGTCGTCCGGCACGCGGGCACCGCCCCCGGGCCCGGCACCGTCAGCGGCACGCTCGTGGCCGACCCGGCCGCGATCACCCCGTACGCCGGCCTGCGCGACCAGCTCACCGCGGCCAGCCGGTGCTACGCCCGGGTCGACGGCAGCCCGCGCCCGGCGACGGGCACCGCCGTCAACCAGGACGGCACCACCGTCTTTACCGGCGACAACACCTCGAAGCTCCAGGTCTTCAACGTGGACTTCGACCTGGTGAGTTCGAGCGGCGGGGCCATCGGCTTCCGCTTCGACCGGATCCCGGCCGACGCCACCGTCCTGGTCAACGTCCTGGGCACCACCCGGACGCTCAACACCTACGCCGGCAGCATCAACGACGTGGGCCCCGGAGCCGACCCCTGGAACGGCTACCGCACCCGGCTCCTGTGGAACTTCCCCGACGCCACCACCCTCCAGCTGGTCGGCACCGGGCAGTTCCAGGGCAGCGTGCTCGTCGGCGAGCAGGCCTCGACCACCACCGTCACCCTGCCCGGGACCAACGGCCGCCTCTTCACCACCGGCGGGCTCGTCCACACCAGCAGCGGGGGCGGCGGCCAAGAGTTCCACGCCTACCCCTTCAACGGCGACCTGCCGGACTGCGGGAACACGGTCCCGGTCACGGGCAAGGTCTCGGTCCTCAAGCAGGACACCGGCGGCTCGCCGCTGGCCGGAGCCACGTACGAGCTGTGGCGGGAGACCAACGGCACCCCCGGCGCCCAGTTCACGAGTCCCGGCGGGGACACCAAGGTCACCGACTGCGTCACCCCGGCCGACGGCATCTGCTCCAGCACGGTGGCGCCCGGTACGTACTACTGGCGCGAGACCCAGGCACCCGACGGCTACGAGATCGCCCCGAACCCGGTCGTGGAGCTGGTGCTGACCGAAGAGAACGCGGCAGCGGGCGTGAGCGGCACCATGAGCAACGCCAAGCTCCCGGGCAGCGCCGAGGTGGTGCTGCGCAAGTCCGACGCCGAGGGCGGGGCGCTGCTGGCCGGCGCCCGCTTCGAGCTGTGGCGCGAGGCCAACGGGGTGACGGGCCTGCAGACCGGCGGAGCCGACCCCGACGTGCGGCTCGCCGGGTCCTGCACCACCGACGCACAGGGAAGCTGCACGGTCCAGCTCCCCGTCGGTGAGCGGTACTACTGGCGGGAGACGCAGGCACCGGCCGGCTACGACCTGCCGGCGGACCCGGTCACGCCGTTCGACCTCAACGAGGGCCACGTGACCACGGGCCTCGTCGTCACCGTCACCGACGAGCGGACCGAGGACCCCGACCACGAGGGGGCGATCGAGGTCCTGAAGAAGGACGCGAAGACCAAGCGCCCGCTGCGCGGGGCGGTCTTCGAGGTGTGGAAGGAGACCAACGGCACCCTCGGTCTCCAGACGCGCGGCATCAACCCCGACCGCAGGGTGACCACGGGCTGCGCGACCGACCGGGACGGGGTGTGCGCCTTCCCGGGCCTGGACGACGGCTCGTACTACGTGGTCGAAACGGCCGTACCGGAGGGCTACGTCCTGCCGCGGAACCGGGTCACCGGTCCGCTCCGGCTGGACGCGGACACCCCGGACCACCGGGTGATCGTCACGCTGGAGAACAAGCGCGACGACCACGGCAAGGGCGGCAAGGACGGCAAGGACAAGGGCAAGGGCGGCAAGGACAAGCGCCCGAAGGGCCCGCGCGAGTAGTCCGCCCGGGTGGGCCGGTGACCCTGCCGGCCCACCCCGCGCGCCGGGGCCGGGCGGATCCGGTTGGCTCGGAGCCGACAGCCCGGCCGGCGGGTGCGAGGAGGTCCGGATGAGCACAGGTCACGTGCCAGGCACGGCCACCGCGATGGGCGCCCTCGGCAGGGCGGCCGCGACGGCCGCGGTCCTCGCGGCGGCCGCCCTCGCCCCCTCGCCCGCGGCGGCGGTCCCGTCCCCGTCCGCCTCCCCGGCCCCCTCGGCCCCGGCCGCCTCCCCGTCCCCGTCCCCGGAGGCGTGCACCGCCGGGACCGGGCCCTACCAGCGCGAGCTGGAGGGTCACCTGGGCCGGACGGCCGACGGGACCCAGGACTCCGCGGACTGCGCGGCGATCCGCACCTTCCAGCGGGCCCAGCGGATCCGGCCCGCCGACGGCTACGCCGGGCTGGTCACCTTCCGGACCATGGTCGCGGTCGCCGCCCGTGCGAACCCCAACGCCGCCGGCGGCTGCCCGGTCCGTCCGCACCGGGTGACCTGCGTGGACCTGGAGCGCCAGATCCTGTGGGTGCAGCGCGACCGCACGGTGGTCTTCCCGCCCGTGCCCGTCCGCACCGGGCGCGACGACGAGGAGACCCGGACCGGCTGGCACGAGGTCTACTGGCGCAGCGAGGACCACGTGTCCACGCTCTACGACGACGCCCCGATGCCCTACGCCCAGTTCTTCGACGAGGGCCAGGCCCTGCACGGCCGCCCCGGCAGCCTGTACGCCCACGGCGGCTCGGCCGGCTGCGTCAACCTCACCGTCCCCGACGCGCGGCGCCTGTGGGACCTGCTCACCGAGGGCGACGCCGTGTACGTCTGGGGAGCCAAGCCCGGCACGGAGGGCTGACTCCCGGCGCACGGGGCCGACTCCCGGCGCGTCGGCCACTCTTGGGACGGAACGGTGACACGACCGTGCTGTCTCGTGATCCCCCATGTGATTTCCTGGCGAAAAGCGCGCGACTGCCCGCGCGCGGGGGACATGGGGAGAACGAGAGTGAACCTGCAGCCGATACGCGGCCGCGCCCGCACCGGCCTGCCGGCCCTCCTGCTGGGCGCGGCCCTGCTGTTCACCAGCGCGTGCAGCGGTGGGGGCAACGGGGGCGGCGCCGGCGGGAGCGGCGGCGGAGACGGGGGTACCGGGACGACCGGCACCGAGGCGTCGAAGGCCGTCGTGAGCGTCAAGCCGGACGACGGGGCCAAGGAGGTCGCGACGAGCGGCATCCTCAAGATATCCAGCACCGGCGGCAAGCTCACCACGGTGACGGTCGCCGACACCAAGGGCAATGCGGTGGAGGGCAAGCTCGCCGAGGACGGCGCGAGCTGGGAGCCCGCCCGCAACCTCGCGGCCGCCACCGAGTACAAGGTGCACGCGGTCGCCAAGGACGAGGCCGGCCGCGAGTCCGCGAAGGACACCACCTTCACGACCCTCACGCCCGCCAACACCTTCATCGGGCAGTACACGCCGGAGGACGGATCGACGGTCGGCGTGGGCATGCCGGTCTCGATCAACTTCTCCCGCGGCATCACCAACCCGGAGGCCGTCGAGAAGGCCATCACGGTGACGGCCGAGCCGGCCGTCCCGGTCGAGGGCCACTGGTTCGGCAACGACCGCCTGGACTTCCGCCCCGAGAAGTACTGGGCCGCGGGCACCAAGGTCACCCTGAAGCTGGCGCTCGACGGAGTCGAAGGCCGCCCGGGGGTCTACGGCAAGCAAACCCGTACGGTCACCTTCACGGTCGGCCGCTCCCAGGTCACCACGGTCGACGCCGCCGAGCACCAGATGAGCGTGGTCCGCGACGGCACGGAGATCAAGAACATCCCGATCACCGCCGGCGCCCCCGCGAACACCACGTACAACGGGCAGATGGTCATCAGCGAGAAGTACAAGGTGACTCGGATGAACGGCGCCACCGTCGGCTTCGGCGGGGAGTACGACATCTCCGACGTCCCGCACGCGATGCGCCTGACCACCTCCGGCACCTTCGTGCACGGCAACTACTGGGCTTCCTCGGGCACGTTCGGCTCCGAGAACGTCAGCCACGGCTGCGTCGGCCTCAAGGACGTCCGCGGCGCCGGTGACGGCAGCCAGCCCGCCGCCTGGTTCTTCAACGAGTCGATCATCGGAGACGTGGTCATCGTGAAGAACTCCAAGGACAAGACGGTCGCCCCCGACAACGGCCTCAACGGCTGGAACATGGACTGGGCGGAGTGGATCAAGTAGCTCTGATCCGTACGTAGTCGCATCCGTACGGAGTCGCATCCGTACGGAGTCGGACCGGCCCGGTGCTGTGACCCACGGCACCGGGCCGGTCGCGGTTAACCGGCGCTAACCTTCCCGTATGACCATCTCTCTCGAAGTCTCCGAAGGCGTCGGCGTCATCCGGCTGGACCGCCCGCCCATGAACGCCCTGGACATCGCCACCCAGGACCGGCTGCGCGAGCTCGCCGTCGAGGCGACCGACCGGGCCGACGTCCGCAGCGTCGTCCTCTACGGCGGCGAGAAGGTGTTCGCGGCCGGCGCGGACATCAAGGAGATGCAGACGATGGACCACGCGGCCATGGTCGCCCGGTCCCGCGGACTGCAGGACGCCTTCACCGCCGTGGCCCGGATTCCCAAGCCCGTGGTCGCGGCCGTCACCGGCTACGCCCTGGGCGGCGGCTGCGAGCTGGCCCTGTGCGCGGACTACCGGATCGCCGCCGACAACGCGAAGCTCGGCCAGCCCGAGATCCTGCTCGGCCTGATCCCCGGCGCGGGCGGCACCCAGCGGCTGTCCCGGCTGATCGGACCCTCCAAGGCCAAGGACCTGATCTTCACCGGCCGCATGGTCAAGGCCGACGAGGCGCTGGCCCTCGGCCTCGTCGACCGCGTCGTCCCGGCCGCCGAGGTCTACGAGCAGGCGCACGCCTGGGCCGCGAAGCTGGCGCAGGGCCCGGCCCTCGCGCTGCGCGCGGCCAAGGAGTGCGTGGACGCGGGGCTGGAGGCCGACATCGACACCGGGCTGACCATCGAACGCGGCTGGTTCGCCGGGCTGTTCGCCACCGAGGACCGCGAGCGCGGGATGCGCAGCTTCGTCGAAGAGGGGCCGGGCAAGGCGAAGTTCCAGTAGATCGATTCCGCGGATCCTCCCTGGGGGTGGATTAGCCAGGCCTTAAGGCAGCCTTAAGGGGAATCGGTGATCCACTCTGGGTGACCATCGTTGCGCGGTGTGTCACCGCAGGTCAGGAGCGTGCGACGGCCCTCGGGTTGCCAAACGCATATGCCGGAACCACCCCTCGGGATCATCGATTCCGGGGGGTCTTTTCCTGCGGAACGGCCCGAACGGCCTTACCGGCACTCCATGATGGGTGCATGGCGGGTCTGGAGGGTGTGGAACAGCCGCGGCAGCGCAGTAGCGCTTCCGCCGTACGGCTCACGGCGGCCCTGGAGGATGAACTGGGCCTGAAAGCGCTGGAGTTGTACGGGAATCCGGCCGAGGCGGAAGTGACGCTGCCGTCGATGCCCGAGTCGGCCGGCGCGGCCCGCCGGCTCACGCAGTGCGTGGTCGTACGCCTGTGGGGGCTCTCGCCGCAGATCGCCGAGCACGCGGTCCTGCTGGTCTCGGAGCTCGTGGGGAACGCCGTCCGCCACACGGGGGCCCGTTCCTTCGGTTTACGGATGCTCAGGCGGCGCGGCTGGATCCGCGTGGAGGTGCGCGACCCCTCGCGCGGACTGCCCTGCCTGATGCCGGTCCACGAGATGGACACCACCGGCCGGGGGCTGTTCCTCGTCGACAAGCTCTCGGACCGCTGGGGCGCGGACCTGCTGCCGCGAGGAAAGATCACCTGGTTCGAGATGCGGGTCGCCGACCGCTGAGCACGCCCCCCGGAACGCCAGAAACCCCCTGTCGCCGTTGTGGGGCGCTGCGGGGGTTTCACGGGTGTGCCGAGGATCGAAGGGGGTGTGATCCTCGGCAGGGACTTCGCTCGGGTCAACGGGAAGCCGTGGTTCCGACTATGGCAGAAGAGGGACCAAATGCCAAAAGTCCCAAGTTGGACATAAGTGTGCATATCCTAAGACTTTCTACCTAAATCTTAGGTGAGATGGGCCACGAGCCTCGTAATCAGTGCATAAAGATCGACCGCTCTGAGTGAATCGTTGATCACATAGCGGACAGTCGCCGGGGGGCACCGGTTCGGCCGAAGGTCCCGAATTGGGTCAATCAATACCTTCACGGGCATCCACCCCTTAAATGGGCGGGTGCTCTGCTACCCGGACCGCCGATCCGCTCTCCGTACCGGCGCGGCGGTCGCCGCCGGCGCCCTCGCCGCCGCCTGTTCCCCTGCGGGCCCCGCGGCCCCGGCGAAGGCCGCCCCCGACGCACCGGCGGCACCGGCCCGAGCGGCCCCGGCCAAGGCGGCCCCCGCCCCGCGCCGGTTCGCGGGCCAGCCCGTGGAGATCGGGCACGGCCCCCGCGGCCGTACCGGCGTCGCGCTCACCTTCCACGGCAACGGCGACCCCGCCGTCGCCAAGGCGGTGCTCGCCGAGGCGGAGCGGGCGGGCGCCCGGGTCACCGTCCTGGCCATCGGGGCCTGGCTCGACGCCCACCCCGAGATGGCCCGCCGGATCCTGGACGGCGGCCACGAGCTCGGCAACCACACCCAGCGCCACCTCGCGATCAACACCATGCCCGAGGAGGAGGCGTACGCCGAGATCACCGGCTGCGCCGACCGGCTCAAACGGCTGACCGGATCCATCGGCACCTGGTTCCGCCCGTCCCAGACCCAGTACGCCACCCCCTTGGTGCGAAAACTGGCCCAGCGGGCGGGCTACCCGCACGTCCTCTCGTACGACGTGGACTCCCTCGACTTCACCTCGCCCGGTGCCGCGGCCGTCGTCCGCTCCGTCATCGGACCGATCCAAGGCGGATCGATGGTGAGCCTGCACTTCGGCTACGCGGACACGGTCGACGCGATGCCACCCCTCCTCGAAGAACTCGCACGCCGCAAACTGCGCGCGGTGACCACCACGGAGCTGCTGACCCCATGACGACCACCCGCCTTCCCCGGAAGGCCACCGCGCTGCTGGCCGGCCTGGTCCTCGCCGCCCTGACCGGCTGCGGAGCGGCCGACAAGGGACCCGCCGAAGCCCTCGGCACGAAGGCGCCCGCCGCGCCCGCCAAGGCCGTGCCGGCGGCGCCGCCGGGCCTGGCCGGAATGCCGCCGCTCCTCGATCCGAACGACGTCTACGCCGCCGACCGGCCGAACAAACTCTCCCCGGTGGTCAAGGACTTCCCGTCCCGCGTCTACGTGCCGAACACCAGCTCCAACACGGTGTCCGTCATCGACCCGGTGACGTACAAGGTCATCGACACCATCCCCGTCGGGATCCAGCCCCAGCACGTGGTCCCCTCCTGGGACATGAAGACCCTCTGGGTCAACAACAACCGGGGCCACACGCTCACCCCGATCAACCCGGCCACCGGCGAGGCCGGCAAGCCCGTCGAGGTGCACGACCCGTACAACCTGTACTTCACGCCCAACGGCAAGTACGCGGTGGTCATGGCCTCGATGGACAAGGAGCTGGTCTTCCGCGACCCGCACACCATGGACCGCGTCAAAACCGTCCCGGTGACCTGCTTCGGCGTCAATCACGCGGACTTCTCCGCGGACGGCCGCTACTTCATCGTGAGCTGCGAGTTCTCCGGCGAACTCCTCAAGGTCGACACCGAGAAGATGGAGGTCGTCGGCCAGCAGAAACTGCCCTTCGAGGGCGCGATGCCGCAGGACGTCAAGGTCTCGCCGGACGGAAAGACCTTCTACGTCGCGGACATGATGGCGCACGGCATGTGGGTCCTCGGCGGCGACAAGTTCGAGACCCCCAAGCTGCTGCCCACCGGAAAGGGCTGCCACGGCCTGTACGTCAGCCGTGACTCCAAGGAGATGTACGTCTCCAACCGCGGCGAAGGCTCCGTCTCCGTCTTCGACTTCACGCAGAACAAGCTGACGAAGAAGTGGGAGCTGCCCGACGGCGGCAGCCCCGACATGGGCGGCGTCTCCGCCGACGGCAAGGTGCTCTGGCTCTCGGGCCGCTACAACTCCGAGGTCTACGCCATCGACACCACCACCGGAAAGGAGCTCGCCAAGATCCCGGTGGGCAGCGGCCCGCACGGCCTCGCCGTCTACCCGCAGCCCGGCCGCTACTCCCTCGGCCACACCGGCATCTTCCGGTAGGGCGGCACGACGCGGGTGCGCCCCGGGAGCTCGCACAGCTCCCGGGGCACGCTCACCTGCTCACCGCCGTCTCCTCACCAGGCGACGGGGAGCCGCTCGGGCAGGCGCTTGATGAAGCCGGTCCGCCACACGAGGTTCTCCGCCGGCACCGCGAGACGCAGCTCGGGCAGCCGCTCGACCAGCACCTCCAGCGCGATCTCGGCGTGCGCCCGGCCCAGCGCGGAGGCCGGGCAGAAGTGCCGGCCGGCGCCGAAGGCGAGGTTGGCGTTGGAGCCCTCGCGCTCCAGGTCCAGCTCCTCGGGGTTCTCGAAGGCCTCCGGGTCGAAGTTGGCCCCCTCCAGCAGGACGAGGACCAGCTCGCCCTCCTTGACCAGCACGTCCCCGACCTGGATGTCCGCCATGGCGATGCGCGGCAGGCCGTCGCCCACGGACAGGTTCCAGCGCAGCAGCTCGTCCACGGCCTTGCCCATGCGCTCCGGGTGCTTGCGCAGGTACCCGATGAGCTCGGGCTTCTGCAGCAGCGCCAGGACCGCGAGGGTCAGGAACGCGGAGGTGGAGACGGCCCCGGCCCCGAAGAGGGAGACGGCGACGGTGGCGAACATGTCGTCGGTCAGGTGCGCCGACTCCGGGTCCGCCTCCTTCAGCTCGGCGAACCTGCCGAGGAGCCCCGTACGCTCCTCGGCAGGCAGCGCCAGCTGCGCCTTCAGCTGCTGCTCGAAGTAGCCGACGTCCTTGTACCAGTTGAGCGCTGAGTCGGCGAAGGGCTCGCGAGCGGTCATGAACGCGACGTCCAGCCCCGACATCAGCCGCCGCCAGTCCTCGAACGGCACGCCCAGCACCTGGCAGTGCATGGCCGCGGAGAAGGGGTCGGCGAACCCGGCCCGCAGGTCGGCGGGCCCCCCTTCGGCGAGGAGCTGGTCGATGAGCTCGCCGGCCTTGGCGCGCAGCCAGTCCTGCAGGCCCTTCTGGCGCGGGTTGAGCGCCTTCATGACCGCGTTGCGCAGTCCGGCGCTGTTGATGTTGCCCATGTTGTTGACGACCTCGGGCGGGATCGTCAGTGCGTACTGGCGCGGGACGCCGGCGTTCGCCGTGTCCTTGAGGCTGAAGCGCTCGTCCTCCAGCACCTGCTTGGCCAGCGCGTAGCTGCTCACCAGCCAGGCCGGGTCCCCGGTGAGGGTGCGGATCTGCGCGACCGGCGCCTTCTCGCGCAGCCAGGTGCACTCCTCGGGGAGCACGTCGCCGCGCCGCGAGAGCGGGAAGTCGATGAGCGGCCCGGTGGTCTGTCCGGTGCCCTGATCGGAATGGGCCTCAAGCTGCTCGACGCTCATCGACGGTCCCTTCGGCTGGTGCGGTGTGCGCGTGAGTGTTCGGGTGGTTCGTGGTGCTCCGCGGCTTTTCGGCCGCCTCGGGCCGCACCACGGCGTATGCCTGGTTCCTCGTGGCGCGCAGTCCCCCACCGCGCGAGAAGAGGAGGTCGGTCATCGGCATCTTGACGTGGTACGCCGCCACGGAGGACGGGACGTCGAGAATGCTCGGGGTGTCGATGAAGAACGGCAGCTCGGCCGCCATGTAATCGAAACACACCTGCAACTGCGCGTCGGTGATGGATTCACCTTCCGGCAACTTGGAGCCGACAAAGTGCAGGGCCATTTCCTCGCAGCCCTTGCGGAATGCGTCATCGGTCTCCAGGAAATGGAGTACACGTCGGTGCAGAAGTTGGTAGACGGGGTTCGTCTGGAACTCCGAAAGTGCCCTCACTCGGATCTCGGCGTGCGGAGGTCCTGATTCCTCCACGCCCTTGAGAATCCGTCGCCGGACTGCCTTGATTTCCTTCGTCGCACGCTTCTCGGCGTGTTCCCGGGTGTAGCCGAAGGCGGCGAACATCCCGTCCACGTGGAGGTCTGCGTACACGAAGTCGACCTGTGCGAAGCGGGTCGTGGCCCATCGGGCGAGGTCGGATATGCGCTCGGAGCTGAAGTAGCTGTTGCCAGGACTCACTCCGATGAGCACATGGTCGCCGTCTTCCCAGATGTGGTGGCAAGTGCGGGTGAAGGGCAGAACTTCGAATGATGCGTCAGCTGTGATCGTCACCTGTGTGATCGCCCTTGTTGCCGCTTGTCCCTGGGAGCCCTGCGCTCCCGGTGTGGCGGCAATGTCGCTACGTTATGCCGTGGTCCCGGAGCGTGACAAGTGGGGGCTTGAATTGTTGGCTGGAATTATCGCTTCCGCACTACGGAAGAGTAATTGGATTTCTTTCTGCCGCTCGAACGGGACCCGGGGCGTGAGGGGGCCGGGTGTGCCGCTACCCTGAGCCGGTCAACAAGCACCAAGAAGGGGTGGACCCAGTGGCGGACATCGAGAGCGCACGGACGACGTTCGGCAAGTTCGACGTGAACGGTGACGGCTTCGTGACGGCGGACGAGTTCCGTTCGGCGATGGCGGCGATGGGCGACCCGTTCGTCACCGGCCCGGTCGCGGAGGCCGTGATCGCCTCCAAGGACGCGAACGACGACGGCCTGCTGAGCTTCGACGAGTTCTGGGCCTCCCTGAACAAGTAAGCCTTTTGCGCCGCCCCGGCCCCCTGCCGGGCCGGGGCGCGCGTTCAGCCCTGTCGGCCGGTCTCGCCGGCCATGCCCTCCACCTCGGCGAGGGTCTCCTCCAGCCAGCGCAGCCAGAAGGTCTCCAGCCCGGTTCCCGCGTGCAGCACGACACGCCGCAGCCGGTCCTCGTCGGATTCCCGCCCGGCCGGGAAGTCCCTCTCCTCGATGCCCTCGTACACCGCCAACTGGGCCCGGTGCAGCTCCAGATGGCGCCGCACCTCCGCGGCCAGCCCCTGCGGCCCCACCACCGCGGCCGCCCGGATCCGCAGCAGCAGCGGATCGCGCACCGGCTTGGGATCCTGAGCCTCCCCGACCCACCGCGCCAGCTCCCCGCTCCCGGCCGGCAGCACCTCGTACTCCTTCTTCTGCCCCCGCACGGGCCCCTCGCTGGGCAGCGCCCGGATCAGCCCGGACTCCTCCAGCCGGCCGAGCTCGCGGTAGATCTGCTGGTGCGTCGCGGACCAGAAGTACCCGATCGACCTGTCGAACCGCCGGGTCAGCTCCAGCCCCGACGAGGGCTTCTCGAGCAGGGCGGTGAGGATGGCGTGCGGGAGCGACATGCGGCCATCCTAGGTTTGCGGGAGATCGGGAACCGCGAACCCGCCTACCGCCAGGCGGCCAGTGCCTCCGGATTGCGGGGGCCGGGGGCGTCCGCCGCCAGCAGGCCGTGGGACCGCAGCAGTGCGGCCACCGCCGGGGACCAGGCCTGGCGCAGGCCCGCCGAGGTGAGGAGGGCCGGCTCCGACAGGAGGGGTTCGGCCGGGCCGAAGCGGATGCCCGTCGGGGTCAGGACCGCCGCGTCGTCGGCCCAGCGGACCGCCAGGTCCACGTCGTGGGTGGCCATCACCACCGTCGTGCCGGAGGCGCGCAGTCCTGCGAGGACGTCGAGGAGCCGCTCCTGGCCGTCGGGGTCCAGGCCGGCCGTCGGCTCGTCCAGGATCAGCACCCGCGGGGCCATCGCCACCGCCCCCGCGATCGCCGCGCGCTTGCGCTGCCCGTAGGAGAGCAGGTGGGTGGGGCGGTCCCGGAGCCGGGTGATGTCCAGGGCGGCGAGGGCCGAGTCCACGCGGACGCGGACCTCCGGGGCGGGGAGCCCCAGGTTCATCGGGCCGAAGGACACGTCCTGCTCGACCGAGGCCGCGAACAGCTGGTCGTCGGGGTCCTGCACCACCAGCTGGACGGACGTGCGCAGCCGGGTCAGGCCGGCCCGGTCGTACGAGACCTCCGTGCCGTCCAGCCGCAGCGATCCCGCGCCGGGCCGCAGGCCGCCGCTCAGCAGCCGCATCAGCGTGGTCTTGCCGCTGCCGTTGCGGCCGAGCAGGGCCAGCGCCCGGCCCGGCGCGATGGCGAAGTCGACGCCGGTCAGGACCGCGGGGCCGTCCTCGTAGGCGTAGGCCGCGCCGGACAGTTCCACTACCGGGTTCACAGGGCGAGCCCCTTCAGGGTGAGGGTCAGGGTGATCAGGGCCGCCAGCAGGCCGGCGGTGGCCGCCAGGAAGCGCCACGACAGGGAAGCCTCCGGTACGAGGACCCGCAGCGCGCCGTCGTAGCCGCGGCCGGCCAGACCCGCCTGGAGCTTGGCCGCGCGGTCGAAGGCCCGTACGAAGGAGGTGGCGGCGAGCCCGGCCAGGGAACGCCACACCGCTGCCCGGCCGGTGTGCCCGAGCCGGGCCGCCTGGGCCCGGCGGACCTGGGCCATGGAATCGAGCAGCAGGAAGCCGATCCGGTACATGACCAGGGCCACGTCCACCACGGGGGCCGGCACCCCGGCCCGGACCAGCCGGGGCAGGACGTCGGAGACCGGGGTGGTGAAGGCGAACAGCAGCAGCCCGAGCGAGGCCGCCGAGGTGCGCAGCAGCAGTTCGGCGGCGAGCCGGGGGCCGTCGGGGGCCAGGGACACCGGCCCCGCCGGGCCGCCCACCGCGAACAGCAGGGGCAGCGCCCCGGTGAAGCAGAAGCCGAGCGGGATCCGGAAGGCCCGCCAGAGCTGCCGGCCGGCCACCCCGGCCGGGCCGAGCAGCACGGCGAGGGTGGCGGCGGCCACCAGCGGGCCGCCCGGCCAGGGCGGCAGGCACACGGCGGTGACCGTCAGCCCGATCCCGAGCAGGGCCTTCTCCAGCGGGTGCCGGCCGCGCCAGCGGCTGCTGTGCGCGGCAACGTCGATCGGCAGCACCCGGCTACGCCTCCGGGGCGGCGGCGGGAGCGGCCGCGGCGGCGGCCGCGCCCTGGCGGCGGCCCTTGCGGACGCCGAAGTAGTACGCGAGGACGCCCGCGCCCAGCGCCGCCTGCAGGGCGAACAGTGCGGACTCGATCTCGCCCGACGGGGGCTCGTACAGCGGGGAGAACCAGGGCTCGTAGTCGGGCTTCAGCTCGGTGATCGCCGTCTCGGCCTGCGCGTCGGCGCCGGCGAAGGGCTCCTCCTTGTGGTCGCCCATCCCCAGTGCGACCGGGAGGACGGCCAGCGCCGCCACCAGGAGCAGCAGCAGGGTGTTGATCTTCGCGTTCCTGGACATCTTGCTCATCAGGCCGCCGCCTTCTCTCCGGTACGGGCGGCCGTCAGCTTCGCGACACCCAGCCGGACCAGGTCCGACTTGCTCGACGCCATCAGCAGCCGCATCACGAGGACGGTCAGCAGCCCCTCGCTCACGGCCAGCGGGATCTGGGTGACCGCGAAGATCCCCCCGAACTTCGCGAGGGAGCCCAGGAATCCGGAGGCCGGGTCCGGGAAGGCCAGGGCGAGCTGCACGCTGGTGACGCAGTAGGTGACCAGGTCGGCGAAGAAGGCGCCGAAGAACACGGTCACCATCAGCGGGGCCCCGGACCTGCGCAGCAGCCGGTAGACGGCGTAGCCCGCCCACGGGCCGGCGATGGCCATCGAGAAGACGTTGGCGCCGAGGGTGGTGAGCCCGCCGTGTGCCAGCAGCAGGGCCTGGAACAGCAGGGTGATCGTGCCGAGCACCGCCATGATCGGCGGCCGGAACAGGATCGCCCCGAGCCCGGTGCCCGTGGGGTGCGAGCAACTGCCCGTCACGGAGGGGATCTTCAGGGCGGACAGGACGAAGGTGAAGGCCCCGGACGCACCGAGCAGCAGGGTGCTCTCGGGGTTGGCCTTCACCTCGCGGGTGAGCGCGCGGACGCCGTGGACGACGAAGGGGGCGGACGCGGCGCCCCAGGCGACCGCGTGCAAAGGGGGCAGGAACCCCTCGGCTATATGCATGAGTAGGGAGACCTCTCCAGCACCTCGTGGATGGACAACGCGCCCCGGCCGGTCTCCTGGCTCACGGGTTGACGTCCATGCTCCGCCTTCCCGGGCAGCGCGGAACCTCCCGCGCAGCCCAGTGGCTTTCCCGCAGGAGTGGAGCCGGACTTCCCGATCACAGTGGCGAGGGCCGCACCGGTTTCCCACCGGTTTCCCGAACACCAAGGCCCGCTGACCCTAGTCGGCCGCGCGGACCGGTAACAACCCGCCCCAATCACGCCATGCGGTGACCTGATTCCGCTTGTGCATCACGCACCGTGTTCGCACCGCTACTATCGGCCTCAATAGCCCCACCTGAAAAGGGAGTTCTGCATGTCCGTGACCGCCGAAGACTGGCTGCCCCGCGTCGCCGCGCTGTTCCGCACGTACGATCTGGACGGGGACGGGCATCTCGGCCGCGAGGACCTCATCGCCTACGCCGGCCGCCTCGCCGAATGGCTCACCGAGCCCGGGGACACCCGCCGCAGGGCCGCCCTCCACGACGCCTACTCCGAGCTGTGGACGCAGCTGCAGGCCGCATCGGACACCGACCGGGGCGGCCGGATCAGCGAGCAGGAGTTCGTCGCGGCGGCCGCGCGCGACGCCTTCGACGGCGACCGCTACTTCCGCGAGTCCACCCTGCGGGCCCTCGACGCCCTCGCCGACGCCCTGGACCGGGACGGCGACGGCCGCATCGACCGCGCGGAGTACGAGCGCCTCTTCGGGGCGACCGGCATCGACGGCTCGCTCGACGCGCTCTCCTTCGACCGGGTCGACGTCGACGGCGACGGTTCCATCAGCCGTGAGGAGCTGCGGGCCGCGGCCGTGCACCTCTACCCGCTGGCCGACCCGAGCTGGCTCACCGGAGCGGGCGGCCGCAGCGACCGCCCGCGCGGCATCGCCCTGGTCGCCCACGACGCGCGCAAGGCCGACCTGCTCGCCTGGACGGATCGCAAGGCCGCCGAGCTCAAGCCCCACCGGCTCTACGGGACCGGCACCACCGGCACCCTGATCAACCGGCGGCTCGGCCTGGACGTCGCCCCGCTGCGCAGCGGGCCGCTCGGCGGGGACCAGCAGATCGGTTCGCTCATCACCCAGGGGCAGATCGACCTGCTGGTGTTCTTCTTCGACCCGCTGGCCTCGCACCCGCACGGGGACGACGTACGGGCCCTCATCCGGCTCGCGGTGCTCGGCAACGTCCGCCTCGCCCTGAACGCGGCGAGCGCGGACGCGATGATCGAATCCCTGTGACCCCGACCCGGGCGCCGGCTCCGACGCCGGGCTGAGCCCGGACGGGCGCGGCCCGGTGGCGGCCACGGCGGTCGCCGGTGAGGCTGGGCGGGTGGCTACCGATCCCGCGCGCGACCTCGACTACTCCGACCTGACCGCCGTGTACGTCAACTGCACGCTCAAGCGGTCCCCCGAGCCCAGCAACACCGAGGGCCTGATCGGCAAGAGCCGTGCGGTGATGGAGGCGGCCGGGGTCCGGACCTCGCTCATCCGTGCCGTCGACCACGACATCGCCACCGGTGTCTGGCCCGACATGACCGAGCACGGCTGGGAGAGCGACCAGTGGCCGGTGCTCTACAGCCAGATCATGGACGCCGACATCCTCGTGCTGTGCGGCCCGATCTGGCTCGGGGACAACAGCTCGGTGATGAAGCAGGTCATCGAGCGGCTCTACGCCTGCTCCTCGATCCTGAACGAGCAGGGCCAGTACGCCTATTACGGGCGCGTGGGCGGGGCGCTGATCACCGGCAACGAGGACGGCGTCAAGCACTGCGCCATGAACGTCCTCTACAGCCTCCAGCACCTCGGCTACGCGATCCCGCCGCAGGCCGACGCCGGATGGATCGGCGAGGCCGGACCCGGGCCCTCGTACCTGGACCCCGGATCCGGCGGCCCCGAGAACGATTTCACCAACCGGAACACGGCCTTCATGAGCTGGAACCTCATGCACCTGGCGGCCCTGCTCAAGCGGTCCGGCGGGATGCCGGCGCACGGCAACCAGCGCTCCCTGTGGGACGCGGGCTGCCGGTTCGACTTCCCGAATCCCGAGCACCGCTAGCCGGGCCCCGGCTCCCGCCGGGGGCTCAGCAGGTGTTCGGGTGCGCGATGTCCAGGACGAAGCGCTCCGGGGAGTGCAGCGTGAAGGAGCTGTAGGCGGGCGTGGTGTCGAAGGCGGCGCCGAAGGTGACGTACCCCTCGTAGTCGCCGGTCAGGGCGAGCCCCTTGAGCTTGGGCAGGTCGATCTTGACGAGCTTGGGGCCGAGGTAGACGTTGTGGCCCGCGTCGTCGTGTCCGGCGGCGGGGTGCAGGCGGACTTCCAGGAAGTACCGGCCGGGCAGCGGGACGGGCTTGCCGGACCCGTCGTAGACCAGGTTCGGGACGGGGGTGACGGTGACCCCGGGTACGTACCCCTGCAGGTCGATGACCACCCGGTCGTACGTGCAGTGGCCGCCGTAGCGGGCATTGACGACGAGCGGAGTCTGGGTGGCCTTGGCCTTGGTGGCGGCTGTCGTGGTTGCGGCGGATGCCGGGGCGGCGAAGGCCAGGGTGGCGGCGAGCAGTGCGCCCACCCCCAGTGCGGTGGCCTGCCGGCGGCGTGGACGGTTCATGGCGTCCCCTCGATTCCGAGAGACGGGGAACGGTGTCACCCGTGAAGACGCGCCGGGTCGGGGCGTGGTTGCACCCGGTACGGGCACGGTTGCCCCCGGTGCGCCGCCTGCGCCCGGTTCAGCTGGGCAGCAGGGCGCTCAGCTCGGCGTCGAGGTCGTAATGCCGGTGCTCCTGGCCGCGCGGCACCAGCTCGGTCATCCGGCGGCACAGCGCCTGGACGTCCTTGGCCCGGGCCGACACCACGCACGACTGCTCGCCGTTGCTGAAGGCGAGGAAGACCCGCGGCTCGGTGCCCTTCCAGCGGGGCCACACCTGGATGTCGCCCTCGCCGGTGGCGCAGACCTGGCCGTCGAGCAGCAGTTCCCGGGAGAAGACCCAGTGGGCGAGGTGCATGCCGGCCCCCTCGAAGTCGAGGGAGATCTCGTAGGGCCGCTCGGTCCGGTACACGAAGACGCCCCGCACCGGGACGGGCTCGGGAGCGGCCTCCAGGCGGAGCGGGAGGACGCGGTGTTCGGTGCCGGTCATGCGGGCGCCTCTCTCTCGGGGTGGGTCTCGCCGGCGCACGCGCGCGAGATGCCCACTCGGGCAAGCTAGCCCACCCGGGGGCCGCCTTCCCCCGGCCGAAGGTCCCGTCCGGCCGGGCCTCTCGACCCGACTTGGCCCGACGCGCCGAGCCCCGCCCTCCGGAGGGAGGGCGGGGCTCGGCGGAAGCGTGCGACCGGGGCGGGGGCCCCGGCCGGAGCTACGGAAGCGGGTTGTAGATGAAGGACTCGTGCGCGTTCGACTGGCCGATCGCGGTGAAGCCCGAACCGTTGGCCTGGGCGCCGTTGTTCTGGTTGGAGGCGCCGAAGCCCGAGGCGACCTGCTGGGCGGTGGAGGAGTTGCCGGCGTTGCTGCCGCCGACCCCGCTTCCGAGGACGCCGGCGAGGGCCGCGTTCGACGCGGTCCCGGCCGCACCGGCCCCGTTGTCGGCCTGGGCCACGCCCGAGAAGAGCGCGAAGGCGAGGGGGAGCGATGCGGCGGCCGCCATCACGCGGATGCTGCGGGTGCTTGCCATGATTTCAAGTCCTCCAGATAAGCAAAACGGCTGTGGTCCAAGGCGGTTGGCCGACCGCCGGGGGTGTGGACGCGACGTCGTGCCCCCACCCTTGCGCAGGTGATCATCAAGAAACCAGCCCAGACTGCCTTGTTCCCTCTCAAGCGTGATCAACCTCCCGCCAAACCTCATATACCACCCAATCTCGAACGAAGTTACTGGCGTAACCCACCTGACTGAGGGGGGACATGGCGAAGGCCCCGACGCGGGGCGTCGGGGCCTTCATCAGGCGGTACGGGTCCGGGTCAGCACTCGATGACGTTGACCGCGAGACCGCCGCGGGCGGTCTCCTTGTACTTCACCTTCATGTCGGCGCCCGTCTCCTTCATGGTCTTGATGACCTTGTCGAGGGAGACCTTGTGGCTGCCGTCGCCGCGCATCGCCATCTTGGCCGCGGTGACGGCCTTGACCGCCGCCATGCCGTTGCGCTCGATGCAGGGGATCTGCACCAGGCCGCCGACCGGGTCGCAGGTCAGGCCGAGGTTGTGCTCCATGCCGATCTCGGCCGCGTTCTCGACCTGCTCCGGGGTGCCGCCCAGGACCTCGGCCAGTGCGCCGGCCGCCATCGAGCAGGCCGAGCCGACCTCGCCCTGGCAGCCGACCTCGGCGCCGGAGATCGAGGCGTTCTCCTTGAAGAGCATGCCGATCGCTCCGGCGGCGAGGAGGAAGCGGACCACCCCGTCCTCGTCGGCGCCCGGCACGAAGTTCATGTAGTAGTGCAGGACCGCCGGGAGGACGCCCGCCGCACCGTTCGTCGGGGCGGTGACGACCCGGCCGCCGGCCGCGTTCTCCTCGTTGACCGCCATCGCGTAGATGGTCGCCCACTCGCTGCGGTGCATCATCGGGTCGCCCTCGGTGCGCAGCTGGCGCGCCGTGGAGGCGGCCCGGCGCTTGACCCGCAGACCGCCGGGGAGGATGCCCTCGCGGGACATGCCGCGCGCGACGCAGGCCTGCATGACGCGCCAGATCTCCAGCAGGCCCTCGCGGATCTCGTCCTCGGTGCGCCAGGCCTTCTCGTTCTCCAGCATCATCGAGGAGATCGACAGGCCGGTCTCGTTCGCGAGGCGCAGCATCTCGTCACCGCTGCGGAAGGGGTACTTCAGCGGGGTGTCGTCGAGCTTGATCCGGTCCTCGCCGACCGCGTCCTCGTCCACGACGAAGCCGCCGCCGACCGAGTAGTAGGTCTTCTCCAGCAGCGGGTTTCCGGTCTCGTCGTACGCGAAGAGCGTCATGCCGTTCGCGTGGTACGGGAGCGAGCGCCGGCGGTGCAGGATCAGCTGGTTCGGCTCGTCGAAGTCGATCTCGTGGCCGTCACCTATGTCCGTGCCCAGCAGGCGCAGGCGGCCCGTCCGGCGGATGCGCTCGACCTCGGCGTCGGCGGTCTCCACGTTCACGGTGCGGGGGGAGTGGCCCTCCAGGCCCAGCAGCACCGCCTTGGGGGTGCCGTGGCCGTGGCCGGTGGCGCCCAGCGAGCCGAAGAGCTCCGCGCGCACCGAGGCTGTCTGCGCGAGGACGCCGTCCTTCTTGAGCCGGGTCACGAACATGCGCGCGGCGCGCATCGGTCCGACGGTGTGGGAGGAAGAGGGACCGATGCCGATCGAGAAGAGATCGAAGACGGAGATGGCCACGGTTGCGGACTCCTATGTCTGCTCGTGGGTGGGAAGCGTGGGCAGGAGGGGTTGATCGGGCTGATCTGCGGATTTTGTCCGACAGCCGAGCTTAACGCGGTGAGGTGAACGGCTCGGCTGCCGGACGGGTCGGGAGGGGGACGCTCAGGCGTGGGTCAGTTCGCGCTCCGGGGCCCCGGTGGCTCCGGTCCCGCCCGCGGGGGCGTCCAGGACCGGGTCCGGGCCGGGCAGGCCCGCGTAGTGGGCCTTGACCCCGGACCGGACGGCCCAGAAGTAGAAGCCCAGGGCCGAGAGGCCCACGAGGGCGATGTCCACGCCGCCGGGGATGATGCCGTGGCCGCCGAATTCCTTGCTGCCGAGCGCCGACAGGGTGCCCAGCCACAGCAGGAAGGCGATCATCCACCAGGCCGGGGCGAACTGCTTGGCCAGGTTCTTCTCGCCCTTGCGCTTGAGCACGATCGCCGCGATGGGGGCGGCGACCAGGGTGAGCAGCACCACCTTGCCGGTGTCGGGCCACTTCGACCAGTACAGGGCGCAGGCGGCGAAGGCGAAGGTGACCGGGCAGAGGATCTTGGCGGCCGGCAGCCGGAAGGGGCGCGGCAGCTCGGGCTTGGTCCGGCGGAAGACGCCGACCGCGATCGGGCCGATCAGGTACGAGACCACCATCGCGGCGGAGACCACGCTGGCCAGGGCCTCCCAGCTGTGGCCGACGGTGACCAGCAGCAGCACCGAGAAGCCGAGGTTCAGCCACATGGCGGGACGGGCGGTGCCGTACTTCGGGTGGACCTCGCGGATCTTCTTCGGGAAGAAGCCGGTGTCGGCGAGGTTCTGCGCCATGTAGGAGGCGGAGGCGACGTTGCCGATGTTGGCGCCGGACGGGGAGATGAAGGCGCCGAACTGGAGCATCGTGACGACCCAGTGCAGCATCAGCATCTTGGCGAGGTCGGCGAAGGGGGAGGAGAAGTTGATGCCGTTCCAGCCGCCGGCCTCGGCGAGCTTCTCGGGCGGGACGCCGCCGATGAAGGCGATCTGCAGGGCCAGGTAGATGACCAGGCCGAGGGAGAGGGCGCCGACCAGGGCCAGCGGGATGGCGCGGCCGGGGTTCTTGGCGGCGCCGCCGAGGTTGACGACGGCCTGGAAGCCGTTGAAGGCGAAGACCACGCCGGAGGTGGTGACGGCGGTCATGACCGCGGACCAGCCGTTGGGCGCGAAGCCGCCGTGGTCGGTGAAGTTGCCGGTGTGGAAGCCGGAGGCGATCAGGGCGATCACGGCGAGCACCGGGATGGCGAACTTGACCAGGGTGAGGAGGTTGTTCGCCTTGGCGAGCAGCGCGACCGACCAGTAGCAGGCCAGCCACAGGGCCACGGTGAGGAACAGGGCCATCGCCATGCCGGAGGTGGTCAGGCCGCCGTTCTCGACCAGGCCCTTGGCCCACCCGAAGTTCCAGGAGGACATGTACTGCGTACCGGCGATGGACTCGATCGGGATCAGCGCGGCGATGGCGATCCAGACCGCCCAGCCGGTGATGAAGCCCAGGACCGGCCCGTGCGAGATGGTGCCGAAGCGGGCCATCGAGCCGGGCAGCGGGTAGGCGGCGCCCACCTCCGCGTAGGACATGGCGATCATGCCGATGAAGACGGCACCGATGACCCAGGCGATGATCGCCGCGGGACCCGCGACGGCGGCCGCCTGGCCCGCCCCGAAGAGCCACCCCGATCCGAAGATCGAGCCGAGCCCGATCATGATCAGGGCGAAGAGACTGAGTCCCTTCTTGTTGGCTGCGCTCATGTCCATGGGGTGTGCTGTCCGTCCTGCCAGGGGTGCGGTCGATCCTTTATGTGGAGCCTATTTGCCATTTATTGGAGTAATCAGCGGCAATAGGTCGCATCCGCCTGGGGCTTTGGTCATGAAAGGGGCCCGGCCCTGTGCACAACAAGGCCGGGCCCTCTCAGGCCGGCGCCTAGAGCGTCGGGTACAGCGGGAACTTCGCGGCGAGCGCGGAGACGCGCGCCTTCAGGTCCTCGGCGTCGTAGGCGGGCTTCAGCGCCTGCGCGATGATCTCGGCGACCTCGGTGAAGGCCTCGGCGTCGAAACCGCGGGTGGCCAGCGCCGGCGTGCCGATCCGCAGACCCGAGGTGACCATCGGCGGCCGCGGGTCGTTCGGGACGGCGTTGCGGTTGACCGTGATGCCGACCTCGTGGAGGCGGTCCTCGGCCTGCTGACCGTCCAGCTCGGAGTTGCGCAGGTCGACCAGGACCAGGTGCACGTCGGTGCCGCCGGTGAGGACGTCCACGCCCACGGCCTTGACGTCGTCCTGGACCAGGCGGGCGGCGAGGATCTTCGCGCCCTCCAGGGTCCGCTCCTGGCGCTCCTTGAACTCGGGCGAGGCCGCCACGAGGAAGGAGACGGCCTTGGCCGCGATCACGTGCTCCAGCGGGCCGCCCTGCTGACCGGGGAAGACCGCGGAGTTGATCTTCTTGGCCAGCTCCTGCGTCGACAGGATGACACCGCCGCGCGGACCGCCGAGGGTCTTGTGCGTGGTGGTGGTCACGACGTGGGCGTGCGGCACCGGGTTCGGGTGCAGACCCGCGGCGACCAGGCCGGCGAAGTGCGCCATGTCGACCATCAGGTACGCGCCGACCTCGTCCGCGATGCGGCGGAAGGCGGCGAAGTCCAGCTGGCGCGGGTAGGCGGACCAGCCGGCGACGATCAGCTGCGGCTTGGACTCCTTGGCGAGGCGCTCGACCTCGGCCATGTCGACCTCGCCGGTCTCGTCGACGTGGTACGGGACCACGTTGTAGAGCTTGCCGGAGAAGTTGATCTTCATGCCGTGGGTCAGGTGACCGCCGTGGGCCAGGTTCAGGCCCATGATCGTGTCGCCCGGCTTGATCAGCGCGAACATCGCGGCCGCGTTGGCCTGCGCACCCGAGTGGGGCTGCACGTTCGCGGCCTCGGCGCCGAAGAGCGCCTTGATGCGGTCGATCGCGATCTGCTCGACCACGTCGACGTGCTCACAGCCGCCGTAGTAGCGGCGGCCGGGGTAGCCCTCGGCGTACTTGTTGGTCAGGACCGAGCCCTGGGCCTCCATGACGGCGACCGGAGCGAAGTTCTCCGACGCGATCATTTCCAGGGTGGACTGCTGGCGCACGAGTTCGGCGTCGACGGCGGCGGCGACGTCCGGGTCGAGCTCGTGAAGGGGAGTGTTCAGTACAGACATCAGGGTTCCCTGGGTCAGTTGCCGGCGGTGAGCTTGGCGTACTCGTCCTCGGAGAGCAGGTCGGCCGGCTCCTCCGTGACGCGCACCTTGAAGAGCCAGCCGCCCTCGAACGGAGCCGAGTTCACGAGCGCCGGGTCGTCGACGACGTCCTGGTTGAACTCGGTGATCTCGCCGGTGACGGGGGAGTACAGGTCGCTGACCGACTTGGTCGACTCCAGCTCGCCACAGGTCTCGCCCGCGGTCACCGTGTCGCCCACCTCGGGAAGCTGGGCGTAGACGACGTCACCGAGCGCGTTGGCCGCGAACTCCGTGATGCCGACCGTCGAGACGCCGTCGACGGCGCCCGACAGCCACTCGTGCTCCTTGCTGAAACGCAGCTGCTGGGGGTTGCTCATGACCTGATTCTCCTGGATGCGGGGGAGTGGATACGAACGGTGGTCGTGCGGGACGGCGCGGTGCGTGCGCCGTCCGGCGGTGCGCCGCGGTGCGGTGCGGTACGGGGCTACTTCTGCCGCTTGTAGAACGGCAGGGCCACGACCTCGTACGCCTCATGCGTACCGCGAATGTCCACGCCGACACCGGAGGCGCCGGGCGCGGCGTGCGCCGCGTCGACATAGGCCATCGCGATCGGCTTGCCCAGCGTCGGGGACGGGGCCCCGGAGGTGACCTCGCCGATGACCTGGCCGTCGAAGGTCACGGGGAAACCGGCGCGCGGAACACGGCGGCCCTCGGCGATCAGGCCGACCAGCTTGCGCGGCGCCTTGGAGGCGGCGCGCTCGGCGGCGGCCTCCAGGGCGGCGCGGCCGACGAAGTCGCCCTCCTTCTCGAACTTCACGACCCGGCCCAGACCCGCGTCGAACGGGGTCAGGGAGGTGGTCAGCTCGTGCCCGTACAGCGGCATGCCCGCTTCCAGGCGCAGGGTGTCGCGGCAGGACAGGCCGGCCGGGACCAGGCCGACGCCCTCTCCCGCCTTGGTCAGCGCCTGCCACAGCTCCACGGCGTGCTCGGGGGCGACGAACAGCTCGAAGCCGTCCTCGCCGGTGTAGCCGGTACGGGCGATCAGCGCGGGCACCCCGGCGACCGTGCCGGGCAGGCCGGCGTAGTACTTCAGCCCGTCCAGGTCGGCGTCGGTGAGGGAGGCGAGGATGCCGGGGGACTCCGGCCCCTGCACCGCGAGCAGCGCGTACGCGTCGCGGTCGTCGCGGACCTCGGCGTCGAAGCCGGCGGCGCGCTCGGTGATCGCGTCCAGGACGACCTGGGCGTTGGAGGCGTTCGCGACGACCATGAACTCGGTCTCGCCCAGGCGGTAGACGATCAGGTCGTCGAGGATCCCGCCGTCTTCCCGGCAGATGTGCGTGTAGCGGGCGCGGCCGACGCCGACGGTGGAGATGTTGCCGACCAGCGCGTAGTCCAGGACCTTGACGGCCTCGGGGCCGGTCAGGGTGATCTCGCCCATGTGGGAGAGGTCGAACAGACCGGCCCTGGTGCGGACGGCGTTGTGCTCGTCGCGCTCGCTGGCGTACCGCAGGGGCATGTCCCAGCCCGCGAAATCGGTCATGGTCGCACCGAGGGAACGGTGCAGCGCATCGAGGGCGGTCAGGCGGGGGGCAGTGCTCATGGGTGTGGCTCCCGGGTCCCAGGGCATGACATGACGAGGAGGAGTTCCTCCCCATCTGTCATCGGAACCTGAGAGGTTCGCCGAGAGTTCCCCGCTTCCAGGGGAAGGCCTTCGACTTGCACCTTGGGTGGAACCGTCACCGGTGCCCTCACGGGCGGTGGTGCGGCTCGCTTTTCAGATCTGCCTCATCCACGCGGTACGGGGCCTGAGAGATTCAAGGGAGGTACTTGCTCCTTCGGCGCCCGGGCACCGCCTTGCGGCGTGCCGGGACTCTCCCGCGCGGATTCAAGCGGCCGGTATGCAGTTAGGTGTCCAGATGGCGCACATCATTGCACGGCGTGCGGCCGAATGGGGGAGGGGGTCCGCAAGCGGATCGGGCCCGGAACGGAACCGGCACTGCCGGATTACCGTCTCTTTACACTCAGGGGGACCGGGTCCAGGCGGCCCGTCGCGGGGGAGGCGAACACTGTGCGGAGATTCGGACCACTGGCGGCGACCGGCACCGGCACCGTCGAGGGCGTGGTGGGCGGGGTGCCGTCGCAGCGCGGCGTCGTACGGGATCCGGCGGCGGCCGGAGCGGCGGGGGAGCCCGGAGCCGTGCGCGACCTGCGCGGGGCCGAGGGCCCGTGCAGGCTGCGCTTCGCCGCGGGGGACGTCGTGGTGGTCTCCGGACTGCCCGGCGGCGGCAAGAGCACCCTGATCAAGCGGGCCGCGGAGGGCGGCGGCATCGACTCCCAGGACGTCCGCGAGCGGTGGGAGCGCCGGATGCCGGCCGCGCTGCCCTACGCGGTGTACCGGCCCGCGGTCCGGATCGCCCACTACTGGGGGCTGTGGCGGGTGCTCCGCTCCGGGGCCCCGGCCGTCGTCCACGACTGCGGTACGCAGAGCTGGGTACGGGGCCTGCTGGCCTCGGCGGCCCGCCGGCGCGGCCGCGCACTGCACCTGGTCCTGCTGGACACCACGCCCGAGGAGGCCAGGGCCGGGCAGGCGGCACGGGGCCGCGGGGTGTCGGCGTACGCCTTCGCCCGGCACCGCGGCGCGGTGGCCCGGCTGCTGCGCGAGGCCGAGGCGGGCCGCCCGCCGGCCGGCTGCGCGTCGGTGACCCTGCTGGACCGGCCGGCGGCGTCCCGGCTGACGTCGATCGGCTTCCGCTAGCGACGAGCGGCGGCGGTAGTGGCGGCGGTAGTGGCGGCGGGGCGGCGGCCCCCGGCCCCGCTGTCGCAGGCGCCCGTTAATCTCGGGTCGACATCAAGGGCAAGGGCAAGCGAGCGGAGACGTACATGTGGCCGGGTAACGAGCTGGAGCAGGTGCTCGGGGCGGCGCTCGGACAGGCGGACGCCGGCGGGCGGATCCTGGAGGTCCTCGGGCGCAGCCCGCTGTGGATCCCGCTGCCCGGCGGGGTGAACAGCCTGAGCCTGCCCACCATGGAGATCGACGGCGCCGCGTACGTGCCCGTCTACAGCTCCGAGGAGCAGTTCCGCGCCTGCGCCGGACCCGCCATGGACTTCGCCGTCGCCCCCGCCGTGGACTTCGCCCGGGGCCTGCCCCCGCAGCTCGGCCTCGCGGTCAACCCCGAGGGGTCCGTCGGCGTGCCGCTGCCCCCGCAGGCCGTCGCGGAGCTCTGCCGCACCGGCCGCAGCCCGCTCGACGGCCCCGCCACCGGCGGCCGGGTCCGGCTCTACGAGCCCGACTGGCAGGAGGACCCGGTCGAGTTCCTGGCCGCCGCCGCGGAGGAGTTCCGGGCCGCCGGGGTCGTCGCGTCCGCGCACCGCTGCCTCGCCAGCGTCGAGGGCGGCTCGCCGGAGCTCTACATCGGGGTCCACCTGGTGGGATGGGAGCCCGAGATGCGAAACGCCCCGATGGACGCGCTGGGCCGCGCCCTGACCCGCGTACCGCCGCCGTGGCCGGTGCAGTTGATCCTGCTCGACGCCGCCGAGGACCCGGTCGTCGACTACATACGTGAGCGCGTACGCCCCTTCTACCTGCCGTAGTGACGCTTAAGCTGGTGGCCGACACGCGTGGACGACGGGCGGACGAACAGACGAAGAGGGGTACCGGGTGAGTGCGTCAGGCACGGCCGCGGTCGGGCAGGTCGAGCACATGCTGCGCCAGGTGACTCCGGGGCGCTACGAGAGCTACGAGTCTCTCCTGCACGCCCTGGCCGAGGGACGGCTGTGGATGCTCCTCTGGCAGGGGCAGCCCGGATCCCCGGAGGCCCAGTACGGCGGCATGGAGGTCGAGGGCCTCGGGTACGCGCCCTGCGTGACCTCCCCGCAGGAGCTGGCCGCCAGCGGCTGGAACCGCGGGTACGAGGTGGTCACGGGCCGGGACATCGCCCGCGCCCTCTACCCCGACCGCTGGGGGCTGTGGCTCAATCCGCACGCCCAGGGCGGCGGCGTCGGCCTCCCCTGGGCCGACCTGCGCCGGATCGCCACCGGGCTCGACCGGATGCCGGCCGGCCCGCTGCGGCTGTCCGAACCCGCCATCGAGCTGCCGCAGTTCTACGGACTGCTCACGCAGCACGCGCACCGCACGCCCGCCGTCCGCTCGCTGCGCCGCGCCTGGGTGCAGCCCGCGCTGGGGTCCCCGTACCTCGCCGTCGGGCTCGACCTGTACGACGCCTCCGCCCACGCGCTGGAATCCGTACGGGAGATGATGCGCCAGTCGGTCGGCGCGGTCCCCGAGGGAGTGCCCGTGTGCACGGTCGCGCTCGCCGACGAACACGATCCCGTCGCGATGTGGCTGCGGGCCCAGACCAGGCCCTTCTACGACCGCGAGGGACAGGCGCCCGCCTACTGAGACATCGGTATTTAGCCACCCGAGGCCGCACGGAACAGTCGTTCCGTGCGGTCTTTGCGTTGTCCGGATTTCACCCCTGATGTACGCCCAATGGGCGCGCTAGTACGCCGAGTTGGGCGCCATGTCCGATTCCGTACCGAACAGCATGTCTTGCTCCGCTGAGGTGGCAGCGAAGTCCGGATAACGGGAACTCGACCCTCAGATCACGGTTGCGCATCCATTCACCTGCGGGTCTGGCGGCTGATCGAGCGCCCGATGAAGACTCCCCACCCAAGAGCGGGTCAGTCCTCCGATGGCACTGTCCGCAGCGCACCGCCCGAGCAGTACCCGTTCCGCAGAACGCATCCGTACCTCGCACTCCGAGCGCCACTCCGCACCAACGCCGCCACAGCGGCGGGCATGGGCCGGCCCACACGTCGGCCGAGAGGGGTCCCCACCACGATGACGGCACCACTGCACGACATGAGCGCGGAGACACCCGCACCCGTGTCCGTAGCCGACGTCCCCGCCAAGGCCATCGAAGGCCGCTCGCCCGGCCGCATCGCCTGGATGCGGCTCAAGCGCGACAAGGTCGCGCTGGCCGGCGGTTTCGTCGTGCTCCTGCTGATCCTCGTCGCACTGTTCGCGCCGCTGATCGTCAGCGCGTTCGGCCACCCCCCGGAGGAGCTGCACGAAGACCTGCTGGACCCGTTGCTGGGCCTGCCCTCCGGTGACTACGGCGGCATGAGCGGCGACTTCCTGCTGGGCATCGAACCGGTCAACGGCCGCGACGTCTTCAGCCGCATCGTCTACGGCGCCCGCATCTCGCTCCTGGTCGCCTTCCTGTCCGCCTTCGTGGCGGTCTCGATGGGCACCTTCTTCGGCATCGTCGCCGGCTACTTCGGCGGCTGGGTCGACGCGGCCATCAGCCGGGTCATGGACCTGCTGCTCGCCTTCCCGCAGCTGCTCTTCATCATCGCGCTCATCTCGGTCGTCCCCGGCAAGCTCTGGGGCTTCGAGGGATCGGGCCTGCGGATCGCCGTACTGGTCCTGGTGATCGGCTTCTTCGGCTGGCCCTACATCGGCCGCATCGTCCGCGGCCAGACCCTGTCGCTGCGCGAACGGGAGTACGTCGAAGCCGCGCGGAGCCTGGGCGCCGGCCGGATGTACATCCTCTTCCGCGAGCTGCTCCCGAACCTGGTGGCCCCCATCACCGTCTACGCGACGCTGATGATCCCCACCAACGTGCTGACCGAGGCCGCGCTCAGCTTCCTGGGCGTCGGCGTCAAGCCGCCCACACCGTCCTGGGGCGAGACCCTCTCGACGGCCGTGCGGACCTATGAGGACGACCCGCTCTTCATGATCTTCCCCGGCACGGCGATCTTCATCACCGTGCTGGCCTTCAACCTCTTCGGCGACGGCGTCCGCGACGCCCTCGACCCGAAGGGCTCCCGTTAGCCGTCCCCGCAGGTCATCCCGCAGGGCACCCGTAGGTCAGAACCGCAGGGCACACCGGAACCCGGCTTCGAACCGGAATCACAACGGAGGGTTGCGAGCATCGTGACTACCCATCGCATGTCCAAGCGCAGGCTTGCCGCCGGCACGGCCGTCGTGCTCGCGACGATGCTGGCCGCGACCGCCTGTGGCGGCGACGACGGCAAGACGAAGGACGAGAAGCCGTCCGCCGCGGGCGGTTTCAACGCCGCCATCGGCAAGGTCGCCAACGCCTCCACCAAGGCGGGCGGCGAGCTGAAGTTCGTCGGCACGCAGGAGGCCGACTCGTGGGACCCGCAGCGCGGTTACTACGGCTTCATGTGGGACTTCTCCCGCTACTACGCCCGCCAGCTCGTCAGCTTCAAGGCGGAGCCCGGTTCCAAGAGCACCGAGCTCGTCCCCGACCTGGCCACCGCCAACGCGGAGATCAGCGACGGCGGCAAGACCTACAAGTACACCCTCAAGGACAACGTGACCTGGGAGGATGGCACGCCCATCACCGCCCAGGACGTCAAGTACGGCATCGAGCGCACCTGGGCCCAGGACGTCATCTCCGGCGGCCCGGTCTACCTGATGCAGGTCCTCGACCCGAAGACCGAGTACCCCGGTCCGTACAAGGACACCAGCCCGGACAAGCTCGGCCTCAAGGCGATCGAGACCCCGGACGCCAAGACCGTCATCTTCAAGCTCCCCGCGCCCAACGGCGACTTCGAGCAGATGCTGGCCATGCCGGCCGCCAGCCCGGTCAAGCAGGACAAGGACACCGCGGCCAAGTACGGCCTCAAGCCCTTCTCCAGCGGCCCGTACAAGATCGACTCGTACGAGCCCAACAAGAGCATGAAGCTCTCGCGCAACACCGCCTGGAAGGCCGAGTCGGACACCATCCGCAAGGCGCTCCCGGACTCCATCTCGGTCACGTTCATGGCGAACGCGGACGACATGGACAAGCGCCTGATGAACGGCGAGTTCGACCTGGACATCAACGCGACCGGCATCGGCCAGGCGGCCCGCGCCACCGCGCTGAAGGACCACAAGGACAACCTGGACAACGGCCAGACCGGCTTCATCCGGTACGCCGTCATGCCGCAGACCGTCGCGCCGTTCGACAACATCGAGTGCCGCAAGGCCGTCATCTACGCGGCCGACCACAAGTCCCTGCAGACCGCCCGCGGCGGCCCGCAGGCCGGTGGCGACATCGCCCCCAACATGCTCCCGCTCGGCATCAAGGGCTCCGACGGCAAGTACGACCCGTACGGCGTCCTGACGAACGACGGCAAGCCCGACACCGAGAAGGCCAAGGCCGCGCTGAAGGCCTGTGGCAAGGAGTCCGGCTTCAAGACGACCATCGCGGTCCGCAACAACAAGCCGGTCGAGGTCGCCACGGCCGTCTCCCTGCAGAACGCCCTGAAGCAGGTCGGCATCGAGGCCGACGTCGACCAGTTCGACGGCGCCCAGACCTCCGGCATCATCGGTTCGCCGAAGGTGGTCAAGGAGAAGGGCTACGGCATCATCATCATGGGCTGGGGCGCCGACTTCCCGACCGGACAGGGCTTCTCCCAGCCGCTGGTCGACGGCCGCTTCATCCTGCAGAGCGGCAACAACAACTTCTCCGAGCTCAACGACCCGGCGATCAACAAGCTGTTCGACGAGGCCATCGCGGAGACCGACGCCAACAAGGCCGGCGACATCTACAAGCAGATGAACCAGAAGGTCTCCGAGGCCGCGGTCTACCTGCCCTTCGTCTACGACAAGACGATCAACTGGCGCAGCAGCCGTCTGACCAACGTCTACACCTCCGACGCGTACAACGGCCGCTACGACTACGCCTCGCTCGGCGTCCAGTAAACCGACCGTCCGATTCAGTTCCAGTGCCACACCCGCTAGGCACGAAGGGCAGGTGATGGCCGCGGCGGCGGCTCGGGGGCGCTCTCCAGAAGAGGGCGTCCCCGGGCCGCGGCCAGGCCGAGCGCAGTGCTTGCATATCTCATCCGGCGGATCTTCGCCGTCATCGTCATGCTGTTGGTCATCTCCCTGGTGACCTTCGGAATCTTCTTCCTCTTCCCGAAGATGATCGGGACGGACCCGGCCCTGTACTTCGTCGGCAAGCAGTCCGACCCCGCCGCCATCGAAGGCATCCGGCAGAAGATGGGTCTCGACGACCCGATCCTCGTCCAGTTCGGCAAGTTCGTCGTCGGGCTGGTGGCGGGTCGTACGTACGCCAACGGCAACGACGTCACGCAATGCGCCGCGCCCTGCTTCGGCTACTCCTTCAAGACCGAGCAGGAGGTGTGGCCGCTGCTGACCGACTGGCTGCCCGTCACCCTCTCGCTCGCCGCCGGCGCCGTCGTGCTGTGGGTGGTCGGCGGTGTCGCCACCGGCATCATCTCCGCCCTCAAGCGCGGTACGGTCCTGGACCGTTCGGCCATGGGCGTCGCCCTCGCCGGCGTCTCCCTCCCGATCTACTTCACCGGCATGCTCGCCATCGCCCTCTTCTCCGACCAGCTCGGCTGGTTCGGCCGGCCGGAGAAGACCTTCGCCGAGGATCCGGGCACCTGGTTCAACGGCATGGTCCTGCCGTGGATCTCGCTCGCCTTCCTCTACGCGGCGATGTACGCGCGGCTCACCCGCGCGACCATGCTCGAAGTGCTCAACGAGGACTACATCCGCACCGCGCGCGCCAAGGGGCTGACGGAACCCGTCGTCATCGGCAAGCACGCGATGCGCTCGACCATGACCCCGATCCTCACCGTCCTCGGCCTCGACCTGGGCGCACTGATGGGCGGCGCGGTCCTCACCGAGTACACCTTCTCGCTGCACGGCCTCGGCTACAGCGCCGTCCGGGCCATCAGCGAGCACGACCTGCCGGTCATTCTCGGCATCACCTTGATCTCCGCCTTCTTCGTCGTCGCGGCCAACCTCGTCGTCGACCTCCTGTACGCGGTGATCGACCCCCGAGTGAGGCTGTCATGACCGATTCGACGACGCCCGCCGTGACGGGCGCACTGAACGAGCCCGTCGCCGCCGGCGCCCCCGGCACCGCGTTCCTCGACGTACGCGACCTCAAGGTGCACTTCCCCACGGAAGACGGCCTGGTCAAGTCCGTGGACGGACTCTCCTTCACGCTGGAGAAGGGCAAGACCCTCGGCATCGTCGGCGAGTCCGGCTCCGGCAAATCGGTGACCTCGCTGGGCATCATGGGCCTGCACCGGGTCGGCCAGTACGGCCGCCAGCGGGCCCGGATCTCCGGAGAGATCTGGCTCGACGGCAAGGAACTGCTGTCCAGCCCCGAGGAAGAGGTCCGCAAGCTGCGCGGCCGGGAGATCGCGATGATCTTCCAGGACCCGCTGTCGGCGATGCACCCCTACTTCACCGTCGGCAAGCAGATCGCCGAGGCCTACCGGGTCCACAACAAGGCCGACAAGAAGACGGCCCGCAAGCGGGCCGTCGAGCTCCTCGACCGGGTGGGCATCCCCGAGCCGCACAAGCGGGTCGACAGCTACCCGCACGAGTTCTCCGGCGGCATGCGCCAGCGCGCGATGATCGCGATGGCGCTGGTCAACAACCCCGAACTGCTCATCGCGGACGAGCCCACCACCGCCCTGGACGTCACCGTCCAGGCGCAGATCCTCGACCTGATCCGGGACCTGCAGAAGGAGTTCGGCTCCGCGGTCATCATGATCACGCACGACCTCGGCGTGGTCGCCGAGATGGCCGACGACCTCCTCGTGATGTACGGCGGCCGGTGCGTGGAGCGGGGCAGCGCGGAGAAGGTCTTCTACGAGCCCCGCCACCCGTACACCTGGGGCCTGCTCGGCTCGATGCCGCGCATCGACCGGGAACAGACCGAACGCCTCATCCCGGTCAAGGGCTCGCCGCCCAGCCTGATCAACATCCCGAGCGGCTGCGCCTTCAACCCCCGGTGCCCGTACGCCGACCTGCCCAAGGGCGAGGTCACGCGGACCGTACGGCCCGAGCTGTCCCTGGTCGACACCTCGGCGGAGGGCGCGGGCCGGCACTGGGCCGCCTGTCACCTCTCCCCGGAGCAGCGGGACCGGATCTGGACCGAAGAGATTGCGCCGAAGCTGTGACCGACATGACTGTGCCCAACGAAGGCGCGAACGACAAGGCAGCCGTGGTCACCGTCCCGGCCCAGGCGGTGGCCTCCCCGGAGCCGCTGCTGCGGGTGACCGGACTGGTCAAGCACTTCCCCATCTCCAAGGGGCTGCTGCGCCGCCAGGTCGGGGCCGTGAAGGCCGTCGACGGCATCGACTTCGAGGTCTACCCCGGTGAGACCCTCGGCATCGTCGGCGAGTCCGGCTGCGGCAAGTCGACCATGGGCCGGCTGATCACCCGGCTGCTCGAACCGACCGGGGGCAAGGTCGAGTTCGAGGGCAAGGACATCACGCACCTGAGCGTGTCGGGCATGCGCCCGATGCGCCGCGACGTGCAGATGATCTTCCAGGACCCCTACGGCTCGCTGAACCCGCGGCACACGGTGGGCACCATCGTCAGCGCCCCGTTCAAGCTCCAGGGGGTCCAGCCGGAAGGCGGCCTCAAGGCGGAGGTCCAGCGCCTCCTGTCCCTGGTGGGCCTCAACCCGGAGCACTACAACCGCTACCCGCACGAGTTCTCCGGCGGCCAGCGCCAGCGCATCGGCATCGCCCGCGCCCTGGCCCTGAAGCCGAAGCTCGTCGTGGCCGACGAGCCGGTCTCGGCCCTGGACGTCTCCATCCAGGCCCAGGTGGTCAACCTGCTGGACGACCTCCAGGAAGAGCTCGGCCTCACCTACGTGATCATCGCCCACGACCTGTCGGTCATCCGGCACGTCTCGGACCGGATCGCGGTCATGTACCTGGGCAAGATCGTCGAGCTCGCGGACAACAAGTCCCTGTACACGGCGCCCATGCACCCGTACACCACGGCCCTGATGTCGGCCGTCCCGGTGCCGGACCCGCGCCGGCGCGGAGCCAAGAGCGGCCGCATCCTGCTCAAGGGCGACGTCCCTTCGCCGATCTCCCCGCCCTCCGGCTGCCGGTTCCACACCCGGTGCTGGAAGGCGACCCAGGTCTGCACCACGCAGGAGCCCCCCCTCGTCGCCCTGAAGACCGGCCACCAGGTGGCCTGCCACCACCCGGAGAACGCCCCCGACCAGGCCCCGGGCGACCCGGCCCTGCCGGGCGCGGCGGACGCCGTGGCGGAGCCGACGGGCTGACCACGCGCCGGCGGGGCACTCTCGGCCCCGCCGGCCGCCAGGGCGGCGCCGGACTGCTTTCCGGCGCCGCCGGACTGCTTCACGGCGCCGCCGGGCGAATCCAGATCCGCCTGCTCTTGACGGCGCCGCCGGGCAAAAATCAGCCCCGCCGGCGTTTGAGGCGCGGGGGTTCGGGGGCGGAGCCCCTGACGGCGGTGCCGCAGCCGGTCACGGTCCGCAGCTCCACGGGGCGCCGTGTCCCGACCCGGCAGGGCCTGCCGAGCACGCCGCGGGCGACCGGCAGAATGAAGCCGTGATCCACGATCTCTTCCCGCCCGGAGTCCAGCACACCCTGGACCTCATGGGCATCTTCGTCTTCGCCACGGCCGGCGCCCTGCTCGCCGTACGCAAGAACTTCGACGTCTTCGGCATCGTCGTCCTCGCGCTCGTCACCGCCCTCGGCGGCGGCCTGTTCCGCGACATCGTCATCGGCGCCACTCCGGCGGCCGCCTTCAGCGATCTCGGGTTCTTCGTCACGCCCCTGATCGCCGCCGCGATCGTCTTCTTCCTGCACCCCGAGGTCCAGCGCATCAACCGCGCCATCAACGTCTTCGATGCGGCCGGCCTCGGGCTGTTCTGCGTGACGGGCACGACCAAGGCGTACGAGTACGGTCTCGGCCTCACCGCGTCCGCCGCGCTGGGCCTGGCGACCGCCGTCGGCGGCGGCGTCCTGCGCGACGTCCTCGTCAACGAGGTGCCCTCGCTGCTGCGCGACCGCGAGATGTACGCCGTGCCGGCCGTCATCGGCGCCTCGATGGTGGCGCTCTTCATCAGCTTCGACAACCTGAACGCCCTCACGACGGGTCTGGCGATCGTCACCACCTTCGTGCTGCGGCTGCTGGCCATCCGCTACCACTGGCGGGCGCCGCTCGCCTGGAACCGACGCTCGTCGGTGGCGGAGGAGCCGTAAACAAAGCTACCGCTTAGTATTGTCCCGGTGTACGGTCGTTCCATGTCACACGCAGCTGCCAAGGCCCCCATCGGCGACAGCGAGTTCGACCGCGACACCACCGTCACCGCCCGTGCGGGCGAGCCCGGTGTGTACGACGCGGACCTCTCCGCCGGGTGGACGATCATCACCGCCGTCAACGGCGGCTACCTGCTGGCCCTCGTAGGCCGCGCCCTGTCGTCGGCCCTGCCGCACCCGGACCCCTTCACGGTGTCCGCGCACTACCTGACCTCGTCGGTTCCCGGCCCCGCCGTGATCCGCACCGAGGTCGTACGGATCGGCCGCACCCTGTCCACTGGTCAGGCCTCCCTCTTCCAGTTCGACGAGAGCGGCGCCGAGATCGAGCGGATCCGCGTCCTGGCCTCCTACGGGGACCTCGCCGAGCTGCCGGACTCCGTCCACACCGCGGCCCTCCCGCCCGCCATCCCCGCCTACGAGGACTGCCTCGGCGCGGAGGCCGGCCCGGCCCCGATCCCCGGCAGCTCGGCGATCGTGGACCGGCTCCGGCTGCGCCTGGACCCGGCGACGGCCGGCTGGGCCGTCGGACAGCCCTCGGGCAAGGGCGAGATGCGGGCCTGGTTCGAGCTCGCGGACGGCCGCGACGCCGACCCCTTCTCCCTCCTCCTGGCCGTGGACGCGCTCCCGCCGACCTCCTTCGACCTCGGCCTGCTCGGCTGGACCCCGACCGTGGAACTCACCACGCACGTCCGCCACCGCCCGGCCCCCGGCCCGCTCCGGGTGTCGATCACCACGCGGAACCTGGCCGGCGGCTTCCTGGAGGAGGACGCCGAGGTCTGGGACTCGGCGGACCGCCTGGTAGCCCAGTCCCGCCAGCTGGCCCGAGCCCCGCGGCCGACCACACCCTCTTAACGCCCCGCTCGCGCGGCCCGTGCGGGCGCGGGCCGCCGCGTTCGAAGCTGCCGCGTGGCGCGAGGGCGGGGCCCCGTCAGGGGGGGCTGTGGGGCACCGGCGGGGAACGGGAGCGCGGGGGACTCGTAGAATCGGGGGATCATGGCCTACCTCGACCACGCCGCCACCACCCCGATGCTGCCGGAGGCCGCCGCGGCGATGACCGCGCAGTTCGGCGTCACGGGCAACGCGTCCTCCCTGCACGCCGCCGGCCGCCGCGCCCGCCGCACCGTCGAGGAGGCCCGCGAGGCCCTCGCCGACGCGCTCGGGGCCCGTCCGAGCGAGGTGGTCTTCACCGCCGGCGGCACGGAGGCCGACAACCTCGCCGTCAAGGGGCTCTACTGGGCCCGCCGCGACGCCGATCCCGCCCGGACCCGCGTCCTCGCCAGCCCCGTGGAGCACCACGCCGTCCTCGACGCCGTGCACTGGCTCGCCGAGCACGAAGGGGCGCAGGTCGAGTACCTGCCCGTGGACCGCTACGGCCGCGTGCACCCCGAGGCCCTCCGCGAGGCGATCGAGCGGAACCCCGAGGACATCGCCCTCGCCACCGTCATGTGGGCCAACAACGAGATCGGCACCGTCATGCCGATCACCGAACTGGCCGCCGTGGCCCGCGAGTCCGGCATCCCGCTGCACTCCGACGCCGTCCAGGCCTTCGGCCAGCTCGACGTCCGCTTCGGCGACAGCGGCCTCGCCGCCATGACCGTCAGCGGCCACAAGGTCGGCGGACCGTACGGGATCGGCGCGCTGCTGCTCGGCCGCGACCAGACCCCGGTACCCGTCCTGCACGGCGGCGGCCAGGAGCGGCACGTCCGCTCCGGCACCCTCGACGTCCCGGCCATCGCCGCCTTCGCCGTGGCGGCCGTCCTCGCCGCCGAGCGGCGCGAACGGTTCGCCGCCGAGATCGGCGCCCTGCGCGACCGGCTCGTCGCCGCCGTGCTCCACGAGGTGCCCGACGCCGTCCTGGGCGGCGACCCGGACGGCCGGCTCCCGGCCAACGCCCACTTCAGCTTCCCCGGCTGCGAGGGGGACTCGCTGCTGCTCCTGCTCGACGCCCAGGGCATCGAGTGCTCCACCGGCTCCGCCTGCACGGCCGGCGTGGCGCAGCCCAGCCACGTACTGCTCGCCACCGGCACCGATCCGCGCCTGGCCCGCGGCACCCTGCGCTTCTCCCTCGGCCACACCTCCACGCAGGCCGACGTGGACGCGGTCGCCGCCGCCATCGGCCCGGCGGTGGCCCGCGCCCGTACGGCGGGGCTCAGCTAGGCCGTCAGGCCGTCTTGGCGCCCGCCGCCCCGGCCTCGTTGACCATGCGGAGGTAGCGGTCCCAGTCCCAGTGCCGGCCCGGGTCCGTGTGGTCGGCTCCGGGCACCTCGGAGTGGCCGAGGAAGTGCTTGCGGTCGGCGGGGATCCCGTACCGCTTGCAGACGTCGGCGGCGAGCCGGGCCGAAGCCCCGTACATCGCGTCCGTGAAGTCCTGCGGCCGGTCGATGAACCCGACGTGCTCGATCCCGATGCTGCGCTCGTTCATGGAGCGGTTGCCCGAGTGGAAGGCGACGTCGAGCTCGCGCACCATCTGCTCGATGTGGCCGTCCTGCCCGACTATGTAGTGCGCCGACGCCCGGTGGAACGGATTCTTGAAGGCGTCCACCGAGGACTTGAAGCCGCCCTGGGTGACATGGACCACGATCCGGTCGATCCGGTAGTCGGCGGGCCGGTCCGCCAGCCGCCAGTTCGCCGGAGAGGCCGCCGTCCAGGAGGCCCCCGCGTGGTCCAGCTCGCCTTCCTTCCGCGGCTTGGACACCCCCGGCACCAGCCACCAGGCCCGCCCCAGCTCATCGCGCCCGGCGACCGCCGCGGCCGCCACCACCCCGAGCCCGCCGAACAGCACCGCCCTGCGGGTCCGCCCGGGCCGCTTGCCGCCCGCGCCCGCCGTGGCCCCCGTCCCCGCCTTGGCCCCCGTACCGCCCTTGCCGCTCTTGGTTCCCATCGGTGATCCACCCCCTGTCACCGAGAACGCGCTGTGAGCCCGCGCGGTTCCCCCGTACCCTGGACGGTGCTATGACTGAGAACCTGCCGAGCAGCCCCCGCCCCCTCCGCGTCCTGGCCGCCATGTCCGGCGGAGTGGACTCCGCCGTCGCCGCCGCCCGCGCGGTCGAAGCCGGGCACGACGTGACCGGCGTCCACCTCGCCCTCTCCGCGAACCCGCAGTCCTTCCGGACCGGAGCCCGCGGCTGCTGCACGATCGAGGACTCCCGCGACGCCCGCCGCGCCGCCGACGTCATCGGCATCCCGTTCTACGTCTGGGACCTCGCCGAACGCTTCCGCGAGGACGTCGTCGAGGACTTCATCGCCGAGTACGAGGCCGGGCGCACCCCGAACCCCTGCCTGCGCTGCAACGAGAAGATCAAGTTCGCGGCGCTGCTCGACAAGGCCCTCGCCCTCGGCTTCGACGCCGTCTGCACCGGCCACTACGCCACCGTCGTCCTGAACGAGGACGGCACGCGCGAGCTGCACCGCGCCTCCGACATGGCCAAGGACCAGTCCTACGTCCTCGGCGTGCTCGACGAGAAGCAGCTCGCCCACGCACTGTTCCCGCTCGGAGACACCCTCACCACCAAGGAAGAGATCCGCGCCGAGGCCGAGGAGCGGGGCCTGGCCGTCGCGAAGAAGCCCGACAGCCACGACATCTGCTTCATCGCCGACGGCGACACCCAGGGCTTCCTGGCCAACCGCCTCGGCAAGGCCGAGGGCGACATCGTCGACGAGGCCACCGGCGAGAAGGTCGGCACCCACGAGGGTGCCTTCGGTTTCACCATCGGCCAGCGCAAGGGCCTGCGGATCGGCCACCCGGCCCCCGACGGCAAGCCGCGCTACGTCCTCGACATCTCCCCGGTGAACAACACCGTCACGGTGGGACCGGTGGAGGCGCTCGACGTCACCGCCCTCACCGCGATCCGCCCGCGCTGGTGCGGCTCCACGGCCGCCGCCCCGGGCACGTACACCGCGCAGCTGCGCGCCCACGGCGGGGAGACCGAGGTCTTCGCCGAGCTGGTGGAGGGCGAACTGCGCGTCCGCTTCACCGAGCCGGTCCGCGGTGTGGCCCCCGGCCAGGCGATCGTCCTCTACGACGGCACCCGCGTGGTCGGCTCCGCCACCATCGCCACCACCACCCGGGCCACGGCCCCGGCGCCCGTCTAGCCGGGCCGCCCGGCAGGCCTGCTGCCAGGCCGCCAGGCCGCCGGGTCGCCGGGTCGGACCACCATCAGGCCGCCGGGTCGGACCACCGTCAGTTCGCCGGGTCAGACCACCGTCAGGACGATCTTGCCGGTGGTCCGGCCCTGCTCGCCGATCTCGTGCGCCTTCGCGGCCTCGGCCAGCGGGAGCACCGTGTCGACCAGCGGCCGCAGCAGGCCCCGGTCGGCCAGGGCGGCGATCTCCCGCAGGCCGCCGAGGTCCGGCTCCACCAGGAGCCAGGCGGCGTGCACGCCCGCCGTGTCGGCCGGGATGCCGTCCGGGCCCGGCAGGGTGATCAGGTGGCCGCCCGGCTTGAGCACCTTCAGCGAGCGTGCGGTGTACTCCCCGCCGACCGCGTCGACCACGATGTCCACGCCGGAGACGACCTCCTCGAAGTCCGTGGTCCGGTAGTCGATCACCTCGTCGGCGCCGAGCTCGCGCAGCAGCCCGTGCTTGGCCGCGCTGGCCGTGCCGATCACGTACGCGCCGCGGGCCTTGGCGATCTGCACGGCCAGATGGCCGACCCCGCCGGCCGCCGCGTGCACCAGCACCCGCTGTCCGGCCGACACCCCGGCGGCGTCCACCAGCGCCTGCCAGGCGGTCAGGGCCGCCAGCGGCAGGGCCGCCGCCTGGACGTGATCCAGGGAGGCGGGCTTGCGGGCGAAGTGCCGGGCGGGCGCGGTCACGTACTCGGCGTACCCGCCGGCCTGCTCCGGGAAGCGGGGCATCCCGTACACCTCGTCGCCGGCCCGGTACAGGGTCACACCCGGTCCGACGGCCTCGACCGTGCCCGACACGTCCCAGCCGACCATCGGGACGGGCCCCCAGGGAATGAGGGCGCCGCTGGCGCGGGTCTTCCAGTCGACCGGGTTCACCCCGGCCGCGTGGACCCGTACCAGGATCTCGCCCAAACCCGGCTCCGGGCGGACCAGCTCGGTCTCGGTCAGTACTTCGGGTCCGCCCCACTGGCTGACGACGACGGCGCGCATGAATGTCTCCCTGATTGTGCTCGATCTGCTGTTTCACCTGCCGGTTTCCCCGGCCGACGGCTCCAGCTTGGCCCCGTACCGACCCGCGTGGTGGTGGCCGGATGGCCACCATGTGACAGAATCGGGCCATGCACCGTGTAGCCGTACTCGCCCTGGAGGGCGTCGCCCCGTTCGAGCTCGGCATGCCCTCGCGGGTCTTCGGGAACGCCCGCGGCCCGGGCGGGAGCTTCCTCTACGAGGTCACCGTCTGCACCCCGGACGGCCTGCCCGTGGCGACCGACGCCGGATTCACCATCGACGCCGGCGCCGGCCCCGAGGCCCTCGCGGCGGCCGACACCGTGATCATCCCGCCGACCCACTCGCTGCCCGGGCTCCTGCGCGGCGAGCCGCTGCCGCAGGCCCTCGCCGACGCCCTCGCCCACATCCGGCCGGGCACCCGCATCGTGTCGATCTGCACCGGCTCCGAGGTGCTCGCCGCCGCGGGGATGCTCGACGGGCGGCCCGCCACCACCCACTGGGTCCACGCACCCGAGTTCCGGCGCGCCTTCCCGCGGGTCGATCTCGACGAGGACGTCCTCTTCGTCGACGACGGCGACATCCTCACCTCGGCCGGGGTCGCCGCCGGCATCGACCTCCTGCTCTACCTGGTCCGCGCCGACCACGGCAGCGCCGTCGCCAACCTCGCCGCGCGGCTGTGCGTGGTCCCGCCGTGGCGCGACGGCGGGCAGGCCCAGTACATCGTGCGGCCCGTCCCCGAGCCCACCGTCGCCACCACCACCGCCACCCGGGCCTGGGCCCTGGAACGCCTCACCGAGCCGCTCACCCTTGCGGAACTGGCCTCCCACGCCCGCATGAGCCTGCGCACCTTCACCCGCCGCTTCCGCGACGAGGTCGGCATGACCCCGGTGCAATGGCTCACCGGCCAACGCCTGGAGCTCGCCCGCCACTTGCTGGAGACCAGCGACCTCCCCGTGGACCTGGTGGCCCACCGCTCCGGCTTCGGCTCCGCGAACTCCCTGCGCCAGCACATGCGTTCCGCCCTCGGCATCTCCCCGATCGCCTACCGCCGCACCTTCCAGCCCAACACCCCGGCGCTCGCCCACTCTTGACGCCCGCCCGGGCCGGCCACCGGTACACCGATGACCCGGGAGGTAATCGCCTTCCGGGCCCTCGGCGGGCAGGATCGGATCAACAAGCCGATCCCGCACGGAAGAAGAGGCCCGACATGACCGCCTACGCCATCGGCCACATACGGCCCGAGACCATGCACGAGGACGTCCTCCGCTACATCGAGGAGATCCAGGCCACCATGGACCCCTTCGAGGGCCGCTTCCTGGTCCACGGCAAGCAGGTCGAGGTCCTGGAGGGCGCCTGGCCCGGCACGGTCGTCCTGATCGCCTTCCCGGACCTGGAGCGGGCCCGAGGCTGGTACGCCTCCGCCCCCTACCAGACCCTGATCCCGCTGCGCACGAACCACATGCCGGGCGACATCATCCTCGTCGACGGCGTCCCGGCGGACTACGACGCCTCGAAGACCGCGGCCACCCTCCGCGAAGCCGCGGGCCCCTGACGATGTCGAGCCGCGCCACCTTCCTCGTCGACCGCCGCCGCTACGAGTCCTCCTCCGGCGCGGTCGGCCTGGACCTCGACCTCCTCGCCGGGCCGCGGGCCTTCGTCCCCTTTGCCGAAGCCCACGCGGAAGCGGCCGGCCCCTGGTACGACGACGAGGCGTGCGAGGCGGGCGCGCTGGTCGACACGCGCGCGAAGGTCCTGCTGGTGTTCGCCTGGGAAGGCGTCTTCGCCTCCACCCGCACCCGCGCGGCGGCCTTCGAGCTGCTGCGCCGCGCCTGGCCGGGCTGGCGGGTGCGGTGGCTCTACGACGGTCAGCGCGGCCTGCGCGCGTACGCCGGCGCCGAGCCCTGCGCGCACCGGGGCGGTGTGATCGCCTCCCCGGTGCTGGAGCCGGACGACCCGGAGCTCGCCGAGCCCGACCCCTCGGTACTGGTCGTCACCGTGGGCGGGCGCTGCCACGTCCTGGCGATGCTCGGCGACCACCCGGTGGACGAGGGCCCGGCCCTGCTGGAGCGGCTGGCCGCGGAGCCCGGGCATGCGGGGTACTCGGGGGCCTTTGAGGGCGGGCTCCATGTGGACCCGCTGCTGCGGCGCGTGGGGTGGTGGCACACGACCCGCCGGCCCGGGCCGGCGGAAGCGGGCGAGCGCTGGCCGGGGTGGACCGTGGAGTTTTGGGAGGACCGCTGGGCCGAGCACGTACGACGGGCTCCGGCGCTGGAGGTGCGGGAGGCGGACCGGGCGGCGGCCCTGGCGGAGGTGCGCGACGCGGCGCTGGACCGGTGGGCCGGAGCCCGGCGGGACGTCCGCGCAGCGGTCCGCGCCGCCGCTCCCGGGGCCCTGACCGGCCCGGGTCTGTCCCCGCCGGTCCCCGGTGACCTTGCCGCGCGGGCGCGGGAGGCGATCGTCCGGGCCCACGCCGCGGCCCGCTGACGCAGCCGACGGGCCACCGGCCCGGCGGGATCCCGCCGCCTCCGTCGGGGTTCGGGACCGGTGGGGGTGGAGGGGCGGGACGGGGTGCGAGCATGGCGGCATGGCTACTCATCTCATCACCGGTGCCGGATCCGGTATCGGCAAGGCCGTCGCGGACCGTCTGCACGGCCGCGGCGACGATCTCGTCCTTCTCGCCCGTGACGCCGCCCGCGCCCGGCAGCTCACCGACCGCTACCCGGGATCGAGCGCGCTCGTCGGGGACCTCGCCGACCCCGACCGGCTGTCGTGGGCCTTCTCCAAGCAGGCCGTCCCCGAGCGGATCGACTCGCTCCTGCACATCGCCGGCATCGTGGACCTCGGGCCCGTGGGGGAGCTGCGCCCCAAGACCTGGCACCAGCAGCTCAACGTCAACCTGATCGCCCCCGCCGAGGTCACCCGGCTCCTGCTGCCCACCCTGCGCGCCTCCCACGCCACCATCGTCTTCGTGAACTCCGGCGCCGGCCTCGCCGCCCACGCCGACTGGAGCGCGTACGCCGCCTCCAAGCACGGGCTCAGGGCGCTCGCCGACTCGCTGCGGGCGGAGGAGAAGGAGAACGGCATCCGCGTCACCTCCGTCTACCCCGGCCGCACCGCCACCCCCATGCAGATGAAGGTCCGCTCGCAGGAGGGGGAGTCCTACGACGCCGCCGACTGGATCGACGCCGAGTCCGTCGCGACGACCATCGTCATGGCCGTCGACCTGCCCCGCGATGCCGTGGTCAGCGACCTCACCGTCAGGCCCGGCCGATGAGCGCGAGCCGCACCGGCGGAGCCACCGGAGTCGGCTCGTTCCCCGGCGGCGACGCCCGCGAGGCCGCCAAGACCGTCACCGGCTCCTTCGAGGAGTTCCCGTACCTCGCCGAGCTGCCCGCCCGCGGACCCGGCTCGGACATGATCGGCCGCTCCCTCGGGCTGCTCGTGGACATGTACGCGCACGTCGAGCCCAGCGGCTGGCGGATCAGCGACCGCCCCGGCCGCGACAGCAAGCGGGCCCGCTCCTGGCTCGGCGAGGACCTGGACGCCCTGGAGGAGTTCACCCAGGGGTACGAGGGCCGCCTCAAGGTCCAGGCCGTCGGGCCGTGGACCCTGGCCTCCGCCCTGGAGCTGCACGGCGGCGAGGCCGTCCTCCAGGACCCGGGCGCCTGCCGGGACCTCGCCGGATCCCTCGCGGAAGGCGTCCGCGAGCACCTGGCCGACGTACGCAAGCGGATCCCCGGCGCCGAGATCGTCCTCCAGTACGACGAACCCTCGCTCACCGCGGTCCTGCTCGGCCGGGTGCGCTCCGCCAGCGGCTACCGCACATACCGCGCCGTCGACCGGCAGGTCGTCGAGGGAACCCTGCGCGAGCTGTTCTCCGTCCACGACGGGGAGGTGATCGTCCACTCCTGCGCCCCCGAGGTGCCCTTCGCACTGCTGCGGCGCGCCGGTGTCTCGGGCGTGTCGTTCGATTTCTCCTTGCTCACCGAGCGCGAGGATGACGCCATCGGGGAAGCCGTCGAGGCCGGCACGAAACTCTTCGCCGGAGTGGTGCCCGGGACCGACGGCCCGTTGTCGGACCCGGGCGGTAGCGTCATGGGTGTCAGGAAGCTCTGGCGCAGGCTGGGGCTGACCCCGGGGACTCTGGCGGAGTCCGTCGTGGTCACCCCTTCGTGCGGTCTGGCGGGCGCTTCGCCCGCCTACGCGCGGGCGGTTCAGGCGCACTGCGTCAGGGCGGCGAGGTCGCTCGCCGACAACCCTGAGTGATGGATCGAGACGGGTCACGGGAGGACACGGCATGGCAGCCGAACAGAAGCAGGGCAGCGAATCGGCCGTACCGGCGGAACTGCGCGAGCAGCACGCGCTGATCGCCGAACAGGTCGAGGAGCACCGCTTCCGGTACTACGTGAACGACCAGCCGGTCGTCAGCGACGCCGAGTTCGACACGCTGCTGCGCTCGCTGGAGGCGCTGGAGGAGCAGTACCCGGAGCTGCGCACGCCCGATTCGCCCACCCAGAAGGTGGCCGGGGCGTACGAGACGGACTTCGCCTCCGTGGAGCACCGCGAGCGCATGCTCTCCCTCGACAACGCCTTCGACGACGAGGAACTGGCGGCCTGGGCCGAGCGCGTGGCCCGGGACGCCAACACCTCCGACTACCACTACCTGTGCGAGCTCAAGGTGGACGGCCTCGCCGTCAACCTCACCTACGAGAACGGCCGCCTGACCCGCGCCGCCACCCGCGGCGACGGCCGCACGGGCGAGGACATCACGCCCAACGTCCGCACCATCGCCGACATCCCCGACCGGCTCAAGGGCGAGCGGATCCCCGCCCTGGTCGAGATCCGCGGCGAGGTCTACTTCCCGATGGAGAAGTTCGAGGAGCTCAACGCCCGCCTCGTCGAGGCCGAGGGCAAGCCCTTCGCCAACCCGCGCAACGCGGCGGCCGGTTCGCTGCGCCAGAAGGACCCCAAGGTCACCGCCGGCCGGCCGCTCCACATGGTCGTGCACGGCATCGGCGCCCGCGAGGGCTTCGAGATCGAGAACCAGTCCCAGGCGTACGAGCTGCTGCACGAGTGGGGCCTGCCCACCGCCCAGCACAACAAGGTGGTCTCCACGCTCGCCGAGGTCCGGGAGTTCATCGCCTACTTCGGCGAGAACCGCCACTCGGTGGAGCACGAGATCGACGGCGTCGTCGTCAAGCTCGACGAGATCGCCCTCCAGGGCCGGCTCGGCTCCACCGCACGCGCCCCGCGCTGGGCCATCGCCTGGAAGTACGCGCCCGAGGAGGTCAACTCCAAGCTGATCGACATCAAGGTCGGCGTGGGCCGCACCGGGCGCGTGACCCCGTACGCCCAGGTGGAGCCGGTGACGGTGGCGGGCTCCGAAGTCGAGTTCGCGACCCTGCACAACCAGGAGGTCGTCAAGGCCAAGGGCGTGCTCATCGGGGACACCGTCGTCCTGCGCAAGGCCGGCGACGTCATCCCCGAGATCCTCGGACCCGTCGTCGACCTGCGGGACGGCAGCGAGCGGGAGTTCGTCATGCCGACCGAATGCCCCGAGTGCGGGACGGCGCTGCGGCCGATGAAGGAAGGCGACATCGACCTGCGCTGCCCCAACGGGCAGACGTGTCCCGCCCAGTTGCGCGAGCGGCTCTTCTACCTCGGCGGCCGGCAGTGCCTGGACATCGAGAACTTCGGTGCGGTGGCCGCGGCCGCGCTCACCCACCCGCTGGAGCCGGCCGAGCCGCCGCTGCGGGACGAAGGCGACCTCTTCGACCTCACCATCGAGCAGCTCCTGCCCATCAAGGCGTACGTGCTCGACCCGGACAGCGGGCTGCCCAAGCGGGACCCGAAGACCGGCGAGGAGAAGATCGTCACGGTCTTCGCCAACCAGAAGGGCGAGCCGAAGAAGAACGCCCTGTCGATGCTGGAGAACATCGCCGCCGCCAAGGACCGCCCGCTCGCCCGCATCATCAACGGCCTGTCGATCCGGCACGTCGGACCGGTAGCGGCGGAAGCACTGGCCCGGGAGTTCCGCTCCATCGAGCGGATCGAGCAGGCGACGGAAGAGGAACTGGCCGCCACCGACGGAGTCGGCGCGATCATCGCCGCGTCCCTCAAGGAATGGTTCGCCGTCGACTGGCACCAGGAGATCCTGCGCAAGTGGCGGGCCGCCGGGGTCCGGATGGAGGAGGAAGGTTCCGGCGAGGACGAGGGGCCGCGCCCGCTGGAGGGGCTGACCGTCGTCGTCACCGGGACTTTGCAGAGCCACACGCGGGACGGCGCGAAGGAGGCCCTGCAGAGCCGCGGCGCCAAGGTGACCGGGTCCGTCTCGAAGAAGACCTCCTTCGTCGTGGTCGGCGACAACCCCGGCTCGAAGTACGACAAGGCGGTGCAGTTGAAGCTCTCCATCCTCGACGACGCCGGATTCGCCGTCCTGCTCGAAGAGGGCCCCGACGCGGCGCGCGAGGCGGCGCTCCCGGTGGACGGCAACGCCGAGGCGGAGTAGCGAAGGCGAACGGATGCGTGGCGTGCGGCCGTACGAGCGGGCGCGCGCCCGGCGCGGCCGGTGGTGGCACCCGGCGCCGCACGGCCGGTACCCGGCCCATGCAAGGCCGGTACAAGGCTGGTGGCGGGCCCCCGGCCTGTCGGATCATCGGACCGGCGGCCGGGGAGTCCTGGTCCAAACTCACCCGTTCGGCGGATACCGTACTGATGAGGATGGCTGGGTCGTATTCGGGCAACCGCCGCCGACCGCTGCCCCTGGGCGCCTCCCGCGTCCTACTGTTGAGGGGTGCGCCTGTCGTGCACGGCTGCTTGACGCGCTTCCAGCCGTGATGGCATGACATCGGGGCCATCGCGTGGCATCGGCATCGCCGGCTGTGAGAGGGACGGGCATGAAACCCACCGAAAGCGCCGACCCGTCACCAGATTTCGGCGGGGAGTTCCCGTCCATGCGGACGGGCCGGCTCGGTGTCCTGGGATCCAGGACACCGCGATCGCGACCGCTCGACACGGGCGTGGGCGCGGGCCGGACGGGCCGCAGCGCCGCGCTGCCCCTCGTCATCGTGGGTCTCGCCGCCGTCGTGCTCGGCATCGGCATCATCACCGCGCTGACCAGCCGTCACGCCCTGTTCCCCGGCGGCCCGGTCGGCTGGGCGCTCGCCCTGCTCACCGGCATCATCGTCGGCCACCTCGTCGCCCTCGGCCGCGACCGCTGGTGGGGCGGCACCGGATCGGGCGCGGCCCTCACCCTCGGCGTCCTCATCCTCTACGGATGGGTCCCCGCCGGCCTGGTCTCCCTCGCCGTGGTCTCCCTCGTCGGCGCCGCCCGCAGACACCGCTGGCGCCAGGGCCTGCTGCACGGGGCCACCGACGTCCTCGGCATCGGCGCGGGAGCCCTCGTCCTCGCCGCGTTCGGGGAGGCACCCTCCGTCGAGCACCCCTGGCTGCCCACCGGATGGGGGCTCGACGCGGTCCCCGAAGTCATCCTCGTCGCCCTCGCCTACCTGCTCGTCACCCGCATCCTGCTGTGGCTCGCCCTCGCCCCGACCGGCGGGGGACTGCCCACGGTCGCCCGGACCGCGCTGCTGCGCCAGGCCCTGGTCGCCGTCGCCCTCCTCGGCATCGCCCCGCTGATCTGCGTGGTCGCCGAATCGCAGCCGGTGCTGCTGCCGCTGTTCGCCGTACCGCTGATCGCCCTGGACTCCACGCTGTGGATCGCCCGCGCCCGCGCCGAGGAACAGCTGCGGGACCCGCTCACCGGACTGCCCAACCGCCAGTGGCTCCTGGAGCGCGCCTGGAGCGCGCTCGACCAGGCCGAACGCTCGGGCACCAGAGCCGCGCTGGTACTGATCGACCTGGACCGCTTCCGCGCGGTCAACGACACCCTCGGCCACCTCGCCGGCGACCGGCTCCTCCTGCAGATAGCGGACCGGCTGCGCCAGGCCCTGCCCCAGGACGCCGAGGCGGCCCGCCTCGGCGGCGACGAGTTCGCCGTCCTCCTGCCCTTCACCGACTCCACCACCAGCGCCCAGCGGGTCGCCCGCAACCTCGTCGCCGAACTCAGCTCCCCCCTCGACCTGGACGGCCTGACCCTGGTCCTGGAGGCCAGCGCCGGCCTCGCCGTCTTCCCCGACCACGCACTGGACGCGGAGGGACTGCTGCGCCGCGCCGACGTCGCCATGTACCAGGCGAAGCGGGACCGGACCGGCGTCGAGGTCTACGAGTCCAAGCGCGACAGCAACACCCCCGACCGGCTCGGCCTGCTGGGCGACCTGCGCCGTGCGCTGGACGCGGGCGAGGTGGAACTGCACTACCAGCCGAAGGTCCGCTTCGACGGCAAGGTCGCCGGGCTGGAAGCACTGGTGCGCTGGGTGCACCCGGAGCGCGGACGGGTCTCGCCGGACGAGTTCATCGCGATCGCGGAGACCTCCGGGCTGATGCCGCACCTGACGGAGTACGTACTGGAGACCGCGCTCGCGCAGGTCGCCCGGTGGCGGGCCCAGGGCCTCAAGGTCCCGGTCGCCGTCAACGTGTCGCCGCGCGACGTCCACACCCCCGGCTTCGCCGGCGCCGTGGCCGCGCGCCTCGCCCGGCACGGGGTCCCCGCGAGCGGGCTGCAGCTGGAGATAACGGAACACGTCCTGCTGGAGGACCCGCAGCGGGCCGCCGACACGATGGCCGGGCTGACCGGCCACGGCGTGAAGATGTCCCTCGACGACTTCGGCACGGGCTACTCCTCCCTCGTCCACCTGCGGCGGCTGCCGGTCAGCGAACTGAAGATCGACCGGTCCTTCGTGGCCCGGCTCGCGGTGGACGCCCAGGACGCGGAGATCGTCCGCTGCACGGTGGACCTCGCACACTCGCTGGGCCTGCTGGTCGTCGCGGAGGGCGTCGAGGACGACGAGACGTGGGAGCGGCTCCGCGACCTGGGCTGCGATGCCGTCCAGGGCTGGCTGGTTGCCGCCGCGATGCCTCCGCAGGAGGCGACGGCCTGGCTGCTGGCCCGCGGAGAGCGCGGCTGGCGGCGGCCGGCGGACATCACGGCCGAGCTGGCGGCGGAGACGGCGGCGGCGCAGACCGCGGCCGCGGCGTCGTCCCAGACGCAGTGAGGTACGTGGAGGCACCCGCCGTGCACCGGCCCGCCCCGGGGGACCCGCCGTCGGTCTTCCTCGCGGGCGGGATCACGCACTGCCCGCCGTGGCAGTCACGGGCCGCGGCCGCGCTGGCCGACTTCGTCGTGCTCAACCCGCGGCGGACGGACTTCGACGTGTCCGACCCGTCGCAGACGGACGTCCAGATCGCGTGGGAGTACCGGCACCTGCAGCTGGCCGATCTGACGCTGTTCTGGTTTCCCGCGTGCGACGCGTCCCTCACGGTCCAGCCGATCACCCTGTACGAACTCGGCGCGGCCGCGGCCACCCCGGGACGCCGCCTGGTGGTCGGGGCCGACCCCGGCTACCCCCGCTGCGCCGACGTCCGCACGCAGCTCGCCCTGGCCCGCCCCGGCCTCCCGGTCCACCGGACCCTGCCCGAAACACTGGCAGCCGCCCGCGCGGAACTGACCGCCCCGTCCTGACGCCCGAAGCCCTGCGGGGCCGTCCCCTACCCGCCCTTCCACCGTTCCCCGGGCTCCGCCCGGACCCGTTCCGGGGGCCAGCCCCCGGACCCCCGCTCCTCAAACGCCGGAGGGGCTGATCTTGCCGGCGTTTGAGGCGCGGGGTCTGGGGCGGAGCCCCAGGAGGGGTCCGGGCGCAGCCCGGGGAACGGGCGAAGGGCGGGTAGGGGACTTCGCCCCGCGCAGCGGCAAAGGGCCGCAGCGGGGACTTCGCCCCGCGCAGCGGCGCACCCGCGGCCGCGGCCGGGGCTTCGCTCGAGCCGCCGCAGGCGGCCCCGCCGGGGGTGGAATCGGGCCCGCGCAGGGCCCCGTAGCGCCGCCCGGGGAAACCGGGGCGTCGGGTGGGGGCCGGGCCCCATAGGATTGGGGCCGAAACCTATACACCCGAACCCCCAGAGGATCGCTGCATGCCTGGCATCACGCGCGAGGAGGTCGCCCACCTCGCTCGGCTGGCACGTCTGGAGCTGAAGAGCGAAGAGCTCGACCACTTCGCTGGACAGCTCGACGACATCATCGGCGCGGTCGCCCGCGTTTCCGAGGTCGCCGACCAAGACGTCCCGCCGACCTCCCACCCGCTGCCGCTGACGAACGTCATGCGCGCGGACGAGGTCCGTCCGTCGCTCACCCCCGAGCAGGCGCTTTCCGGCGCTCCCGCCCAGGAGCAGCAGCGTTTCAAGGTGCCGCAGATCCTGGGGGAGGACTAATCACCATGGCTGACATCAACAGCAGCATCGACATCATCCGGCTCACGGCCGCCCAGACCGCCGAGAAGATCGCTTCCGGCGAGCTCACGGCCGTCGAGGTCACCGAGGCCCACCTGGCCCGTATCGGCGCTACCGACGAGAAGGTCAACGCCTTCCTGCACGTCGACCGCGAGGGCGCGCTCGCCCAGGCCGCCGCCGTCGACGCCAAGCGTGCGCGCGGCGAGGAGCTCGGCCCGCTGGCCGGCGTACCGCTCGCCCTCAAGGACATCTTCACCACCGTCGGGATCCCGACCACCGTGGGTTCGAAGATCCTCGAAGGCTGGGTCCCGCCCTACGACGCCACCCTGACGCGCAGGCTGAAGGAAGCCGACGTCGTCATCCTCGGCAAGACCAACATGGACGAGTTCGCCATGGGGTCCTCCACCGAGAACAGCGCCTACGGCCCCACCGGCAACCCCTGGGACCTCACCCGCGTCCCCGGCGGCTCCGGCGGCGGCTCCGCGGCCGCGCTGGCCGCCTTCCAGGCGCCGCTGGCGATCGGCACGGACACCGGCGGTTCCATCCGCCAGCCCGCCGCCCTCACCGGCACCGTCGGCGTGAAGCCCACCTACGGCGGCGTCTCCCGCTACGGCATGGTGGCCTTCTCCTCCTCCCTCGACCAGGGCGGTCCCTGCGCCCGTACGGTCCTGGACGCGGCCCTCCTGCACGAGGTCATCGCCGGTCACGACCCGATGGACTCCACGTCCATCGACGCCCCGGTCCCGCCGGTCGTCGAGGCGGCCCGCAACGGCTCCGTCGCCGGCATGCGCGTCGGCGTCGTCAAGCAGTTCGCGGGCGAGGGCTACCAGGCCGGCGTCGTCCAGCGCTTCAACGAGTCCGTCGCCCTCCTCAAGGAGCTCGGCGCCGAGATCGTGGAGCTGGACTGCCCGTCCTTCGACCTCGCGATGGCCGCGTACTACCTCATCGCGCCGTCCGAGTGCTCCTCGAACCTGGCCCGCTTCGACGCCATGCGCTACGGCCTGCGCGTCGGAGACGACGGCACCCGGTCCGCCGAGGACGTCACCGCCCTGACCCGCGAAGCCGGGTTCGGCGACGAGGTCAAGCGCCGCATCATCCTCGGTACGTACGCACTCAGCTCCGGCTACTACGACGCGTACTACGGCTCCGCCCAGAAGGTCCGCACGCTCATCACGCGGGACTTCGAGAAGGCCTTCGAGCAGGTCGACGTGATCGTCTCCCCGACGACGCCCACCACGGCCTTCGCGATCGGTGAGCGCACCGACGACCCGCTGGCCATGTACCTCGCGGACCTGTGCACCATCCCGACCAACCTGGCCGGCAACTCCGCCATGTCGCTGCCCTGCGGCCTGGCCCCGGAGGACGGTCTGCCGGTCGGGCTCCAGATCATCGCCCCGGCGATGAAGGACGACCGCCTGTACAAGGTGGGTGCCGCAGTCGAGGCCGCCTTCGTCGAGCGCTGGGGTCACCCGCTGCTTGAGGAGGCTCCGTCGCTGTGAGTTCCAACACGAGTGCGCTGTCCAAGGCCAAGGGCTTCAGGAAGTCCAAGTCCGGTACGTACCTGTCGATCGGCACCACCGCCTTCGGTGCCCTCAGCGTCGTCAAGCAGGCCAAGAAGGCCCGCTCCGAGCACGACACGCTGAAGCTGATCGACGCCGTCGTGTCCGCCGCCGCCATCGTCACCGGCCTCGCGATCCTGTACCGCGAACTGAAGCGTCTCGGCGACGACGACGTCCTGCTGGGCTGAGAGGGAATTTCCACTGTGACTGCCATTGAACTGCTGTCGTACGAGGACGCCCTCGCGTCGTACGACCCCGTCATGGGCCTCGAGGTCCATGTCGAGCTCGGCACGAAGACCAAGATGTTCTGCGGCTGCTCGACCGAGCTGGGCGCCGAGCCCAACGCGCAGACCTGCCCGGTCTGTCTCGGCCTGCCCGGCGCGCTGCCGGTCGTCAACGAGATCGGCATCGAGTCCGCCATCAAGATCGGTCTCGCGCTGAACTGCGAGATCGCCGAGTGGTGCCGCTTCGCCCGGAAGAACTACTTCTACCCGGACATGCCGAAGAACTTCCAGACCTCCCAGTACGACGAGCCGATCGCCTTCAACGGCTTCCTCGACGTACAGCTGGAGGACGGCGAGATCTTCCGCGTGGAGATCGAGCGCGCCCACATGGAGGAGGACACCGGCAAGTCGCTGCACGTGGGCGGCGCCACCGGCCGCATCCACGGCGCGTCCCACTCCCTGCTGGACTACAACCGCGCCGGCATCCCGCTCATCGAGATCGTCACCAAGCCGATCGAGGGCGCCGGCGAGCGCGCCCCCGAGGTGGCCAAGGCGTACGTCGCCGAGCTGCGCGAGGTCATCAAGGCGCTCGGCGTCTCCGAGGCCCGCATGGACAAGGGCCAGATGCGCTGCGACGTCAACCTGTCGCTGCGCCCCACCCCCGAGTCCGAGTTCGGCACCCGCAGCGAGACGAAGAACGTCAACTCGCTGCGTTCCGTCGAGCGCGCCGCCCGCTTCGAGATCCAGCGCCACGCGGCGGTGCTCTCCTCCGGCGGCTCGATCGTCCAGGAGACCCGGCACTTCCACGAGGAGGACGGCTCCACCACGGCCGGCCGCATCAAGGACAACGCCGAGGACTACCGGTACTTCCCGGAGCCCGACCTGGTCCCGATCGCCCCGGCCCGCACCTGGGTCGAGGAGCTGCGCTCCGGCCTGCCGGAGATGCCGCGCGTGCGCCGCAACCGCCTCCTCCAGGAGTGGGGCGTCACCGAGCACGACATGCAGTCGATCCTCAACGCGGGCGCGGTGGACTCCATCGTCGCCACCATCGAGGCCGGCGCCGACTCCACGGCCGCCCGCAAGTGGTGGATGGGCGAGCTGGCGCGCAACGCCAACGAGCAGGGCGTCGTCGTCGACGAGCTGCCCATCACCCCCGTCCAGGTCGCGCGCGTCGCGGCCCTGGTGGCGGCCGGTGAGCTCAACGACAAGTTGGCCCGCCAGGTCCTCGAAGGCGTGCTCGCCGGTGAGGGCACCCCGGACGAGGTCGTCGAGAAGCGCGGCCTGAAGGTCGTCTCGGACGAGGGCGCGCTCGGCGCGGCCGTGGACGAGGCCATCGCGGGCAACGCGGGCATCGCCGACAAGATCCGCGGCGGCAAGATCGCCGCCGTCGGCGCACTGGTCGGAGCGGTCATGAAGACCACCCGCGGCCAGGCCGACGCCGCACGCGTCAAGGAGCTCATCCTGGAGCGCCTGGGCGTTTCGGAGTAGTCGACGGACTCGCTCCCGTAGGTACGCGGCGGCCCCGCACCGGAGATCCGGTGCGGGGCCGCCTGCGTACGGGCCTGCCGGCGCTACCGCTTGAGCTGGGGAGCGGCGATGACGACCGTGCCGTTGTCGCAGCCCTTGTCCACCTTGATGCGCAGCCGCAGGGCTCCGCTCACGTCCACGGTACGGGTGATCGGCTTGCCCAGTTCGACGAGTTCGGAGAAGGCGGCGGGCTTGCCGTCGAGCGAGATGGTGACCCGCCCCTTCTCGTTCGTCGAGCCGTCGTCGATGCCCGCGGTGAAGTCCAGCGTCTTCCACTCTCGGTTGAGGTCGAACTCGGTCTGCGCGTCGAAGTTGCAGCTGCTCTGCTGGATGAACGCGGCCCCGTACTGCGTGGTGTTGATCTTGGCGGGTCCGACGTCGAATCCGCCCAGGTCGTCGTTGACGGGCCCCATGACGGTCAGGTCGGCCGCCTTGACGTCCGGGGCGATCCCCGAAGGGGGCGAGCCGGTCCCCGTCGGCTGGGTGGCCGGGGAATCGGACTCGGACGCCGACGCCGACGGACTGGGCGAGGGTGAGGGCGTCGGGCTCTCGGGGACCGCGGGGGAGGAGGCGCCCTTGTCCCCGCCGCTCGCCGTGTTCGAGCCGTCGGCGTCCTCCTTGTCCCCGAGCAGCTTTACGCCGGCCACCGCGCCGCCTGCGACGAGCAGGACGGCCAGCACCGCCCCGAGCACCAGCCCGGTACGCCGCTTCCGCTTGCGCGGCGGCGCAGGGGCCGCCTCGGAGGAGGAGACGGTCACCGGCGCCGGGCCGTATCCCGGCGGCACGGTCGCCTGTACGGGCGGCGGGGCGTACACCGGCTCGGTGGGCGGCGGCGCGTACACGGGCTGGGCGGGCTGCGCGGTGGCCACCGGCTGCGCCGGGAGCCCTGCCGGAGGGACGGCCGGGGCAGCTGCCGGTACGGATGGCTGCTGCGGCGGCTGCTGCGGCTGCTGCGCCGACGGCTGTGGCGGCTGCTGCGGCGGGACCACCGGCTTCGGCGGGGCCGCCGAAGGGACCGGGGGAGCGGTCGGGGGCAGGGCAGGGGGAGCGACCGGGAGCGGCACCGGCACCGCGTCCTGGACCACTCGCTGCGAGGTGGAGCTGGTCGTGGACACCACCGCGCGGCGGATGTCCTTCATCCAGCCCGCCAGGTTCAGCGGACGCTTCAGCGGGTCGGCGGCGTAGATGGAGGCGATCCGCCCCCGCTGCTCCGCGTCCAGCACCGCGAACTGCGGCAGCCGCAGCAGGGCGTGCGCCAGCAACTCGGGCGTCGAGGGCGGGGATTCCCCGCTCAGCAGGAAGTACGCGATGGCCCCGAAGGCGTACCGGTCCGCGCCCGGGGTCCGCTTCCCCTCGAAGACCTCGGGCGCCGCGTAGCCCTGGGTGAACCACACCTCGGCCGTCTGGTGGTCGGCGGTCAGCTTGCTGAGGCCGAAGTCCACCAGCGTGGCCTGCCCGTGCGCGTCGACCATGACGTTGCCGGGCGACAGGTCACCGTGGATCACCTGGCGCCCCGAGGGGGTGGCCTTCCCCGAGTGCAGCCAGTCCAGTACGTCGGCCAGCTGTTCCAGCGTGCGCATCACCTCGCGCCGCTCGGCGGCCGTGGCGAGGGTCCGCTCGGCCCGCCAGTCGCGCAGGTCGAGGCCGTCGACGTGGTTCATGACCAGGACCAGGGCCCGGCCGGTCAGCGTCGACGACTCCCCGGGCCGGTGGATCGGCGGTCCCTCGAAATGCTCGCGTACGCCCACGACACCCGGCCGGTGGACGAAGCGCAGCAGTTCGGCCTGCTCGTTCCACTTCTGGCTGATCCGGTCGAAGACGTCCGGGGTGATCGTGGTCTTGGAGTCGAGCACCTTCACCACGACGGGCTCGGATCCTCCCGCGAGCTCTATCTCGGCGAGATAGAGCACGGCTTCCCCGCCGCGCCCGATGGACCGGAGCAACCGGTAGCGGTCTGCTGCCGAGTCCGGCCCGATGTGCAGATTCTGGCTGGTCAATTTCCCCCCAGCGCTGGTTGTTTGAGTGGGGATCAGCTTCCCGGCGCGAGTGGGTGGCGGTCAAGTTCCGGCTGCGGTGGGGGTGTGGGCGAACTCCGTTTGTGGTGGGTCGAGTTGGCTGCCGGGTGTCCGGGTGTCCGGGTCGGCCTCAGGCGCCCGTGGCTCCGTCGACGGCCTCGCGGAGGAAGTCCGCGTGCCCGTTGTGGCGGGCGTACTCGTGGATCATGTGCAGCATGAGCAGGCGCAGCGAAGCGTCCTCCTCCCACTTCTCCACGCGCACCGTCACCTCCAGTGACTCGGCGGCCGCCTCCACCGTGCGGGCGTGCTCGACCTCCGCCCGCCAGGCCGCGAAGGCCTCTGCGCGGGTCGAGCCGGAGGCGTCGTAGGCGGCCTGGAAGTCGTGGGTGTCCGACCACAGGTGAGGGACGTCCGCCCCGCCGAAGGTGCGCCGGAACCAGTGCCGCTCCACCTCCGCCATGTGCCGCACCAGCCCGAGCAGGGACAGCGTGGAGGGCGGGGACGACTGGCGGCGCAGCTCCTCGTCGGTGAGGCCCTCGCACTTCCAGGCGAGGGTGGCCCGGTGGAAGTCGAGGTACGCGCGGAGCGTCTCGCGCTCGCCCCCGGTGAGGGGCGGGCCGACGCGGTGATCGGGTTCTGTTGCAGCCATGGCTGAGATCTTGCCCCGTTGGTCCCGGGGGGTGGAAGGCGTTCGCCCCTACCCGCGTCCCGTTTTTTGTTCCTAAAGTGAACATATGCCGCAAAGTCGTACCCGCACCACCTGTATCACCCGCATGACCCGCATGACCCGTACCACCCACATCCCCCACCTGAAGGCCCTCGGTCCCGTGCTGCTCATCGGCATCGGAGCGGGCGTCGGAGCCGTGCTCTTCCGGTGGATGGTGATCGGAGCGACGGAGCTGCTCTCCGGCCACGCCGACTACGCGGCAGCCGGCCACGCCGCCCACCCCGGCGTACCCCTCCTCGGGCCGTACTTCGTCCTGCTCGCCCCCGTCGCCGCCGGACTCGTCTACGGCCCGCTCGTCCACCGCTACGCGCGCGAGGCCCGGGGCCACGGGGTCCCGGAAGTCATGCTGGCCGTCGCCCACAACGGCGGACAGATCAAGGGCCGCGTCGCCGCCGTCAAATCCCTCGCCTCCGCCCTCTGCATCGGCGGCGGCGGCTCCGTCGGCCGCGAGGGCCCCATCGTCCAGATCGGCGCGGCACTCGGCTCCACCCTCGGGCGGCTGCTGAAGTCCAACGAGGAACACACCAAACTGCTCCTCGCCTGCGGCGCGGCCGGCGGCATCGCGGCGACCTTCAACGCACCGCTCGCCGGTGTCGTGTTCGCCATGGAACTCATCCTCCGCCGCTGGTCCTCCCGCACCTTCGGCTACCTCGCCCTCGCCTCCGTCACGGCCTGCGCCATCGCCCGCGCGGTCTTCGGCGACCGGCCGTTCCTGGTCCTCGAGGCGATGCACGTAGGACACCCCGCGCAGTACCTCCTCTTCGCCGCCCTCGGCGTCCTCGCCGGAACCGTCGGCATCGGCTTCACGCGCTTCCTCTACGTGGCCGAGGACCTGTGCGACCGACTGTGGCGCGGCCCGGAATGGCTGCGCCCCGCGGTCGGCGGACTACTGCTCGGCCTGATCCTGCTCGCCCTGCCCCAGATGTACGGAGTCGGCTATCCAGTCCTGGAGGGCGCGGTCCACGGGAAGTACGCCCTGGGCCTGCTGCTGCTCCTGATGCTGGGCAAGATCCTTGCCACGAGCACCACGATGGGCATCGGCGGCTCGGGCGGAGTCTTCGCCCCGTCCCTCTTCATCGGAGCCACCCTCGGCGCGGCCTTCGGCCTCGCGACCTCCCCGGCCAACGCCCCCGCCTTCGCCCTGGTCGGCATGTCAGCCGTCTTCGCAGGCAGCGCCCGCGCCCCGATCACGGCGGTGGTCATCATGGTCGAACTGACCGGCGAATACACCCTGATAGCCCCCTTCATGCTGGCGGTGGCCCTGGCGACAGGCGTGAGCCGCCTGCTCAGCAGGGACACGGTGTACACCCTGAAGCTGACCCGGAGGGGGATCGAGCTGGCGGCGTAGGGGGGTGGGGAGTTGGGGAGGTGGGGGAGGCGATGCGAATCGGGGTGGGGGGCTTGGGCTGCGGGCCGGTCCTTGGCGTTGACAGGGTCCGGGGGGAGCCCGGCAGTCCAGTGTCCTTTCGGTGCGGGCCGGTCCCTCAAGGGCGCTCCTTCGTCGCGTCGCTTCGCGATGGCCTTCGGCCACCCTTGACCGACCGGCCCACCCCGAAACGCCACAAGACTTCCGGGATCCCCCCGGGGAACGGCCGGGAGGGAGGAGAGGGAGGAGCGGCCACGCCGAAGATGCGCAGCCCTGCTCCGGCCGGTGAGCATCCACGCACGGCCCCGGCAGGACCGTGACCTCAGCCGGAATGGACGCGCGGGGCGATCAGAGCATCCAGGGCCGGGCGTCTGAACACCCTTCCCGTGACCGCCGACCGCCACCCAGAGCGCAAGGTGGACGAGGAAGACCTCAGGGTCGGGGGGCGCGACAGATCGCTACACACTCCCACTCGGCTCAGCGACTACCGACCGCCCGTGGCCGATGTACATGGATTGACTCTTAATGGGCCGATCTCGGCGGTTATAGCGGTATGGGCGCGTACGAGGGTTTGGGTACGACTAAGGGACTCGTCTCGGGCTTGGGTGGGCGTCTTGGGCTGTGGACGGGTTTTGACGTGTGGGGGAGTTTAGGTAAGCCTTACCTCGCCCAGGTCGCCCTCGCGGCCGCACTGCCCTCGGAGCATCCTCATGTCGTCCCCTGCCGCTGATCTGTCTGCTCGTCCTATCCGCCTGTACGACTCTTGGTGGACGGTCGTGGCCGCGGGGCTTGGGGCGATGGTCGTTCTTCCGGCCGGTCTGTGGATTTCCGTTCACATGAAGACCGACCCGGCGCTGCACACCGCTGCGCTCTTCGCGCACCTCGCCTCGCTCGTCGTCGGCTTCGGCGCTGTTCTGGCCGCGGATTACTACGGTCTGCTGTGGGCCACGAGGCGTTGCACGCTCGCCGAGGTGGTCGGAGCGACGTCCAGGCTCCATATACCCATCTGGGCCGGACTCGGTGGCCTCATCGTGAGCGGCATGATGCTGGAGCCCGACCTCAAGTCGCCCCTCACCCTCGCGAAGCTCGGGCTCGTCGCCCTCCTGACCCTCAACGGTCTCCAGGCCGGCCTCCTAGGCCACCGCCTGTCCGCCGCCCCCGCCGCCACACCCCGCCTCCTGCTCTGGGGCGGCGCCACCGCCGTCGTCTCCCAGCTCTGCTGGTGGGGCGCCGTAACCATCGGCTTCCTCAACACCAATTCCTGACCCCCCACACATACAAGTACCGTCCCCCCCCACATGCGCAGGTACCTTCCCCCCCACATGGGCAGGTACCGCCCGCTCCCCTCTATCGATGAGGTCGGCTAGATCCGCTAGTCCGCTAGTCCGCTAGGTCGGCTGCATCGGCCACGGGCGGTCGGTAGTCGCTGAGCCGAGTGGGAGTGTGTAGCGATCTGTCGCGCCCCCCGACCCTGAGGTCTTCCTCGTCCACCTTGCGCTCGGGGTGGCGGTCGACGGTCACGGGAAGGGTGTCCAGACGCCCGGCCCTGGATGCTCTGATCGCCCCGCGCGTCCATTCCGGCTGAGGTCACGGTCCTGCCGGGGCCGTGTCCAGATGCCCACGGGCCGAAGGGGGCTGCGGATCTGAAGCATGGCCGCTCCTCCCTCTCCTCCCTCCCGGCCGTTCCCCGGGGGGATCCCGGAAGTCTTGTGGCGTTTCGGGGTGGGCCGGTCGGTCAAGGGTGGCCGAAGGCCATCGCGAAGCGACGCGACCGCAGGGAGCGCCCTTGAGGGACCGGCCCGCACCGAAAGGACACTGGACTGCCGGGATCCCACCGGGCCCTGTCAACGCCCCCGCCCAACCCGCAGCCCAAGCCAGCCACCCACCCCCGACCAACACCTCCCCACCTCCCCACCTCCCCACCTCCCCACCTCCCCACCTCCCCAACCCCCCCCTCCCCCTACCCCTCCCAAACCCAGGGCACCGTCACGCCCAGGACGTCGAAGCCCAGCCGTTGCAGGATCGGGCGGCTGTCCTCCGAGGCGTCGACCTGGAGGTAGCGGATGCCTCGCTCCGCTGCCACGCGGGCGCGGTGGGCGACCAGGAGGCGGTAGATGCCGTGGCCTCGCCATTCCGGGACCGTGCCGCCGCCCCACAGGCCGGCGAAGGGGCTTCCCGGGCGCATTTCCATCCGGGCCGCGCTCACCGGGGTGTCGCCCGCCATCGCGACGACGGCTTCGATGGTGTCCGGCTCGTCCCTCAGGAGGTTCAGCATCAGGTCCTTGATGCGGGGGCGATCCGCGCCGAAGGCGTGGCGGTGGGCCTGCATCATCAGGTCGACGCCCGCCTCGTCGGTCACCACCCGCAGGGTGATGCCCTCCGGTGGCTCCACCGGCAAGGCTGCGAGGTCCGCCACCCGCCCGACCAGGAGGGTTTCCGCGGGCTCCGCCACGAAGCCGGCCGCGCGCAGCCGGTCTCCGAGGTCGGCGGGGCGGTCGTGGCCGTACAGCTTCCACTCGAACTCCGCCGACGGGACCTCGCCCCGATCGGCCAGCTCCCTGAAGAACGCCACCTGCTCCGCGATCACCGCATCCGCGGTGCGCTCGTCGAGGTCCGACCAGAGCACCGTGTTCCCTCCGGGACCGGGCGCGATCTGCCGTACGACCGGGCCGGCTCGTTCCACGCGCGCGTCACTGGTGTCGGGCCGGGCCTCTCGGCGCATCACGGTGTCGAACTCGGCGCGCACCTTCAGCAGGGCATCTGGATCCATGGTCATCCGGCCAGCTCACCAGCCGCCGACGGGTCCGACAACTGCATTAACCTCACCCCGTGAACGACCACACCCACCCGACCCACCCCACCCACCCCTCGATCTACACCGGCAAGGCCGCCCCCGACGCCGCCGTCGACCGGGGCTGGCTGCTGGGGCACTTCAAGGAGCCCGGCGATCCCCGCCACAGCGAGGACGTGGAGATCAAGTGGGGCGTCCACCCCAAGGGTGAGGAGCGGGCCGCTTGGGTCCACGGGGAGTCCCGTACGGCGTTGCAGGTGCTGATCAGCGGCCGGTTCCGGCTGGAGTTCCCCGGCCGGAACGTCGTCCTGGCCGAACAGGGGGACTACGTCGTGTGGGGACGCGGAGTCGACCACTCCTGGTACGCGGAGGAGGACTCGGTGGTGCTCACCGTGCGCTGGCCCTCGCTGCCGGGCTACCGAGCCGACGAAGCATCCGCCGAAGCACCCGCCGAAGCACCCGCCGAAGTGCCCGACGAAGCACCCGCCGCAGAGCCCGACGACCAGTCCGGCCGGACCTCCGCTCCGAACCCGGTGTGACCATGGTCCCGCACCTGCCCGAACGCCTGTGACGCTGCCCACGTAGGCCGCCAACGATCACGCCACGCTGCGATCGTGGAGGTGTAGACCAACCCGCTCAGACCAGGGCAACCGCACGCCCAACCCACCCCACGCCCAGCCCCACGCCAGCCCCACGCCCAACCCGGCGTTCAGTTTCAGTGTTCACGTGTTCTTCCCGACGGGCCGTTCCCCGGTGAGGATCCGAACCACCAGGGAGCCCGTCCGTTGTCAGCCCTCGCACGCTGGTGCATGCGGCACCGACTCGTTGCCGTTCTGATCTGGCTCCTCGCCTTCGGCGGGACCGCCGCTGCCGCGGTCGGCGCCGGGACGGCGTTCTCCAACGACTACGAGGTCCCCGGCACCGAGTCCGCCAAGGCGCACGCGTTGCTGCGGGAGGGGTTCCACGGGCAGGGCGGCGATACCGACACCGTCGTGTGGCGGGCTCCCGACGGGCAGAGCGTGCGGACGCCGGCCGTGCAGGAGCGCATGACGCGGGCGCTGGACTCCATAGCCGGGCTGCCCGGTGTCGGATCGGTGGCCGGTCCCTACGGTCCCGGGCCCGACAGCGGGGCCCGGATCAGCCCCGACGGGCGTACCGCCTACGCCGTGGTCACCTTCGACCGGCAGGCCGACTCGGTGCCGAAGGGCGAGGCGAAGGCCGTCGTCGACGCCGCGCGGAACCCGGTGACCCAGGCCGACGGGCTCCAGGTCGAGCTCGGGGGGCGCGCCATCGGCCTCACCGAGGCCCCCTCCGCGCACCTCGCCGAGGTCATCGGGGTGGCCATCGCCGCGGTGGTGCTGTTCCTGGCGTTCGGATCGCTAGCGGCCAGCCTGCTGCCCATCGCGACCGCCCTGGTCAGCGTGGGCACCGCCTATTTCGGCATCACCCTCCTCGGCCACGCCATGCCGGTCGCCGACTTCGCTCCGATGCTCGGCACCCTCGTGGGCCTCGGGGTGGGCATCGACTACGCGCTGTTCATCGTGACCCGCCACCGCAAGGGCCTCAAGCGCGGACTCCCGGTCGCGGAGGCCGCCGAGAGCGCCGTCGCCACCACCGGCCGGGCCGTGGTCTTCGCCGGGGCCACCGTCTGCATCGCGCTGCTCGGCATGCTGGTGCTCCGGCTGGGATTCCTCAACGGCGTCGCCATCGCCGCCTCCCTCACCGTGGTTCTGACCGTCGCCGCCTCGGTGACCCTGCTGCCCGCGCTGCTCTCGTACATCGGGATGCGCGCCCTGTCCGGCCGCGAGCGCCGCAAGCTGGCCGCCGAGGGGCCGCTGCCCGAGGCGGTGACGGGCTTCGCCGCCCGCTGGTCGGCCTTCGTCGAGCGGTACCCGAAGCTGCTCGGCCTGGTCGCCGCGGTGGTCATGGCGGTGCTGGCGCTGCCCACGCTCTCCCTGCACCTCGGCACCTCCGACCAGGGCAACAACCCGGCCGCGTCCACCACCCGGAAGGCATACGACCTGCTCGCGGAGGGCTTCGGCCCGGGGACGAACGGCCCGCTGACCGTGGTCGCCCGCGTCGGCGGGGCCGGCGACCGGGCCGCCGTGGACACGCTGGCCGAGTCGATCCGTACGACCAGGGGCGTGGCCGCGGCAGGACCGGCGGTCTTCAACCGCAGCGGCGACACCGCCGTGGTCACCGTCGTACCGGACTCCGCGCCGCAGTCCCGGGCCACGAGCGAGCTGGTCGACAGGCTGCGCGAGGACGTCATCCCGCGGGCCGGCCACGACACCTCCCTGCAGGTCCACGTCGGCGGCGTGACCGCCGGGTACGACGACTTCGCCGAGGTCATCGTCGGCAAACTGCCGCTCTTCGTCGGGGTGGTCATCGCGCTCGGCTGCGTGCTCCTGCTGCTGGCCTTCCGCTCCATCGGCATTCCGGTCAAGGCGGCCGCCATGAACGTCGCCGCCGTCGCCTCCTCCTTCGGAGTCGTCGTCGCCGTCTTCCAGTGGGGCTGGGGCAGCGAACCGCTCGGGCTGGGCAGCGCGGGGCCGATCGAGCCCTTCCTCCCCGTGATCATGGTCTCGGTGCTCTTCGGGCTGTCCATGGACTACCAGGTCTTCCTCGTCAGCCGGATGTACGAGGAATGGCTGGAGACGGGCGACAACAAGCGGGCGGTGCGCGTCGGCCTCGCCGAGACCAGCCGGGTGATCAACTCGGCGGCCGTCATCATGATCTCGGTCTTCCTGGCCTTCGTGCTCAGCGGCGACCGGCTCATCGCCATGTTCGGCATCGCGCTCGCCGTGGCCGTCGCCCTCGACGCCTTCGTCCTGCGGACCCTCCTCGTCCCGGCCCTGATGCACCTGCTCGGCGGAGCCAACTGGTGGCTGCCGGCCTGGCTGGACCGCCGGCTCCCGAGGATCAGCATCGAGCCCCCGGAACGCCGCCCGCATGCGAAACTTCCCCTGCAACGGCCCGGCACGGACCCCGTCACGAGCGAGGACGCGGCCGAGCCCGCGACCACCTCCCGGTAATCCGGCCACCCGCCGCTCGCTACCCAAGGAAGAACGCGCATGTTCTCGATAGACCTCGCCGACGACGCCCAGCTGTTCCCGCTGGAGGCCCGGCACGCCGAGGAGTTCTTCGCCCACATCGAACGCGGCCGCGCGTTCATCGGCCAGTACGTCGGCTTCCCGGACCGGTCCTGCGACCTGGAGTCCGCCCGCGCCCTGCTGGCCAAGTACGCGCTCACGGCGGGGGAGGACGGCGCGCGGTTCTTCGGGATCAGGCTCGACGGCACCCTCGTCGGCGGGGTGCTCTTCCCGGCCTTCGACGCGGGGACGGGCAACTGCGAGATCGGCTGCTGGCTGGAGCCCGACGCGGCCGGCCGCGGCCTGGTGACCAAGGCCTGCCGGGTCCTGATCGACTACGCCTTCGGTGAGCGCGGCATGCACCGCATCGAATGGCACGCCGCCTCCGGCAACAAGAAGAGCCTCGCGGTGGCCGAGCGCCTGGGCATGACCCGTGAAGGCGTCATGCGCCAGAACCACCTGCACCGAGGCGTCCGCCAGGACACCGAGATCTGGGCGATCCTCGCCGACGAGTGGTCCGCGGCCAGCTCCGCGTAGCACCGCCAGCGCCCGTGCGACGGCGCCCCGCCCCGAGTCCGCCGCAGGGCCGGGGCGCGGCCCCGCACGCCGTTCGGACGGATTCTCAGAAACCTCTCAGAAAAGCCGCCTACGGTGCCCCGCATGGACACCACCAAGACCCCCGCCCCGACCGCTCCCGAGGCGGACTCCCCGGCCGACCTGAAGAAGGCCGCCACCGACGAGACGACCGCCCCGGCCGCCGCGGACACCGCCGTCGCGCAGGAGGTGCCGGGCGAGGAGCTCGCCACCGACCTCGACGAGGAGCTCGACGAGCTCGACGCCGAGGCCGAAGAGCAGCAGAGCAGTGGTGTCGCCTCCGGAGCCTCCGCGATCGTCGCCGCCGGTCTCGGCCTGGTCGCCCTCAGCGGCAGCTGGACCTCCCGCATCATCGGCGAGCGGGAGACCCTGAAGGGCCAGATCAGCTCCGCCACCGCCACCACCACCGAGGCCAAGATCGAGGCGCTGTACGGCAACGCCTGGCACATGACCGCCCTGGTCAACGGCGTCCTGTCGACGATCGCGCTGCTCATCGCCGTCTTCGTGCTGGCCCGCCCGGCCTTCGGCGCCCCCGGCCGCACCCTGCCGACCTGGGTCCGCTCCGTGTCCTGGGCCGCCGTGGTCGTCGCCGCCATCGGCGTGCTCGCCTTCGCGTTCATGTACGTCCTCTCCCTCCCGGTGGCCCCCGCCGCCTAGTCCGTCCGCCGTCGCACGAAGGCCCGTCCTAAAGGTTGTTTCAGAAGGTCCGTCTTATGCAGGCCGGAGTGGTGATTGACCTGCTGTTTCACCGTGTCATGGCGAGGTTGTGCATGGTGGCGA